>JALQUB010000093.1 GCA_023268635.1 Pseudomonadales bacterium
GCGGTCTCGATCACGGCCAAGGCCGAGCGCGTTTCCATGTCGTCGTTCAGACCCAGAAGTTTGCCTTTAAGCGTCTCAGGCAGCATCGGCCTCGGCCTCCGTCTCATAAAGCGCCGCGCGGAAGGGTTCGGCCCCAAGGCGGCGGTAGGTCTCGATAAAGCGCTCGTCCTGCGCGGCGCGCAAGCAAATTCGATAAGCTCGATCAGGCCCTACTCACCGATAAGCGCGAAGCACGAAGAATTCGACGCCTTAAAAGCCACCCAGATTTCGATGCCCTCAACAAAGCGTTCGACACGAGTGGCATCTCTAGCCTATTTAGACAGACACTGCTTGCGGGACTCGCTGGCACCAGCCCCGAGGAATCTCTGTTGAAGAGTACGGCTGATTTTGTTTCAAGCAAGCTCCCAACGACTCATGAAATAGACCTTTTGCAACCTCTGCATTTTCTCGCAGGCGGCTATGGTGTTGGCAAAACATCGCTAGCGTTTAGGATGGCGCTCCAGATCAACTCTTTCGAGCCGGGTCGCGCAATTGTGGTTAACTATTCTAGTGATCAAGAATCGAGTTGGACTAACGCTGCCATCATGGGCGCGCGACTAGGAGTCGAAGTGCTTCCGGCGAGCTCTACCGAAGACTTGGCTGAACTGGTGAGAGACAGTGGCTCCACCAAACTATTACTCGTAGACATATCGACCTATAATGAGTCCGATATCGCTGCTCTGCAGTCTAGCTTTAACACGGCGGCATTCCATTTAGTGGCTCCAAGCGACGCTTGCCTTAACAACCTCCAACGACTAAGTCGCGCCCACCCCTGGACTTCGTTGATGATTACTCGGCTCGATTCGACATCATTTAGCTGGAGCATCTATCAAGTGCTGGTTGAGAGCCAAATCCCTCTTTCGATCGGGTCACGGGACCCCTCGCTAACTGCGAGTGTAGTCGTGGTTAGCGCAGCCCAGCTAAGAGGCTTGCTTGATAAGGTTCTAGGCGCCATCATTGCACCCGAACACGAGGCGGCCTCGAAGCTAACCAACGCCAAATCCAGGACGACGATGGAGCGGCTCGGCGCAGCGCAGCAAGTAGCGGCTATGCATTAGTGCATCAGTAACGCTTTCGACAAACGCACCTTTCAAGGTAGTGACTAAACAGGTAGACGCTAGATGCTGGACACGACCCGTCAGAATCAGACTCAGGTTATTGGGATTGGCAGTGGCAAAGGCGGCGTAGGCAAAACTACGTTCGCAGTCAATCTCGCCACCGTGCTTAACACCCAAGGCAAAAGGGTTTTAATTTTCGACGCCGATCTTGGGCTCGCGAATATACACATTGCATTCAAGAATCGCGTCGAAGGTACTATGGTCGACGTGCTCGAAGGTCGTAAGACGCTCAAAGAAATTGTAATAGAAACAGAAAGCGGCATTCATATCGTCAGCGGCGGCAACGGTCTCGACGAGGTGTTGTCGATTAATAAGCAAAGTGCGACGCAAATTATTCAAAGCTTCAGTGAGCTCGACGGCGAATACGATTATCTTATCGTCGATGTATCAGCTGGCATTGACGATAACGTAATGACATTCATGGCCGGTTGCGATCACAAAATAGTGTTAGGCACCGAGGAGCCATCCTCAATCGCTGATGCCTATGCGCTGATTAAAATGCTTACTAAGAAAGAGCACATCACAGGGTTGATTTACGTCCCTAACAAAGTGAGAAACTCGCGAAACGGTCAGAAACTATTTGAGAGTATGAATCAGATCGTTAAAAAATTTCTCGGCGAATCGCTACAGTTCATCGGCTCTATCAACTTTAGCTCCGACTACAATCAAGCTTGGTCACGCGGCGTCCCTGCAGTGTCTATGGGTCAGTCGGCGATTATCGAACGTGACTATGAAGAGCTGATAGAATCCCTCAATACGATAGAAGTTGAGTCAGCCCCTAACCGAGTAAGCTTTTTCCAGTAACTAAATTGTCTTCCGTTTAAATCGACGCGCAGACTTACTAAGGGCCAATCAAGTGACTAGACCAAACGAGTACCAGAAGGCGGCGCGTGCCGAGCTTAACCAGCTCATCACCGATCACCTCCCGCTTGTGTCTCGCATCGCAGGATACCTGAAAGCCCGCGTGCCTAAGTTTATCGAATATGACGACATGGTTCAGATCGGCACTCTAGGCCTCATGTCCGCGGCTGAATCTTATAAGACAGATCTTGGCGTCGAATTTAAGGATTACGCCAAAACTCGTATTAAGGGCGCGATACTCGACGAAGTGCGCCGTATGAGCAGCATGTCTCGACTCGCTATAAAAAATTCTCAGCTGCACAGTCAGGCAGAACACAAACTTGCGAATGACCTTGGTACCAAACCCTCCAGCAAACAAGTTGCCGACTATCTTGGGCTTTCGGTCTCCGAATACGAAGATCAACGCACCCACGCCGATCGTTTTCGCATGGAAGACCTTGATTCTGAGGAAAATAGCTTTGAGGAAAGGCAAGTCGGCTCTGAGCTAAACCCCCTTGAACAGATAGAAGACGAAGAGCTGAAGGTCCTAGTCGCTGAGAAGATCGCCCAGCTTGACGATAGAAAACGCCTTGTAATGTCTCTATACTATGTCGACGAAATGAATATGAAAGAGATTGGCGAGATCATCGGCGTGAAAGACGGCCGCGATCGTTCCTGTCAGGAACACCGCCGCCAAGAGAAAGGAGGCGATGCGTGGCGTGCCTCTCCGCCCGCCGCTGATCAGCGTCCAGCCGGTGGCCAGCAGGGCGACGGCCGCCGCGCC
>JALQUB010000019.1 GCA_023268635.1 Pseudomonadales bacterium
TAGCCATATCGCCTAGGTCACCGCCTAACGCACCTGTCATGCCTGCATTAATTAAAGCACCTGCCGCAGCATTAGAAATACCCATAGCGCCCGCTAATGCAGGAGCACCTACGCCCATAGTTAAAGCACCAACAGCAGGCCGCAGCACACGCTGCGCAGCAACAGGCTCAAGACCCAATCGTCCAGATGCAGCAAGCAGCGCTACAGTGGAAGCAAGCAGAGCTACAGCGTAAAGCTGCTAAGGATCAAGCTGACGCCGCTGACGGCGGAAGAATACTCAGGGTAAATATTTCGTCGAAATAGTAGGACACAACTAAAAAGATAATGCCGCCTATCAGACCAAGCTTGAGCAACCCCTTAGTGAGTTCGACAAGGCTCTTTACGCCAAACATCCGTCCAAGCCCTTGGATTGGATTAAGTTTTGAGGCCTTTGGCATAAATCCCTTTATGGAAAAACCTATCCCGCCAACGAAGAATGCGCCCGCGAACGCGAGCAATATTGTCACAACGAAAATTGGCGACGCAATTGTGAGGCAACGTATTAGCAACTCGAAAAAGTAGGCGCCAACCTGGCCTGAATCACTTATTACTGAGGCGTCAAATACAAACGCAGTTTGCAAGGCCGAAAGAAGATTGCTCGAAATTGTATCGCCGATAATCAGAAATATTGCCGCTACTGCAATCATTAGCAGAGCGACGCTAAGATCTTGCGAACGCGCAAATTGACCTTCTTCGCGTGTCTTATCTAATTTCTTCTGGGTTGGTTCTTCAGTTTTGCTGTCATCATCTGCCATCTGTCATAGCCCCCACAGCGTAGCTAATAAAGCAAATCCGTCTTGCCAAAAAATGCCAATCCGCTGAATGATTCCCGGAATAGCTAGCATCAGCAATACGGTGCCTGCAACAAGAATTGCCGGGAAACCAACCGAGATAATATTCAGCGACGGAGCAGAGCGCGTGATCATGCCTAATCCTGCGTTGATTAGCAGAACTGAAATAAGTATCGGCAAAGCGACCACGAGTCCGCCTAAAAAGAGTAGAGGCGACCATTCGATGAATACACGATAAATAAGTGCTAACGAGAAAGTCTCATCAACAGGAATGGTTTGAAAGCTTTGCAAGAGAAGTTGAACAAGAATGAGGTGGCCATCTACTGCGATAAAGATAAACGTCGAGAGAATAATAAGAAACTGCGATATTACTGGCACGTTACCGAGGCTTGGATCGACCAAGCTCGCCATACCCAAACCCATCGAGTTTGAAATCGCCTGACCACCCACGGCGACCGCACCGTTAACTATCTGAAGAAGGAATCCAGCAAATAAGCCTACAAATATTTGCATTATGACAAGCGTCATTAGCTCAACAAAAGCGAGACCCTGAGTATCGAATGTTATCGATTCAACTACCGCAAAAGTTAGTATCGCGCTAAATAGCACTCGAAAACGTACGTTAAAGGCTTGCAAAGAAAAAATCGGTGCTGCGAGCATAAATGCAGACACGCGCGCGAAAGGCAATACAAAAAGACTAAGGTAGGTAACGACTTCTGATACTAGAAAATTCATTATTGAATTAACGACGGAATCGTGAGCATTAGCGTTTGAAAATGGTCTATCAACAGACCGATTTGCCAGTTTCCAACGAATAACAGTAAAAGCACTAGCACTATGAGTTTTGGAATAAAGCTCAGAGTCATTTCCTGAACTGACGTCGCGGCTTGAAGAATGCCAACGACAACACCCACAACCAGAATCCCGAGAAGCAAGGGCCCTGCGATGAGCGCAGTAACCCAGAGCGCTTCTTGGCCGAGTGTCACTACATCACTGATAATCATATTGAGAAACTCGCGGTGAGAGACTGCATAATAAGTATCCAGCCATCGGCTAAGACAAACAGCATGAGCTTAAATGGCATTGAGATCATCATCGGTGACAACATCATCATGCCCATAGACATGAGCACGCTCGCGACTACGAGATCTATAATTACAAACGGGATGTAAATAAGAAAACCAATAGTAAACGCTGTCTTTAGCTCCGAGGTCATAAACGACGGAATCAGTATGCTCAGAGGGATCTCCGCCTCGTCTTCCGTATAATCAAAATCTGCTATATCCGAAAATACCATAAGGTCTGCTTCGCGAGTTTGCGTAAGCATAAAGCTGCGCACGGGAATAATCGCCGCATCTAATGCAGCTTGGGCGGAAATTTCCTCCGCAACATAAGGCACGAAGGCATCCTCATAAAGCGTCTCGAACACCGGCGCCATAATGAAGAAAGTAAGGAATAGAGCTATACCGACTAGCACGGTATTTGGTGGAGTCTGGGCGGTACCGATAGCCTGCCGCAACAGCGACATAACGATAATGATGCGCACAAAGGACGTCATCATAATAAGAATGGACGGCAACAGTGTAAGCACCGTCATCAGAATTAGAACTTGCAGCGTTAAGCTGTATTCGGTCGCGCCGTTAGGATCCGAGCTTACGTTGACAAGCGGAAGTCCGGTCTGGGCAACAGCAGAGCTTGAGAAGGCTATCGCGAAACCGCAGAGCGCCATAGCGATCAGAGTTAAAGGCTTTAGCGACCTATTGCTTAACCGGCTTAACTTGAAAAAGTTCATTGGGTTAAATCCGTTTGCTGATCGTCATCTCGCGTCCAGATATGCTCGGCGCCCTCTTTCGACAGTACTATGAGACTCAGCCTTCCCTCTGCTTCAAGCAATACTGCGCGTCGACCCAGCTCAAGGGTAAGTTGGTCGACCAGTTTAATTTTGCCAGACGTCCCATGCGTGAGGGGATTGCGATATCGCTTGAGTAGAAAGATAAAGAGGAAGAAGAGTACCAGGACAAAGACTAAAGAACCCAATACGCGGCCAAACCCGACAATTTCCACAGTGCACCCTTTTTCGAGTATCAGCTCCGCAACGACCGCCTCGCAGTGCCCGGAACATGAATTTGCGCTGCTTTAGTACGCAGCCTGTAGTTTACAACGATTTAAGCCTCTCGCTTTTTGGCACTACCTGCGTAAGACGCATACCGTAGCGGTCATTTACCAAGACTATTTCGCCCTGAGCGACCAGCGTGTCATTCACGAGTAGATCTAAAGGTTCACCGGCTAGGCGATCGAGCTCAACCACTGAGCCTTGGGTGAGACGCATTAGGTCACGAATCTTGAGAGAAGTCCTCCCGACTTCAATAGATATCGTCACTGGAATATTTTTCAGTAGCTCTGAATCAAGACTAATGCCTAATTCCTCGCCGGATGGTTTGCCTATTTCAGGATCAACGCCTGTGTTTAACAACACGTCGTCGGCGTTGCTCGTACTCTCTTCATTACTCATTTTCGCTTCCTTCGCGAGACTAACTTGTCTCAACGGATAAACTATTGTTTCTTATCGAGGCTGCTCATTCTATTGATCTGCAGCGCCACCTTGCCTGCCACCTCGCCCGTGGCGGCCGTAAAGACTTCTATATTGTCTATGCTCACCGATGCTTCTTCGAACACTTCGATCGGTAGCATCTGGCCTTCGCGAAGGTTTGTGAGTTGCCCGTAGGTTAAAGACAGTTCGGCAATCTTAGCTCTAAGTAGGAGGGGCACATCGAGTGCTGCGTCGTTTAATTGTCTCTCCCACGCTGAGTCTTGCTCGTCTTCGTCATCACTCGTTTGAACTCGGCTTCTAAGCAGATCTCGCGCGGGTTTGAGTAGTGAAAAAGGCTGAATGATCTGTAGATAGCCTTCGACATCGTTTGCGAGCGAGAAATTAAACTTGCTGACAAGCATCAGCTCGTCGTCGTCGGCAATTTGAGCAAACTGAGGATTTACCTCAGAACTCACCCGCTGAAAATTCACCTGCATAATTGGCGACCAGGCATCTTTTAAGGCCGCGAAGACGATATTCATCAAAAGATCAATAATTGACGCCTCAGTTGGCGTAAAGATCCGCGTCGGCGTGATGTTATCGATTCCTTTGCCAAAACCACCAAAAAAGCTGTCAAGCGCTGAGAATATAATCTTCGGCTCAATGACAATAAGTGACATACCGCGCAGCGGATCCATTTTAACTGTGTTAATCGATAAAGGCGCTGCCATATTGGCGATGCTTTTCTTAAAGGTAGTAATTTCTACCTTCTCGGGCGCGATCTTTGGCGTCGTCCGCAGTACATCAATAAGGCCCATGCGAAGCTGACGAGCGAATCGCTCATTCACGAGATCAATGGCGCCCTGATTAAATCCGAGAGAACTGTCTTCGCTCGCGAGATCGTGGGCAGTCACCTGTGTATCGCGTGAGCTGGCGTTGATTGGCACGTTATTGCCATCTAGACTCGTCTCCGCGATCGCGTCGAGTTCTTCGTCTGTTAGTCCAAGTGTTTCTTCAACCATGGGTCTTGCTCATTTAAACTACGGTTAATGATGCAGTGTAGTTACTGCATCAAAAATTCTGTAAACAGAACTCTCTCGATGCCGCCGAAATCCTCCGCTGCCTCAAGTTCTGAGTTGATCACAAGACGAAGCTCTTCCGCCATCGTGGTGCGAAAATCACCATCATTGCTATCGGAAACGTCGAAAACAGGTCTCCGAATGATTCAGCTTGGCGTTCACTTTCTCCGCCAACCACCAACTCCACATCGAGCTCTTGTTTCCATCTAGCTTGGAAGTTGCG
>JALQUB010000091.1 GCA_023268635.1 Pseudomonadales bacterium
CGAAATCTCGCGCCGAACCGCCGTAAGTCTCTGCACAAACCTTTGTCAGAGCCGCCGTCAGCGTCGTCTTACCATGGTCAACGTGTCCAATCGTTCCGACGTTGACGTGTACCTTACTTCTTTCGAATTTTTCCTTAGCCATTATCGACTGCCCTCAACGTTTACTGTCTTTCTGATCTTTTACTGAGTCTTTAAACCCAGCCGTATTTGACTCATTCAATGAGTCGCCGCTTCTAGTGCTTACATACCGCAACACACCGCCGCAGCACTAATACTTCTTACCCGGAGGCGCTTCACCGCCAGACAACGCCTGATAGCAGCACCGCCTGTCACCGCCTTAGGCCGTGACCAATAGGTGGTGCTCACACCAGGAGTTGAACCTGGGACCTCTTCATTACCAATGAAGTGCTCTACCGCCTGAGCTATGCGAGCGAAACTGACCATTTCATCCGCTTAAATATGGAGCGGGTAGCGGGAATCGAACCCGCGCAACCAGCTTGGAAGGCTGGGGTTCTACCGCTGAACTATACCCGCCTGTATCGACTTCACTTGTGCAACCCTATGAATCTATTTGATTTATATGGTGGAGGGGGGTGGATTCGAACCACCGAAGCTTGCGCGTCAGATTTACAGTCTGATCCCTTTGGCCACTCGGGAACCCCTCCTACAAGATTCCCCAAGGGACATATTCAACCCTCGGCTCTCTCACACAGGAGCGGCATTTTATGGGAATTGGCTACGAGGTGCAATCGTTTCGCGGAGAAAAGATGCTTTCTCGTATCAAGGAGTTCACAGCCTCAACGCCCCCTGGGACCGGCCTCATTCACCTTGCTTAGTCCTGTATTCAACAGCGGCCTCGACGCTGGAGCGTCTGCCGCAATCTCGGTGCTAGAAGGAGCACTTCCCGATCCGAGTTTTAGCCATGAAAAATAGGCGATATTCGCCAATAAAAGGCAGGCAATGATGTAGCGCATCGCTCTCCCCCTAGGACTCGGCACACGCCGGAGCCAAGCCATCTAATACCAAATCAGGAACCCACTCAGCTTCCTCCTCTGCCAGATGCGGGAGAAGCGCAGCTGCGCCACCGCCAGTCAGAATCAATCGAGCCTCCGCATTCACTCCACGGAGTGCTAAAAACTGGGTTTTCACCAAGGCCACCGCGGCGGCGAGGCAACCCTGATATACAGCTGCATCCGTGGAATGACCGAACCCTATACTACCTTGGCCGAAATCGGGGTTCAGGCGTATTCGCGTGTTCTGTTCCAAACTGCGGCACATGAGCTCGAGACCAGGCAGAATATACCCGCCCTCATGACCACCCTCACCATTGAGCTGATCGATGGTGAGTGCGGTGCCCGAATCGACCACGAGACACGCGCCCGAGACACGCGCCTTCGCCGCCAGCATTGCCAACCATCGATCCACTCCCAAACGAGCCGGATCACTGTACTGGATCTGCACCCCTGCCAGTCCCGGCACCACTTTCGCCACCACCGGACTCACCGAGAACAGCTGCTCACATTCTGCGACAAGAGCCGCGAGTGAATCAGGCGATCTCACACTTGCGATTCTCACCGCGTCGACCCGAGCAGTCTCTCCGGTCGAACTGTTCCGGGCGATTGTCTCCGCGATCTCCTGCGCACTTTGCGCAATGAGAGCACCGCCAACTTCGCCGCTGCGACTACGACTCCGCCATTTAAGGCGCGTATTGCCCGCGTCAATTTCAATGATCATTCCCTGTCCTCGTTCAGGCGCAGCGTCGGACTCAGCTCTCCCCCTTCAAAACGCAGCAGCCCACCCTCGCCTGTTGCGTGAGAAGTGACGCCGTCGTCATTGAGAGGTTCGAGCAGTAAACCCCCGCTCGAGTCGACTCCGCGACTAATTCCCTCGGTCCACTTTGAATCCTGTTGGAGTCGAACATTCTTCCCCAAATACGCATCCACTCTATTCCAACGCTCAATAAACGGAGCAAAGCCCTCTTCCTCGAACACGGCAATGTCGCGACCAAGCTGATTGAGCAATGCAGTCACAAGCTTAACAGGTTCGACTCGTTCTCCCGTGATTTGCTTCAAATCGGCCGTCGGCCTGTCCAGAAGTGAATCCACATCTGGCGGCAAATCAAGATTTAGACCTATACCTATAACGACATGAGAGAGCGCTTCATCCCGCTGCAGTTCGAGCAATATACCCCCAAGCTTACAACCCTGATAGAGGATATCGTTCGGCCACTTTAGGCTGATTCCTTCCCTCTCTTCACCAATTCCCACGAGTGTTTTGAGCGCCTCATAGACTGCCAATCCGACCACCAAACTCAATCCCTGCAAGGCATCGGGTACGAGGTCGAAAGAACGCAGGAGCGACATATACAAACCAGCGTCCGGCTCACTCATCCATTCCCTGCCCCGACGGCCGCGGCCAGCCGTTTGGGTTCGCGCAATGAAGGCCATCGGAGGCGGGAGCCGCGACGATTGCATGGACTTCAGCCTGCGCAGCGCTTCCGCATTGGTCGAATCAATAGCTTCGAATAGGCACAGGCCTGGAACGAGCCCCGCATGCACTGGCTCCAACGCTCGAACAAGGCGCTCTTCATTAATCCATTTTTCGCTCATTATTCTCACTCGGAAAATAAAAAACCCGCCGCGCAACGCGCGACGGGTTCATTGTCATACCTGACTCGGCGCGAATCGTTAAACCTTTTCGTCAGCCACGTCTAATTTCTCACCTCGACGAATTTTGCCAATGACTGAGAATGCCTCAAGGATCACGATGATGCTCGCACCCATAACTGCGAGGCTAAGACCCATGAGCAGCCACTTCTCACCGCGGTAGTAGTCAACTAAATACCAAGCGCTCGCCCAGAATGCCACGATGATGATGAAAATCATTGGCACTAATGTATAGATAGCTGGACGTCCGAGGCGCATTAGGAAGATAGAGACCACTAGCAGCGTCAATGCAGCCAGAATCTGATTCGATGCACCAAATAATGGCCAGATCACCATGCCACCATCGCCTGGGTAACCACCGTTCGACGCGCCAAATGCCAGAATTAGGCAAGAGAACACTGCCACGAGGGTTGAGATGATGTTGTTCTTCAATGGTGCGATGTCGTAAATGCTGCCCCACTCTTGGATGATGTAGCGTTGCAGACGCAGACCCGCGTCCATAGTCGTTCCAGCAAAAAGAACAACCATCACCGCAAGCATGGTTTCACTGAAACTCAGCGGGATACCCCAGCCTTCCGTGATCAACGCGGCGCCACCAGCGATAAATGCGCTTGCGCCTCCGCTTCCGAAACCGGTGTAGATACCGTTCCAATCTGCTGAACTCGCCGCATACAGTGAACCCGTCACCGCAGTAATCGTGATCAACGCGAGCGTGCCCTCACCCAGCGCACCGAGGTAGCCAACGAAGCGTGCATCTTTCTCATTATTGAGCTGCTTCGAGCTAGTGCCTGAAGAGACGATGCCATGGAATCCAGAGAGGGCGCCACATGCAATTGTCACAAAGAGGATGGGGAAGATCGGCGGAGTGCCTTCAGCCAATCCCTCATTGAACATCGGCGCAGTCACCTCTGGCAGCGTGAGTAATACCGCCGTGTAGAGAACGAACAATCCTACGACCAGCTGTGCGCCATTGATGTAATCGCGTGGTTGCAAGAGCAACCAAACAGGCAGACTCGAAGCGATACCGGCGTAGACGAACAGCAAAATAATCCAGTTACCGTTTGGACCGAGGCCGAAGATATCACCCGGAAGCGACAGAGGCATGATGCTGCCTACATAAATCGACAGATAGAGAATACCGACACCGATAATAGAAATAATCAGCAGGTTATGCTGCCTACGGATGAGCACACCGATACCGATGGCCACCGGAATCGCCGCCCAAGCAGGGAATACTGACGTCGGAATGTCGACCATCTCACTCGCGATAATCGTACCAAACACAGCATTCACCATGAGGAGCAGCAAGAAGATAACGACCATGAACAAGGAACGAGTGCGCTTGCCGACCACGTCTTCTGACAAGGCGCCGATAGACTTCGCCTTGTGGCGAGCGCTCGCCCACAAAGCCCCCATGTCATGTACACCCGCGAAGAAAATCGAGCCAAGCGTCACCCATAATAATGCAGGTAACCAGCCCCAATAGACCGCAATAGCCGGTCCCACAATTGGCGCAGCGCCGGCGACCGACGTGAAGTGCGCCCCCCACAGGACAAATTTATTGGTAGGCACGAAATCAATGCCGTCATTGAACTCATGCGCCGGCGTCACATAATCGGGATCCAGGCGATAGATTTTTTCAGCGATAAATTTTGAATAAACGAACCAGCCGAAGGTGAAGCCGACGAGTCCGAAGACAATGATAAAGACCGAGGACATTAAGAATTCTCCCGAAATTATTATTATGAGGCGCATGGGCCACTAAGCCCGCACATCATAGCAAGGCTTAGGGTATGCGCCAACGCACTAGTTACTAGGTGTTGCTTCGTGATAAGTCCAATAACCGATAAACATTTCATCCCAGCTTTGTAGGCCGAAAGTGAGCTCTTTGCTAGGATCTGGATTCGCAGGGTTTTGCTCAGAATTGTCGAATGACCCGGTGACGTGAACTTTGGTCCCAGCAGGCAATCTCATCGGATCCTCTAACTGGAAAGTCGGCTGCCACGCATAACTATAATTAGGCACGCTTAGCAGATCGGTCATCTTGCCATCCGGTGTTTCCGCGGTGAATTTCATGTCTTTGCCACGGTAGTGCATATGAGCGCGGAGACCAGTAATTACAACATCTTCTTTAAAGGTATAAGCCGCTTTCACATTATGATCTTTCGCGAAAGGTGGAATCCTGAAGATCGTTGCTACTGGCTGAGTGAAATTCTCATGCTTGGGTGGCTCATCATAGAGATAGAGACCTAGCACGGTCTCATCGACGGTAGCCTTACCATTCGTCGTGTAATGAAATTGCATCGAGAGCTTATGCCCAGCAGGAATCAGTACTCCAGTGTCTTCCGGGAAGGTCATTGCATCAGCTTTACCCGGCGCATAGCCCTCCAAGAATCGACCGCCGATAGCAGAACTGCTCGACTCCCCACCAGTGAAGTTTTCATTCGGTGCTGTGACATAAGTTAGTAGGTGATGTAAGACTGTCTGATCGCCAGCAATGAACTGAACGCTCTTCACCCACTTATCTTCTTCAAACGGCAGATCTATATCGACGTTAATGTAATCCAGCACACCCGTTGCTGGTATTTCCATCGCGGGCGCCTTTACGATGTAATCGGGCTCTCCCAATTGCCAGGACTTAGGATCAGGAAATTCGATATCGCTGAGCGGATCCAAAGCGGCCGCGCCTCGCGGAGCGCCCGCATCAATCCAACTAACCAGCGTCTCTAATTGCTCCACAGGCAAGTAACGTGCATTGCTGAAATGGCCAATGGACGGGTCGACTTGCATAGGCGGCATACGCTTGGTTAACAAAACCTCGCGAATCATAGGTGACCAGCCCTGTAACATGAGATGGCTATCCATTGCGAATGGCCCGATGCCCCCTTCTCGATGGCAAGTAGCACATTGCTCGATAATAATTGGAGCGACCTCCGTGGCGTAATCAGGAGCCGAAGCCGCCAAGCTGTCCAACGTCGGGAACGCAAGATCGCAACCTTTAACTTCTGCAACTACGGCACTTTCTTCGCCCTGCAATTGAGCTTCTAAAGAGGCGCTCACGGCGCTCATGCCGCCCGTATAAAGCTCATTAAGACGCGACGGGTCTACAATCGCTACCTCGCCGGCCTTAGTTAGACCCAACGTGCGAGTCACGAGCTGACCGTCGTCGAGCCAGAGTGGCATTTCGATCATGCTCGACTCCTTCGCGGAACGAGCTGCCGCCAGGTCTGAATTTGGTCCAGAATTAATGACGCCGAAGGCAACGTCTCGATCCTGCCATGCCGCTTGCAATTCGGAGAATTGCTCGAGCTGCGCTTGCATCGAGGCACAGCTCGCGTCAAAAGCCATCAATACCAGCGCTTCTTTGTCACCATAGCGGCTAAGCTGGTGAAACTCACCGTCACTGTCGAGCAAGGCAAAGTCACCCACTCTAGTTGGCGCCGCTACTAGCGACTGCGCCGCTACCGCAAACGCGGCGCTTGTGATCAGTGTTTTACTGACACGGTGCAATTTCAACATAAGTCATTCCCTGAAAATTTTAGGTCGCTAAGTTTAGCGTAAAAGCATCTTAGTGCTGTGCGTAAAGCATGATTTTTTGTAACAACTATTAGTCCCGAGTTAGTCCCGAGTTTCGGTGTAACTAGTCAGAGGTTCGACGAGGGCAAATCGACGGAACAATTCGTAAAGCCCCCAGCCGATCGCCACAATAATAATAAGCAGCATGGCCCACTTCATGAGACCTGCCCAGAAAATCGTATCGAAGATTGGCATCTGCAGCTGATACTCGGCGAAATTCGCACTGCGCTCGATCATCCAGTGCCATGCACTGTGTGCAACCAAAGCCGAGAGCAAAATAGTTCCAATCCGCTCCCGAACAAAGCGCGCAAAAAGAACATTTAACAATGGAATAACGAGCAGCAGCACCAGCAACTGGCCGAGCTCAACGCCGACGTTGAAGGCAAGTAGCGATGAGAATAAATGGCCGCCCGCAAATTGCAGTGTATCGCTGAACAAGAAAGAGAAACCAAAGCCGTGAATCAGACCGAAACCGAAAGTCACGATCCAGCGATGTTCCAGCTTTGCGCCTACAATGTTTTCAAACGCCATATAGACAATCGAAAGCGCAATTAGGGTTTCAATGAGAGGAGGAAACCACAGCACATTCGGCGCCATACCGAACGCAGAACTGATCAAGGTAATGGAATGCGCCACGGTGAACGAGGTCACCACTGGGATCAAATTGCGCAAGGAACGAAGCGGGATGACAAGGCAGAATAAAAACAATAGATGATCAAAACCTTCCAAGATGTGCTGGAAGCCCATGGCAATAAATCGAAACGCGGCCTGATGCCAACGAGGATCCAGATCAACCAAACCCGGGTTGCCTATGTAATTAAAGATACGTTCAGCACCCGAAGGCACCATGAATCGCAGTACCGTCGTTGTCTCATTCGCCAGCGTCCCCAGCTTAGGATCGACACTGAACGCAGAATTCTCATCCTCAATCTTATAAGTCACCATCACGTCTAACACGCCCTGCCGCCAATACAGATTGGCGGAATCGTCCAAGGGTGGACTCTGTATATTCGCCACTGCTGATTCATAGTCGGTGAATGAGCGGTCAGAGGGGAGATCGACTCGGACTGTCTCGATACGCTTGTCGGTGAGTTCGACGTCATTTTCATAAAACTTAAATGATTCAGTGAGATAGACGCGAGCAGCATCATTGAGAGCAAAGTCAGCCTCTGAAATTTGCAAGAAGCCAGGCCCGCGCAAAGGGAAGCTGATCTCACCGAAAGCCTCCATAGGTACGCGCAGTAGGACGCTGAGCGTTTCGCCCTCAGGCTTTACAAAGGCGTTTACGGTGATACGACTGGGGATGTCATGCGCTTGCGAAATGGAGGGAAAAAGCACCAGTAAAAACAGCGATAGCAGGCTAACCGCTCGGAATCCTGAACCTAGACGCCTCACAAGATTCAGAGCCCTATTTTCTGCTACGGTCTTGCTCATCGAAATAACTCCATTTAAATCAATTAACTAGCTGAATATTCCCGGCTTTCCAGCACGCGCTTAAAATGCAGCCACCGAGTATACTGCCTGCCCAGAAATGAGTATACTCCGACCCACTCTAGAGAGTTTTCACGCCCCATAAGAGGGCCTATGGAGGAAATAAGAATGAGAAAGTCGAAGTTATTCGTAGGTGCAGCGCTCGTCGTTGCCCTGGTTGCACTAGGGGTGGGGCAATCTAAAATTCAAGAGCCTAGCGTTGCTGCGAGCAATGGCGTGATGGCACCACATTTCTTGGTCGATCCGTACTGGCCAAAGCCCCTGCCTAACAACTGGGCTATGGGTAACACGATCGGTGTTGATGTCGACGAACGCGACCACGTGTTCATCGTTCACCGCAACGATGCCTCACAATTCGGTGGCAACACGGAGATAGGATTGCAGGGCGGTGTCTCTGAATGCTGTACTCCAGCTCCGCCAATCATTGAATTCGATCCAGAAGGCAATGTCGTAAACGCATGGGGCGGTCCAGTTGAGGGCGCTCCTTATGTATGGCCTGCTTCAAACCACGGTATAGAAATCGCGCCAAATGGCGACGTTTGGATCGGTGGTAACGGCGGCGGAGACTCACACGTCCTCGTGTTCACCCGTGATGGCGAATACATCCGCACAATCGGTGTTCAAGGCGAAGGCCGTGACAGCAACAGCAAGACTCACTTCGCACGCGTCGCTGAGATCGCTATCGACGTAGAAGCTAACGAAGCTTATTTCGCAGACGGATACCAAAACCGTCGCGTCGCAGTAGTCGATGTAGCCACTGGCGCCTTCAAGCGCTACTGGGGTGCTTACGGCAACACGCCTGACGACACAGCTGACGTCACTTACGTTCCTGGCCAGCCTGGACCACAGCAATTCCGTGGCCCAGTTCACTGTGCAGAGCCTACTCACGACGGACTCGTCTACGTGTGTGACCGCGGCGCTGACCGTGTTCAGGTCTTCCGTAAAGACGGCACGTACGTTCGCGAAGTTGTCTACAACCCAGCTACTCTGAACCAAGGTTCTACTTGGGACATCGCGTTCTCACGTGACGAAGATCAGAAGTACATCTACTTAGCAGATGGCCAAAACTTCAAGATCTCTGTTATCGACCGCGAGTCTATGGAAGTGCTTTACACCTTCGGTCAAGGCGGTCGTCAGCCTGGCACATTCTATGCGCCTCACAGCATCGCGACTGACTCAAAAGGCAACGTCTACACGACTGAAACCTACGAAGGTAGCCGCGTACAGAAATTCGTAAACCAAGGCATCCGCGCGGTAACTGTCCGCAACAATGCACCAACTTGGCCAGCAAGCGAGCTCTAAGCTGACACTGACTCGCGCCAATCAGCGAGTCTATTCAGTCTAAGAACTCAGACTAAAAAAACCGCAGCTCCGCTGCGGTTTTTTTTTGCCCGCCCATTCAGCCCCTATTCAGCCCCTCGCCTTGATCCTATCCGAGAGGTCATTTATCCTCGAGCGTCTTGCGATAAAGGTCTTCGATAGTTCCGTCTATTGGACTTCTTATTAAACCTTTAATGGAAAGCTCGACCACAGGGATTAACAGGCATTACAAAGGATATGATTTATGATTCAGCCCGCAGCAAACACGCCCCTTCCACACCGATCGAAGGCTTTGAGTGCCCCTTCACGAATCATCCGAGGCCTGTTGATAGCAGCATCTAGCTGCCTCCTCTTCGCCACGGGCAGCATGCAGGCACAAGAACAAGTCGACCTAGGCTATGAGTTCGCGCGAGGCAAGCTCACCGAGCTCAGCAACATGAAGACCACTCTTTCGATCCCTGCATTTGCAGACGAACGCGATGTAGAAGACCCCCGCACTATCATCACAGGGGAACTTGCTGAGGGTGGTGTGGCACTCGCCGAGCGTCCCTTCGCTGAAATTGTTGGCGAAGCAATGAAGGCTGGATTCGCTGCCAGCAATGCAAAACTGGAGTCAGAGGGGGCTGGATTTCGACTGGCAGGTACGATTACAGCGACTGAAGCGGCGATCGTAGATCGTGGAGGCGTTGAGTCTTTGCAACTCACTCTGCGCACAAGTATTCAGCTCATCGAAGGCACGCGCATAGTCTGGCAGACCAAACTCTTCGGGCGCGGCACTGTCCCCAGCACGGATGGCATCGCGGCGGCCACCAACAAAGCCATCGATCGACTCATCGAAGAATTATTGATCGACGATTACTTCCTCGCTGAGATCCGTTAATTTTCTTAGCGCATTAGGGCTGCCCGCAGGCTCAGAAGCAACCGAGCTGAGCATCCAAGCTCGCAGCCCCTAGCTTAGATCGATCCCACTCCGGAAAGAACCTCAAGCCTGTTTCAGCCTCGATCTCCTCGAGGCTGCTGCGCGCATTGCAGTGATGCACGTGGACCGCGAAACCTTGCTCAAAACGAAAGACGCTCAGCTCTCCGTCAGCTGTTGCGATCAACTTATAAAAGCCTATAGGCGCTGAATAATCCTGTTGGTCTTGAGAATAAAGCGGACCAGTAATGACATTCACTTCCCCGCGTCGATTAACCACATTACGCAGCGACCACTCCAGACCCGACCATGCCCCCCTATCGAGGCTCTGTGACCTAAGCACGCTCGCCGACACGAGATTAGCTTCCTGCCAATAGGGAGTCCCCGCGACACTCACCAGGGGAATCAGGCTAGAGCGAACCTTAGAATCATCTGCCACTCCGGCAAGCGCCTCTACCTCGATTCCCAGATCCGCATCGTCCAACAGTTCACGAGAGAGGCTCGACGCAATGCCGAGGGCCCCTGAACGCATCCTATAAGCGAGCCAGACAGCCGTCGCCCGCTCACTATCGAAAGACATCGCATACGTTGACCGAACGACTAGTTGATTCTCCGGATCCGCCCCCTCTGGACACCCTCCTAGGCAATGTCCAATTCGATATTCAGCGGCCGACAGGGTCTCGGCGGCCAATAACAGGAGTCCAAAACAAGCACTAAGCGTCGCACTTCGAACTAAACAGGAATAGGTAGACAAAGACGGCCTCACAAGGTCTAAGAAAGTAATTTGCGTGAAACCCTGAAAATCAGTAGGTTTCTAGTTAAAACTGGGCGATTAATTCTACTCAAATTCTCAAAATTCGGTAGTTTTTAATATTTAGGAAGTATCTTGCATTAATTGTCCTTATGCTCAGGCAAGTTAAGGTGGCATCAAATTCACCTTCACGATCACAGAATCATGAATAAGGAGTACGAAATGCTTAAAATTTCGACAATCGCCAAGTTGGGTGCAGCGACGCTGTTATCTACTTGTGTCAGCCTAGCCAATGCCGGTGAGCGCATCAGCGATTTCTCACTCGTGGACGCCAATGGCCGCTTTTTCCAATTGAGCCGCCATGCCAACAAAGATGCCATCGTGCTACTCAGTCAAGATGGCAGCCGCGATATCCGTAAGGCAGCAGACGACATTGCCAAACTTGCTGCACAATTCGAAGGTCAGAGTGTCGAATTCCTTATGCTCGACTCCACTGGCCGCGCTAACAAGACAGAACTCCGCGAGGCAGCTGAGAAAGCAGACATCGAATTGCGAATACTCATCGATGATACCCAGCTCGTCGCTGAAGAGCTGGGTCTAACTCGCGCCCTCGAAGTCGCCATCCTCGATCCGAAGGCGAAAGAACTCGTTTACCGAGGCGCATTGAATGACCGCTTTGCTGAGGGCAAAAAGGCCCGTCGCGCTAGTGAACACTATGTTGCAGACGCTCTCACTGCATTGCTCGCAGACCAGGAAGTCGACTCCGCTCAATTCGCAAGCAATGGTGCTGCCATCGACTTCGCAACAAATTCAGCGCAGATAGCCGACGTCTCTTACGCGAATGATATCGCCCCTATATTGGAAGAACGCTGCGTCACTTGCCATCAGGAAGGCGGTATCGCACCCTTCGCGATGAGCAGCCACCAAATGGTGCAAGGCTGGTCGCCCATGATCCGCGAAACGCTGATCACGAAGCGTATGCCACCCGGTCAGATCGACGTCGAATACGTCAATGGCTTCCATGGCGTAAACCACATCACTGTCGAAGAGACTCAGAAGCTTGTGCACTGGATCGATAGCGGCGCCAAGAAAGACAGCGCTAATGATCCGCTCGCCGAATACGAGACCGAAGTGGTTAAGTGGGGCTACGGTGAGCCCGACATGATTGTGAAAATTCCACCCCAAGAGATCCCAGCTTCAGGTGTTCTCGATTACCGCAATCTCGTAGTGCCCCTAGACCTGCCTGAAGATGTCTGGGTTAAGGCCGTTGAATTTGTTCCTGGTGACACCACCGTTCTCCACCACATCATTGCTTGGGCGCAAGCTCCAGACAATGGCAAGGGCAGAAGTGCGTTGGGCGTCCTCAATCAGGGTATCGGCCTAGGCGCATACGCACCTGGCAACTCAATCAACACCTATCCATCCGACGCGGGTTTCCCATTAGAGAAAGGCAGCGGCCTGCTCCTTCAGATGCACTACACAACGTCTGGTAAAGCAGCCGTCGACGCCTCTGAGATCGGCCTCTATCTATGGGACGAAGAGCCAGAGCGCCCAATACTCGGAGGCTCAGCTGCTGACCTCGAAATCAATATCGAACCATTCGAAGCAGATCATGAAATGGTCGCTACGAAGAAATTCCGCAAGGACTCTTACCTCACCATGGTAGGCCCGCACATGCATTACCGCGGCTACGATGCGAACTTCAAACTCGTCTACCCTGACGGTCGTGAAGAGGAAGTCCTCAATGTGCCGAACTACCAATTCAACTGGCAGAAGACTTATGACTTCAAAGAGCCCAAGTTCTTGCCTGCCGGTACTGAGATGGTATTCCGTGCAACCTTTGATAACTCAGAGATGAATCCATTTAACCCGGATCCCTCTGTAGCCATTACGTGGGGGGAACAGACCTGGCAAGAGATGTTCTTTGGCTTCTTCCGTTACGTGGAAGCTGACGAAGGCGAATAGTCTTTCTAGTGTCGTTACGCGAACCCGACTGCATTGCAGTCGGGTTTTTTTTGCCTTCATTTTCTGCCTCCGCATTCGCAATGACAGATTTTGGGATACTTGCTAGACTCGCTAGCAATTCGTGACATTTCCTTTTCCCACCGTGACAGAGTTCCTTTGTCCTCTTTTACGTTGATACTTAACAAATAACAAAAAGAGAAGTTATATGAGCCGCCCACTCTCGACCGCGTTATTCACTGCATCACTCCTCACTTCTGCCTGCTTCAGCCAGCTGAGTAACGCCGAGTCGCTACTCTACAAAAATGTGAATGGTTACACGTTGAATTCCGACCGCGAGAGGATTCATTTTTCAGCGCTACTCGTCGATGACGATCGTGTGCAACGCCTCTACGTCGACGGCCAAGAGTTGCCCGACGAGACTTCACTTGATCACGTCATAGATGGGCAGGGTCAGACGCTTATCTCAGGTTTGATCGACGCCCATGGCCACGTCCTGAACTACGGACTCAGTCTCTTGCGAGTCGATCTCGTCGGCACCACTACCGAACAAGAAGCCGCCGAGCGGGTCGAGCGCTTCGCCGCCGAAAATCCTGAGCTAGAATGGGTGCTCGGTCGCGGCTGGAATCAAGTGCTCTGGGATAGTAATGCCTTCCCTAGTACAGCGAGCCTTGACGCTGTTATCGCCGACAAACCCGTCTGGTTAACGCGAGTAGATGGTCATGCCGGATGGGCTAATTCCAAGGCTCTCGAAATTGCGGGCATCACGCGCAACACAGAAAACCCAGAGGGCGGTCAGATAATCCGCGATGCTAACGGCAACCCGACCGGCGTTTTGGTCGACAATGCCATGCGACTTCTGCGAGAAAGCATTCCTCCGGCAACGATTGAGGAGCAGAAATTCGCCCTCATGACGGCAATGGAGTCACTCGCCACTTTCGGACTCACCGCCGTCCACGATGCAGGAGCTGGCAGCAGCACCGTCACCGCTTATAAGCAATTGCTCGAAGAAGGCCCATTACCCATCCGAGTGAACGTGATGCTCTCCGCAACCGACCCACTGTACGCAGATCGTCTCGCAGAAGGGCATTTCCGAGACAGCGATGACACCCTAACCATCAATAGCGTCAAGATTGCAGCCGATGGCGCATTAGGCAGCCGTGGAGCTGCCATGATCGACGATTATTCCGATCTGCCGGGCCATCGTGGTCTGCTTCTACTCAGTGAAGAGCGTATGCACTATCTCATGCGCGCTGCCATGAACGCAGGCTTCCAAGTGAATACTCACGCTATCGGCGACGCCGCGAATAAGCTCGTCCTCGACAGCTACGAGATGCTTATCCAAGAAACCGATAGCCGCGACATGCGTCACCGAATTGAGCACGCACAAATTATGCGCTACGAAGATATCCAGCGCTTCGCGGAACTCGGGGTGATTCCTTCGATGCAGGCGACACACGCCACCAGCGACAAAAACATGGCCGTCGACCGAATCGGTGAAGTGCGCATCCAAGGCGCTTATGCTTGGCGCAAATTGATGGAAGCCGGCGCGCTAATCGCCAACGGTTCCGACTTCCCTGTTGAATCGCCCAATCCCTTCTTCGGGCTGCACGCAGCAATCACGCGACAAGATAAGAACAATGAGCCCGCTGGAGGTTGGTATCCAGAAGAGCGTATGACTCCAGAAGAGGCCTTCGCGAGCTTCACGCTCGATGCGGCCTACTCCGGCTTCCAAGAAGACTATTTAGGCTCACTGGAGCCGGGCAAGAAAGCCGACTTCATCGTACTGGACCGTGACATTTTCGCCATCCCCGCCTCTGAAATATGGCAAGTGCGCGCCGTCGAGACTTGGGTTAACGGCCGCCGCATCAATCCGTAAATAGGAGACATAGTGATGAGCCAGCGCTTCCCTTTAACAGTTAAACGTCGGCTCTTCACGGCCTTGCTTTGCTCGCTATTCGTTGCATGCTCGCCCGAGCCGGCAACGAAGTCAGCTGATCCTACTGATCTTCCCCACTCGATCAGCATTGACAGCGAAGAGCTTGCGCGTTGGCAGGCACATGCCGCCGCCGTCACCATCAAGCGCGACCACTGGGGTATCCCGCACATCTATGGCAAAACCGACGCCGACACGGTGTTTGGCACACTGTATGCGCAGGCGGAGGATGATTTTAATCGTGTCGAAACCAACTACCTGAACGCCATGGGCCGGCTCGCCGAAGCTGAGGGCGAAGGTGAGATCTACCGCGATCTGCGCATGAAACTATTCATCGATCCCGCCGACATGCGCGAAAAATTTGAAGCAAGCCCCCAGTGGCTGAAAGATCTCATGATTGCCTTTGCCGATGGACTGAATTACTTCCTGTACGTCCATCCCGATGTCAAGCCACGCGTCATCGATCATTTCGAACCATGGATGGCGTTGAGCTTTTCCGAGGGCAGCATCGGTGGCGACATCGAGCGAGTGAATCTAGATGAGCTGCAGACGTTCTACGGTGGTGGCGACCTCGTCGCGCAAAACGTCACCCTCTCCGATAATGAGCCCCGCGGGTCCAACGGTTTCGCCATCGCGCCGAGCAACAGTGCCAGTAGCAACGCGTTATTGCTCATTAATCCCCATACCTCATTCTTTTTCCGCTCCGAATTGCACATGGTTAGCGAGGAAGGACTCAATGCCTACGGCGCCGTGACTTGGGGACAGTTTTTCATCTATCAGGGATTCAGCGACAAAGCCGGATGGATGCACACGTCCAGCCGCGCCGACGCGATCGACTACTATCTCGAGACGATCACCGAACGCGAGGACGGTGTTTACTACGCCTACGACGGTGGCGAGCGTAAGCTGCGCGAGACGCTCCTCAACCTGCCCTACCGTGATGGCGACACCATGGCTCAGCGTGAATTCAAGGTCTATCACAGCCACCATGGCCCAATCATCCGCGCCGAAGGTGAGCAGTGGGTCAGCATCAAACTCATGCAGGAACCCGTCGACGCCCTCACCCAGTCTTTTCTCCGCACCAAGGCACAAGGACACGACGAGTTCTACGAGACTATGCGTCTACATACGAACTCGTCGAACAACACGGTTTATGCCGATGCGCAGGGCAATATCGCGTATTACCACGGGAATTTTATTCCCCGCCGTGATCTGAGCTTCGACTGGAACGGCCTGCTTGATGGCAGTAATCCTGCGACCGAATGGCAGGGTCTGCATACACTCGAGGAGTCAATCACGCTGCTCAATCCTCCTAATGGATGGATTCAAAACACCAACAACTGGCCGTTCAGCGCTGCGGGAGAGTACAGCCCACGGGCCGAAGACTACCCTCGCTACATGGCGAACTACGTTGAAAATCCACGTGGCATCCATGCAGTCAGAGTGCTCGAGAACAAAACTAATTTCACACTGGATAGCCTGATAGAAGCGGCTTACGACCCGACCCTCGTCGCGTTCGAACCCCTGCTACCCGCTCTCGTTCGACTTGCCGACAACGCGGCACTCAATGACGAGACTCGTGCCGCCATCGAACATCTCGGCACCTGGGACACTCGCTGGTCTTTGGATTCGACCCAAACCTCACTCGCCATTTATTGGGGTGAAGCGTTGATGAATGAAGCGCGACCACTCGCGCTTGCGGCGAACAAGGATATTTACGACTATCTCGCAGAAGACATCACCGATGAACAACGCCTCGCAGCGCTCGCTGAAGCGATGTCTACGCTCACGGCGGGTTTCGGATCTTGGCTGGTGCCATGGGGTGAGATCAATCGCTACCAACGCAATGACGGGGCTATCGTCCAACAATTCGACGACAACAAACCGAGCTTACCCGTCGCTTTCGCCTCCTCACGCTGGGGATCGTTGGCCTCGTTCGGCGCCCGCAGCTATCCAGGTACCCATCGCATATACGGGACCAGTGGCAATAGCTTCGTCGCCGTCGTCGAGTTCGGTGATAGGGTCCGCGCCAAAGCGGTCACCGTGGGAGGCCTGAGTAATAATCCTGACTCCGAGCACTTCGACGATCAGGCCTCACTCTACACCGAAGGACGGTTCCGCGACGTGTATTACTACCCCGAAGAGGTCAATGCCAATTTGAGCGCTAGCTACCATCCGGGCGAATAAGCTCGCCCTTAATAACCTACCGCCGCGCCATCCCCGGCGCGTGAATCCGACGCTCCCAACAAGAGGCCGGCTTCGCGGTCGTGGTACACAGCCATAGCCGAGCCTTGCAAACCGCGTACGCGGACTGGATGGCCCAGAGCCTCATATAAGCGCAGAGAATCCGCGGAAACCGCGAGGTCCTCGATGCTCGTCACGTCTGGCAACCACTGATGGTGGATGCGGCCCGCTTCAACAGATTCGGCGATACTCATATCGTGATCGATCACGTTGAGAATGAGCTGCATCGTCGTGTTGATGATAGTCCTGCCGCCAGGGCTACCCGCGGTGAAGAATGGCTTGCCGTCTTTCGCGATGATGGTGGGAGTCATGCTCGACAGCATTCGCTTCTGTGGCTCCACTAAATTAGGCGCTGTACCGATCGCTCCGCGCGTGTTGGTCACGCCGGGCATCGCATTGAAATCACCCATTTCGTTGTTCAGTAGGTAGCCACCGCCTGCCACGACCATGGCAGACCCGTAACCGTATTCCAACGTGTAAGTCAGGCTGACCATATTGCCGTCTTTATCCACGACTGAGAAATGCGTAGTCTCTTCGCTTTCATAAGGCTGCGCGAATTTACTCGGATCACTCTTGCCGGCCTTAGTCATGTCGATCGTGCCACGCAATTTCGCGGCGTAGTCCTTATCCATCAGACGTTCGAGAGGCATAGCTTCATTGAAATCCGGATCGCCGAGGTGCTCAGCGCGATCCGCGTACGCACGACGCATCGCTTCGGTGAGCACGTGGAGGTATGCGGACGAGTTGTGCCCCATGGCACCTAAGTCATAACCTTCGAGGATGTTCAGCATCTGAATTAACGCGACCCCACCCGAGCTTGGGGGAGGCATGCTCACGACTTCATAGCCGCGGTAGCTGCCACGGACAGGCTCACGTTCGACCGGTTGATAGAGGGCGAGGTCCTCTTCGGTGATGATGCCGCCATTCGCCTTCATATAGTCGGCGAAGCGCTTAGCATTCTCGCCTTTGTAGAATCCATCTCGGCCATTCTTCTGAATCAACTCGAGCGTGTGAGCGAGATCTTCCTGGACCCAAAGTTCACCTAACTCGTAAGAAGAGCCGTCGGGCTTGAAAAATTTCGCCTGCGACGACGGATACAAGTCGAAGCGCGATTTATTGCGTAGGAATCCACTTTGCAACGCATAAGTGATTGGGATGCCTTCCCTCGCCAACTTGACTGCTGGCGCGACGAGTTGTGCCCACGGCAATGAACCACGCTCTTGGTGCGCCTTCCAAAGCCCAGCGACCGTGCCGGGGACGCCGACTGCTAACGCGCCCATGTGATTAGAGTTATTGACGATCTCACCGTCGAGGCCAAGGAACATGCGCTCGGTGGCCGCCAGAGGCGCCTTCTCACGGAAATCGAAGGTCGTCGCATCACCATCTTCCCCGTGGTACACCATAAAACCACCACCGCCAATGTTGCCGGCAGTCGGCCAGGTCACCGCGAGGGCGAAGGCCGTCGCAATTGCCGCGTCGACCGCGTTGCCGCCCGCTTGCATGGTTTCAACACCCGCCTGAGAGGCGAGGCGTGACGCGCTGGTCACGATTCCGTTCTTCACTCGAAGCGGCGTACGACCGCCCTCTGCGAAGGTCGCATTGGTAAACACTAAGCTAATTACTAAGATGAATGCTCTCATCAACTTCGTCTGAGTCATCGTGGCCTCCGCGGCGACAAGCAAAATAAGTTAGCCTGAACTGGCTATGCGCGAAGTGTAGCAGATTGTGACGCATTCTGAACTAGTCGATCTCGACTGGGAGGCGCTAGTCGTTCCTAGGTTTCTCTCTATGAGAGTGCTAGATTATTGGCACCTATTAAGAACCACTCTCTACTGGAGAACCCAGCATGCAAGCCAATCAATCCCACCCTGAATCAAGCTTCCGACGCGGCCTACTCGCCGCACTACTCTGTGCCAGCTCCCTAGGTCTCGTCGCCTGCAGTGGGGAAGAAAAGCCCGCAATGGAGAACAGTCCCGTTGCACAGCTTGCTGAGAGCGAGGAAGCATTGATCGAGCGCGCCCGTGGCATCCATGACCGCGTTATTGCACTCGACACCCATGCCGACATCAACACCGGCAACTTCACTGAGACCGTTAACTACACCATGAATCTGGATACTCAGGTAAACCTCGTGAAGATGGCGGCGGGTGGCCTCGACGTGGCTTGGTTCATCGTCTACACAGGCCAGTCGACATTGGATGAAGAAGGTTATGCCGCCGCCTATGCGAACGCAATCGACAAATTCGACGCAATCCACCGCTTAGCAGAAATTATCGCGCCCGATGAGATCGGCATCGCCTACAACTCCGACGATGTTCGTCGCCTGAGTGCGGAAGGCAAACACGTCGCCATGATCGGCATCGAGAACGCGTATCCGGTCGGCCTGGATTTGAGCAATATAAAAGATTTCCACGACCGAGGCGGCCGCTATATGTCGCTAGCTCACAATGGCCACAGCCAGTTCGCCGACTCCAACACAGGAGAAGCAAACAATGACTATCTCCACGGTGGACTCAGCGACATGGGCCGCGAAGCCATTGCCGAAATGAATAAATGGGGCATCATGATCGATATCTCGCATCCCTCTAAAGACGCGATCATGCAGATGTTAGAACTCACCCGCGCACCTTTAATCGCCTCCCATTCATCGGCGCGAGCCCTCACCAATCACTCTCGCAACCTCGACGATGAGATGCTGCTCGCCTTACGAGACAATGGCGGCGTCGCTCAGGCTGTCGCCTTCGGTAGCTATATTAACGAGGCGCGCAGAGTTCATCTGGCAGAAAAGCGCGAGGGCGAAGCCCCAGAAGCAACAGTCTCCGACTTCGTCGATCACATCGACTACATGGTCGATCTGATTGGCATTGATCATGTCGGCATTAGTTCAGACTTTGATGGAGGTGGTGGCATCACCGGCTGGAATGATGCCTCAGAGACATTTAACGTGACTCTCGAATTGGTCCGTCGCGGTTACACCGAAGAACAAATCAGTCAGCTCTGGAGCGGCAATCTCCTGCGAGTGCTCGACGAAGTGCAAGCGATCGCCAAGCAGATCCAAGCTGAGTAAAGCTTAAAAAAAAAGCCCGCGATTTTGGTCGCGGGCTTTTTACATTTTTCAGCGCAATTTATTCTTGCGGATTCCCCTTCGGAGTACCTGGCTTACGGTATTTACCGTAGAGGTATTCTTCCGAGAACTCAGCACATTTAAATTCTAACAACTGCATGTCTTCATCGACGTGACGATAGAGCGGGAAGCTAATCGTCCAAGGCGCAGTGAATGTATTGGGATCGGTAATTGTTGCGCTATAGTCGATGTGATTCGCACCCATCGGGGTATAGCGCTCCTCGACTACCATTTCCCAGCTGTGGTGATTGCCAGCACGGTCAAACCAGGTGTCAGGCATCTGACCTGAGACTCGCACGACGAGCGTGTCACCTTCCCAGTGTGCGTTCGAATGCCCCATCCACGCATCGACCTGCGATTCAATCTCTGGCTGGTCGACATACACGATGCGGTTCGCTTCCGCGAACTCATAGGCAATCAGGATCACGTCTTGCGACTGAACGATCTGGAATGGGAATGGCAATGCATTTGCACGCGGCACACCCGGCATATAGCACTTAGTCAATGGATCTTTGTTGATCGCGTCCATCCGATTCGAATCACGTTGACGCAAGCCTTGTTCGTTGTATGGAATCTTGCCGCCTTCAACGACTCCAAGGCTGCCTGGAATCGCCGAGAGAGCACCCATCACGTCAGGGTGAGGACCTTCCATCGCAGCATGCGGCTCGACGTTAAAATGCGCAGTCGTCATTGACTGCCAAATCCCACTCAGGTCGGGCTTACCGCTAGGGGTGCGTGGCACCTCTTGCGCCAACACAGCAGATGAAACGACAGCCGCCGCCAAGGAAATTAACCCAGAGGTCATGAATTTTTTCTTTATTTGTATGCTCATTTACAACCCTTAAATCGTTCAAATAGTAAAAAGTGTCCGTGCCGCTCCCCC
>JALQUB010000095.1 GCA_023268635.1 Pseudomonadales bacterium
GTCTGAAAGTGTTCAAACACATCAGATCCCGCACCCGCAGACGCTAAGATAGTTGTCTCAGAAATCGGCGAACAATGATCACCAAAAAGCCCACCCGATAAGACTGCCCCAACACAAACAGCTAATGAGGCATCGATGGCCACAGCTGCAGGCATGGCGAGCGGCAGCATAATGGCGAAGGTTCCCCACGATGAACCCGTCGCGAATGAGATGCTGCAGGCCACAATAAATATGAGCAGAGGCAGGGTCCAAGCGGCGACGTTATCGCGAACGAGTGTCGCCACGTAGTCGTCGGCTCCCAGTGTCGTCATCATGTCTCCCATCGCCCAAGCCAGCAGAAGCATGATCGCTATCTGCATCATGCGGCTCATTCCATCCAGATAAACCCTCAAGCTATGCAAGGGGGATTGAGCTCGATTTATCGCCATCAAGGCAACAAGGGTGAGCGCCGCGAGAAAGTATGCGGTCGCCAGCCCTGCCCTAAAATCGGAGCCACTCACTCGGCCGAAGGGAAACCCGAGCGGACCGAGTATCCAGAAGAGGGTGACGCCCAAGACCAACAATGGCATCCAGACGAACGAGGGTTTCGCATTCTCGATTGAGACAGCGGCTAGCTCCTGAAGAGCATCACCCTCTGCGAGTTTCGGTGTCGATTCGACACCGAGGGCGCGCGCCTCGGCGTGACGCATCGGCCCGAACTCTACACCGCTCAGTGCCATGAGCGGCACCGCGAGCAGCGCTAGCCAAGCGTAGAATTGGAACGGCAATGCAGAGAGCAGCATGGAGTAATCGCTGATCGCCAAGCCTAGCGATTCGATCTGTTGATTGAGCAAACCCATGATGTAGACCCCCCAGCCAATGAAAGGCACGAGGATCGCCACGGGTGATGCGGTCGAATCGATAATATAGGCGAGCTTCGCTCGAGACACCTGAAGCCTGTCCGCGAGAGGACGAAACGTGGGACCAACAATTAGGGGCGTGCCAAGGTCGGAGAAGAAAATCACGATGCCACCGATCCAAGCGGAAATTTGCAATTTTGAGCGCGAGGTAATCAGCCGCACGACTCTGGCTGCGAACGCCGCTCCACCTCCCGACTTTTCCATGAGGGCGACAAAACCACCAATAAAAGCCAGCAGCACCAACACGCCGGCGTTATAACTGTCGGTGACCTGTGGCACTAGATAGTCCCTCACCATCAAGGAGAGCGCTGCCACTGGTGAGAATCCCTCTACGAGGAGCACACCGACAAACAAACCTGTAAATAGCCCTAAAATCACATTCCTCGCCGCTATCGACAGAACGAGGGCGAGCGCCACAGGAAGTAAGCTAATAATGCCGGGCGTGGCGGCTGTTTCAATGGGCATGGCATCATCCTAGCTTTTGCTTAAAGTGCTAAATTAGCGGGTTTTACGCTCTTCGTGTATACTTATCGGCTCTTCTGTCTATTCGCAGAATTATCGAGCAGACTAAACTCTACGGATCCATTATGGCTACTAAATCTAAAAAAGAAGCGGCGACGAGCAATCGCGAAGACCTCACCTCACACATTGAAGCTTTCCTAAAAGGCGGCGGCAAGGTTCAGCAAATCCCTTCAGGCGTCAGCGGCCAAACTTCCACAAGCGGCCCTAGACAAATCGTTCTCAGCCACAAGACTAGCTAAACGCTAATCTAATTTGCAGCTACGCCCTTTCGATTTTGGCGTCATCGTCTCAAGCCCGATCGCTTCGAGGCTTAGTTTAGAAGTGAACCTCCATGTCTAAGCTACTCTTCAAGCTACGCAATGTCCCCGAGGACGAAGTCCTTGAGGTGAGAGCATTGCTAGATCAGCACGGCATCGAATTTTTCGAAACAAGCTCCGGCAACTGGGGTATCTCGATGCCGGGCTTATGGCTAGTCGATGCCAGCGACTACGATAATGCACGCGCCTTGTTAGATGAGTATCAAGTTCAGCGTACACGAAGCGAACGACTCAAATTCGAAGAGCTGAAGCGGCAAGGCAAAGCCCCCTCGCTCTGGTCACTTCTGCGCGAAAAACCGCTCATCGCCATCATCCAGCTCGCTGCTCTCGCGCTAATCGTTTACCTGTCGTTGCATTTATTCCCTGGCATGTAACCGATCGCGATGTGCGCCTCCTACCGCTTTACAGCCCTGCATTCCTGAGATATAAAAAGCATAGGTTCTTAGTCAGTGACTCTTTCGGGGGGAGCTTGCTGGCTTTCGTTTCTACCCTGGAACGAAAAAGGAGGTGATCCCATCAATAGTCAATCACAGAAGGGAGCCTTTAATCAGGCTATCTCGCTCAGCTAGAACATTACTGGTCGCTTGCGAACCGCTCGCGGTTAGTAGCATTCTGGCGAAGGCCAGACAGTCGGTTAAAGAGAGCCTTCCCTGAGAAAGAAGGGTCTTCGCTCCGATCAAACGAATCCCGTTACCGCCTAAGGTGGTAACGGGGTTTTTTTAAAGGACCCATCGGAAACATGAAAATCCCCGCACGTTTGCTTCCCCTACTCGAAGAGGGGCTCATCGATGAGGTGCTAAGTCGCCTGATGAGTGGTAAAGAAGCAGACGTCTTCGTTGTTCGTTGCGGTGGTGAGATTCGCTGCGCGAAAGTCTACAAAGAGGCGGCAAAACGAAGCTTCAAACAAGCCGTGCTCTACCAAGAAGGGCGTAAATCGCGGAGCAGCCGACGTGCACGGGCGATGGAGAAAGGGTCTAAATTCGGTCGTGCCCAGCAGGAAAAGACATGGCACAACGCGGAAGTCGATGCACTTCGCAAACTCGCCGCCGCCGATGTCCGCGTCCCCACCCCCTACGCCTGCGTTGATGGCGTCTTACTCATGGAGCTCGTCACTGATGCCGAAGGTGATGTAGCGCCACGGCTGAGTGAAGTTATTCTCAGCCATGAGCAGGCAATAGAAGATCACGCACTCCTCATCACTTACATCATTAAGATGCTTTGCGCCGGCATCGTCCATGGCGATTTGTCGGAATTCAATATTCTTGTCGACGACTATGGACCCGTCATTATCGATCTGCCGCAGGCCGTCGACGCGGCGGCGAACAATAATGCACAGTCCATGCTGACACGCGACGTCAATAAAATCCGCGACTACTATTCCGAGTTCGCCCCTGAACTCGCGGACACTCAGTACGCGAAGGAAATGTGGGCGCTCTTCGAGGCCGGGGAACTCAAACCTGACACCCAACTCACTGGTCTATTTGACGACGAGGATGAGAGTGCCGACGTGGACGCGGTCATGCGTGAGATTGCGGACGCAATCAAAGAAGAACAGGAGCGTCTCGCTCGAATCGCCGAGGCCCAAGCGGAATAGGCCGTGCCTGCATTGCTTAATGCAACCGCCTCTTATTCTCACTTAGATAACTGCGTAATCGAGGCGGGAAATGCTTTTGCACCAATGCCTGCTGCAACGCCCATTGTCGCTCGGGTGGCACATCACGCAGGAACTTAATCTCCCCAGCATCAATCACTGCCACTGGAATTCCGTTTTCGAATAACACCCTATTATGAATTAGCTTCGCCAGCTTGCGATTGGGTTGGATAAGATTCAGCAAATTCAGCGGATCGCTGGCGGC
>JALQUB010000025.1 GCA_023268635.1 Pseudomonadales bacterium
GATGGTGCGAAGGAAATCGTTTTCTTCGGCTCTGACATTCAGACTCAAGAAGTTCCTGCACGTGGCGTCGAGGTTGAGAAGGCTTTCGCGCGTAGTCTATCGATAGAAGACGCGATGCGCCCCGAAAATATGTTGGCGTTCGAGATGAATGGCGAGCCTCTGCCGCACTACCACGGCAAGCCGGTGCGATTATTAGTCCCCGGTTGGTACGGTGTGGCGAATGTGAAATGGCTGACGCAAATTCATGTTCAAGATCGTCGCTATATGGGTCGCTTCATGGGTAGGGATTACGTGACGCTGAAGAAAGAAGATATCGGCGGAGTCGAGCGTTGGGTAGAAACGTCAGTCGCCGAAATGAATCTGAAGTCGACAATTGTTCGCGTGGTCGAAAGCGGCGGATCCTATTCTATTCAGGGCTTCGCGTTGAACGATGGCACGCCATTAGAATCGATTGAAGTGAAAGTCGACGATGGCCCTTGGCGTCGTGCAACTATCAATCCACGGTCAACGAAATATGCCTGGAAATTATTTAGTTTCGACTGGGATGACGCAACACCAGGTGATCATACGATCGTTTCTCGCGTTACCGATGTGAAGGGAAATGTGCAACTCACCGAGGCCGAGATGCCAGAAAAACCCGCATCGAGCTACTGGGAAGACTTCGCTCAGTTCCCTCGTACGGTGAAGATCTGACGGAACGAAACACAATGAGCGCAGGCTCGCTAAACGCTGAAATGGAACCCGCTTCTGAGCCAACTGGCACAGGAGCGGGTTTTATTTTGTCGCGACAATTTGTGGATACTGCGGATGGCGTCACGCTCACGCTTTGGCTCGCCACAGCCGATGCGCCAGTTCGGCTCATCATAGAGCAGCAAGAAGCCGTGTGCTTCTTCCCTGAGCGGCAACGCGCGCTGCTGGAACACTCGCTCAATTCGGCTGGTGCAGCACTTTCTCAACGCGCTCTTAAGTCTTGGCGCATCGCCGAAACGGCACTAAAAAACTTTGCACATGAGCCAGTGTCGGCACTTTACTCGCGCTCGACAAAAGCGATGGCGGAATTGCGGCGGCGATTACTCGCGCAGGGTGTCGAACTCTCAGAGCCAGATGTCAGGCCTAGCGACAGGTATTTAATGGAGAGATTTGTCACGGGTTCTCTGTGCTATTCCCCCATAAATTCGACTCGGCAAGAGCAGGCATCGCGGTCACTACTCAATCCTAGTGTGAAGCCAACCGAATTTCGACCTAAGTTGCGGGCGCTCTCAGTTGATATCGAAACCGACATGAAGGCGGAGCAGCTCTATTCAATCGCTGCCTATTCATCGTCGGCGTCTGTTGTGTTTATGGTTGGCGACAAGTCATGGCGTGATCGATGCGCGCAAAACGATGAGTCGTTACGCATGGAAATTCATGCGAATGAGCGAGCAGTACTCACCGCCTTTCTAGAACACGTGAGGGAGATAGACCCCGATGTGCTAATTGGCTGGAATGTTGTCAATTTTGATTTGCGTTGCCTGCAACAATTTTGCGACCGCCTGCGTATGCCCTTGCAGTTGGGGAGGGAGGTGAACGGAGAACCACAAACCGTGCTGTGGCGCGAAGCTAGAGAACGCGCGGGAACTCAATCTCGTCGTTATTACGCGACTATTCCGGGCCGCTGCGCGCTCGATGGCATAGAATTGATGCGATCGGCGACCTATACTTTTGAAAATTTTTCGCTTGAATTTGTTGCCCAGACATTATTGGGAAGAGGCAAGTTAGTTGAGGATGTCGATAACAGAGGGCTCGCGATTACAACCCTCTTCGAGCAGGACAAGCTCGCGTTGGCGCGTTACAACCTAGAAGACTGCAAGCTGGTTTGGGATATTTTCGAGCAAGAGCGTCTGCTCGAGTTCGCGGTGGAAAAAAGTTTGCTGACGGGCTTAGAGCTGGACCGCTACGGCGGGTCTGTAGCCGCGCTCGATTTCCTATATCTGCCTAGACTGCATAGGAAGGGCTATGTCGCACCTGCCCTGGGCGAGGGAGATAGCAGTAATATCAGTCCCGGAGGCTATGTGCTCGACTCGGAGCCGGGAATATTCAACGACGTCATAGTGCTCGATTTCAAAAGTCTCTACCCGAGCATAATGCGCACGTTTCATATTGACCCATTGGCACTCGCCCGAGCAGAGTTCGAACCGAAGCCAATCACAGGATTCGATGGTGGATGTTTTGC
>JALQUB010000039.1 GCA_023268635.1 Pseudomonadales bacterium
CTGTGTGAAGTCGACTTTGAGTACATCTTCGTTGAGCAGGCGACAGCGCTCTGGAGATTTACTCACAAAACTCGCTAGTAGCCCAGGGACAAGATCGCGATCTAACTCGATCAAGGTCAGATCACACTGTGAGGCATACAAGCCTTCAGTAATTGCGCCATGGCCTGGTCCGATTTCAACCACTGCATCAGAGGCTGATGCGTTGATGGATATCGTAGAACCCTATGAATATCGAGATCGCCTAGAACTGCCTAAGTATCTTTTAAATTCCACCGGAGATGAATTCTTTCTACCAGACTCATGGCAGTTTTATTGGGATGAATTGGTGGGAGAGAAGCATCTACGCTACGTGCCTAATTCTAATCACAGCATGGGCGGGACCGATGTTACCGAGAGTCTTGACGCTTGGTATTACGCCATCGTTCATAACGTAAAAATGCCTCGCTACTCCTGGCAAGTTGAAGAAGATGGCACCATCACCGTGCTGAGCTTAGACAAACCCTCTGAAGTGCTGCTCTGGCAAGCGCACAATCCTGAGGAGCGCAATTTTATGCAAGCCCAAATTGGACGAGCTTATGAATCCGAGCCCCTCACTGAAGTGGAAGCTGGTGTCTATCGAGTTCGCTTAGATGCTCCAGCGACTGGCTATACGGCGTATTACATCGAGCTCGCCTTCGATATCGGATTTAGCTTTCCGCTGAAGTTTAGCAGCGGCACCAAGGTTGTACCTGATGTAGTTGATTATCAATGGCAGATGGCGCCGCCGAGCGCGCGCGAGTAACCGTATTAATATGCATCCCGTTGTTTATTGATGAATGCCGCCTGTTGATCGACCATCCAGTCCATCACTTCGAGCAATTGTGAATAATGTTCAGTATTTTCCACCGTGTTAAGCACGGTGACGATAGCTTCGAGTGTTGAATAGAAGTCGAGGCGTTTAGCTTTGCGTATGCGATAACGCGGCATTTCACTGCTAGTGAAGCTATAGCGTGGCAATTTCTGAAGGAAGGGTGAGCCGAGCACTATTGCCTTACTCTTTCGCCAAGTCCCATCTATGAAAACTAGAGGTCGAGGTGTTTTCCCTTTGAGCGATTGAATGTCTAGCGTTTCCTTATCGATTGCATCAGCGGGATAGATGAGAACTGCATCCTGCCACTGACCCACCTCTGAGGCTTTAGGCATAAAATTAGCCTGATCTTGGAGCTCAGTCGTGTTGATCGAATTGAGAGACAACTGGGCGATCTTCGCAGTACCGTAAGGGTGAGTTTTTTCTTTGTAGTGTTGAATGAGGTGCACTGGCCAGTGGTTAGGCCAGGATTTAATGAGTGAGCAGTAGCATAGCGCTATTGGTCTTTCACAGGCCTTGCAGACTTCTCGCTTCACGATGTGTTCTTGCTCTGTGATCACCATTTTCTTTTAACCCCTTTCTCTAGCATAGCCGTATCCCTGAGATGAAATAAAGCGTCACATTTCCCTGTCTACTAGATTGCTGCGAGCCGCGTAGTGTACTAGACACTGCCATTTCTCGCAGGTGCTGTCGCTCGTCCTAAATATCATGTAGTATTTGCAAATAAATTGATTCGACGTATTGAATTAGCATTACTGAGGAGAAGTGGCTATCCAAGCCTCAACTTATTCAGCTCGAGCTCTGATACTACAGTTAGCTATTATCGCGCTTGGCGTTTGGCCTTCAGTGTGGGCGGTTGTTGGTTACGATGCCGATGCCAATTGGCTATTGTCTTCCGTGTTGGCATTTGGCCTCATAGGATGGTTTGCTGTACGACCGGCACGCGCCGCAATTATTCAACGCAGTCTATTTGTCGCATGCGCGACACTCTTTCTACTCCTAAATTGGTTGCTAGCTGTTTCATTTTTCTCCCAAGCTACAGGTTTCAACGATCAGCTTTTTTTTCACTTATCTGCAGATAGCTTGTCAGTTGGCTGGGATACAGTGCGTTTGCTGATGCTGAGCCAATTTACGGCGCTAAGTGTTTTTCCATTTTTGGTGTGGTTTGCACCTAATCTCCTGGCTTATGCCTTGAAAGATACTGCGCTACCGTCGGCACAGGAAGGAGAGCTGCCGCGAGGCGGAGTGACTTTTGTGGCTTTGCTGGGAATCGTGATGGCATCCTCTTTCCCGGTGAGAGATTTGGCAAGCTACCTGGCGGAGCAGCAAGGGTTTAGAGGCGCAAGCAGTGCTGCAATTACCAGCTATGTGCCAGTAGCGAAGCCGAAAAATATCATTCTGATTTATGCTGAGTCACTTGAGGCTACCTACTTCGAACAGTCACTCTTTAGCCGCGACTTACTGCCGGAGCTTCGTGTACTTCGAGATCAGGCTACTGTATTTGAAAATGTTGTGCAGCGGCCGGGGACGGGGTGGACCATCGCCGGAATGATCTCGAGTCAGTGCGGGTTTTCGGTGAAGGTTAATAATCCTTTCAGTGGAAATACTCGACTCGCTGCAACCGAGAACCCTTATGCCTCATCATCTTGTATGGGAGATATTGCTAAAGAGCTTGGCTACCAGACCTTATTTATGGGCGGTGCTGATAATGCTTTCGCAGGCAAGGGTAATTTCTTGAAGGCGCATGGTTTTGATAGGGTCATGGGGCGCGAGGAGATCACAGCGCTGGCTCCAACTCGGTATGAGCTGTCGCCCTGGGGTGTGCACGACGATGATTTATTTGGACTTGCACTCCAGGAAATCGAGGGTCTTGAAGCATCGGACAAGCCATACTTTCTGAGCCTCCTCACCTTGGATACCCATCATCCAGAGGGTTACCCTTCGAGTCGCTGTCCAGCAACGCAGACTCCTGATCCTATGGAACACGCGATTGTTTGTAGCGATGCTCAAATTTCAGATTTTGTGACAACACTCATGTCGCGCCTCGACATGGAGAACACCGTCATCGCTGTGTTCTCGGATCATCTGGCCATGCGCAATAGTCTTTGGGAAACGCTAAGAGACAACGCCTCGGAGCGGAGATTGCTGTTCATGCTCTTTGACGGAAATGCGCCGAGTCGCGTGACAACGCCACTTTCTCATTATGATATAGGCCCGACTATACTCGAAGCCGCGGCAGCGACGGACGTACGTGTAGGATTCGGTCGCTCCCTAGCATTAATCGAGGCGAGAGTAGAGCCTAGGTCTCGGCTGAGTAGCGCACTTTATCCAGAAGAAGCTACTAATTTGAATCTTTTCGCCAGCGGCCTGTCTTTTGATAATTTGACATTGAATATCACTGTGGGTGAAGTCTCATTCCCTGTTTCAGAAAATGGTGGCGCCTTTCAATACGGCGTCTACATGCTTATTTTCGAAGATGATGGGGATTTTGTTGATGTGCTCTATCAGCGAGATTTGGAGACGGTACGCGCCAGTGTAGCCGGTCAACTCGTCGCGTTTGTCGAACGAACGAGTGCGTCTGGCGAAAGCCGGTTCTTCATTGGTCGATTGAGCGCTGATTCTGAAACCGGTCACGAATATAAGAAAATCGAAAACCTCCTCTTAACACCCCAAGACCTGCAAATATTCAGTGACTAGCAGTCTTGAATCCCGCTCGCGTTAGTGCGACCTTAATACCTTGTTCCGCCATTCGTTCGCGCGGAACTCAATGGATAAATTATGGCGATTAGATTTCGGGATAAGGTTGTCGTTTTTAAACTTTGGAAAATCCTTGCTGTCCTCGTGCTTGCTCCAATATTCGTTCTATGGGGCTTGGTGGTTCATCAGCTAGACGAAATAGTGTCGTTGACTAGAAGTGAAGTGATCACTGATGCTGCTGGGACAAGGAAATGGTATGGAACGTTTACGAATACTGACGATATCCCCTATACCGAAGTTGCCATAGAAGTGGTCTTTCTCGATGGTGACAATGAGGTGGTGTCACGCATCAAAAAAGAAGTGGAAACACTGCAAGCGTCCGAAGGCTTATCCCTGGAGAGTGTACTACCCGAAGAAGCAGTGAAGCTGCGGGTGCAAACCGTTCGATGGCGGAATGAACACACGAGTGTTTTCCTCGGGCCGTTTAGAAAACCTTGGGAATTTGGTTATTTGATGTCTAGGCCTTAGCCGGTAAAAGAAAATGGAGGCGATATGAGAGCAATATTCGACAGGAGTCTGGTGGGCTTCATGTGGTTTGCAGGTGTGTTAACACTCCTTGTCGCGGTAGGTGTACTAGCGCCCGATCAGATACAGCGATCCATGTTCGGGGCGGAAACAAGTGATGCCATCGCCATTTTTCTCACCCGTGCTTGGTCTGGTCTGATCGGCATAATGGGGTTGCTGTTAATTTTTGGTGCGCGTTCAGAAGCATTAAGGACCTTTTGTCTTAATATCGCTGCGGGAAGCAAGGCGATGTTTATCGCCATCATGCTCTTTTACGGTCAAGCGTTTCTGGCGAGCGCCGGGATAGCGTTGCTTATTGATGCCTGTGTCGTTCTCGTTGCACTTGTTAATCAAGTGATGCCCATTGCTAACACTGCTGGATCGGAGTAAGCCCATGATAAAACGTCTGTATCCACCTCATTATCTCGCATTAAGCATACTCGCGATCATCGCGATAGATTATTTCGTCAGCGTGGAGTTGATGTCGGGCGAACGAGCCTTCCGAATAGGCATTGTGCTGCTCATTGTGAGTCTGACCCTGACTGTATCCGCAGCGCGACTATTTTCAAAAGCGGGGACTGGCATCGTGCCGTTTAGTGAATCCACCGTCCTAGTCGCCAAAGGGGCATATCGCTTCACGCGAAATCCAATGTACTTAGGCATGTTTGTGTTGCTGGTGGCGGTCTCTTTCTTAGTGAATAGTCTGATCGGATTGTTAGTCCTCATCCCTTTCTTTCTTATTATTCGTAACCGCTTCGTACTGAAAGAAGAAGAGCATATGGAAGCTGCCTTCGGCGAGGAATATCTCGCCTTTAAGTCGAGAGTGAGGCGTTGGCTATAAGACTCGGGTGATCCAATGATATTAATAAAAAGAGTAAATGACAGATGACTTGGCAGAAAGAAGTCGATGAGATCCGGCGCCGCGAAGCTCTCGCGTATAGGATGGGGGGTGAAGAGCGGGTAGAGAGACAGCATGCAAATGGACGACTCACCGTTAGGGAGCGAGTGGCCGCATTGGTCGATGAAGGGAGTTTTCACGAGATCGGTGCACTCGCCGGAAAAGCGACCTACGATGATGAGGGGAATATCCAAGACTTTACACCTTCTAATTTCGTGCTGGGTACTGCAACACTCAATGGCCGTAAGATCGTATTAGGCGGCGACGATTTTACGGTGCGTGGAGGCGCCGCCGATGCCAAGGTCGGAGATAAGAGTGGCTATGGAGAGCGCTATGCGCTTGAGATGCGCTTACCACTCGTGAGACTCATTGATGGCAGCGGTGGTGGTGGCAGCGTGAAGACCCTCGAAATGGTCGGCCATTCCTATGTCCCCGCGCTGAAAGGATTCGAGACGACGATGAAATTGCTGGGACAGGTTCCCGTAGTTTGCGCGTGCATGGGATCCGTCGCGGGACTGGGTGCGGTGAGGACGACGATTTCGCATTTCTCCCTGATGATTAAGGACACGAGTCAATTGTTCGTGGCGGGGCCACCCGTAGTTGAACGCGGTTTTGGAAAACCTATAGGAAAAAACGAGCTTGGCGGCTCGCAGATTCATGCGCATGGCAGCGGCGCCGTGGACAATGAGGTTGCAACAGAGGAGGAGGCCTTCGAACAGATCGCGAAATTCTTGTCCTATCTTCCGCAGAGCGTCTGGCAGCAGCCTCCGCGCACAGCGAATGATGATCCACCCGAGCGTCGCGATGAATCGCTGTTAGCCGTCATACCGCGTGACCGAAGACAGATGTACGAAGTCCGCGAGGTGATCAATGCAGTTTTTGACATCGATTCTTTTTTCGAGATCAATTCCGGTTATGGCCGCTCCTTGGTCATTGGTCTCGCGCGTCTGAACGGTTTTGCTGTTGGGGTGATGGCGAACGACACGAAATTTCACGGCGGCGCGGTAGACGCAGCGGCTTCTGAAAAGATGATGCGTTTCGTCGACCTGTGCGACACCTTCCATCTACCCGTTGTAAATCTGGTCGACAATCCTGGATTCTTGATAGGCACTCAAGCTGAGGAGGAGGGCACTGTTCGAATTGGCAGTCGGGCGCTAATGGCATGCCTGCAAGCTTCTGTCCCCTGGGTGTCCGTCATTATCCGCCGCTGTTACGGCGTAGCAGGTGCCGGACACGGTAATTCTGATCGTTTGAATTTGCGTTATGCCTGGCCTTCTGCGGATTGGGGTTCGCTGCCGATCGAAGGGGGTGTGCAGGCTGCTTATCGTCGGGAGATAGAGGCGGCCGAGGATCCCGCCGCACGGCGGCGTGAAATCGAAGACATGCTCGAACAATACCGTTCGCCGCTGCGAACGGCTGAAGCGTTCGGTATAGAAGAGGTCATCGATCCTCGCGACACGCGTCCTTTGCTCTGCGACTGGGCGCAGACGGCCTACGATGTCACTGCGAGTGAACTCGGTCCGAAGGGGCGTTCGACGCGTCCATGATGGCGGTGCGTGTTTCGGTGGTTAGGCAAGGAGGGACTCTCGCTGCTAGAATGCCGGATTCTCGGCGTCCTGCGCCATTTCTTATGTTGATTCGCAAAGACGCGAATTTAGACCTTAGAGAAGAGCCATGATCTGTATTACGTACCACTGTCCAGACCGCCCTGGAATCGTCGCTGAGCTGTCAGGCTTCTTAGCCTCGCATCAGTGCAATATCCTGGCGCTAGAGCAGCATGTCGAAGAAGACCGTTTTTTCATTCGCATCGAATGGGAAGAGAATGGTGCGTGGCCAACTGCCGAAGCATTTTCGGCGGATTTCGTGAAGTTGCCGGTGAGTGAAGGTGGCGTGCTCGATATTCATTTCTTTAATCGACCGCAAACGCTCGGACTCTTCGTATCGCGTGAGCCACATGCGCTACTCGAGGTGTTAAACAAAATCGAACTTGGTGAATTGGTAGACGCACAGGTCAGCTTTATTCTCGGTAATGTTGACCACAGCAAGATCGCCGAACGATTAGATATCCCGTTCTATTTTATTCCGACCAAAGACAATCCTGACTACGAGGCACAGCAGCTGGAGGTTGTCACTCGTTACAAGCCTGATTTCATAGGTCTTGCACGTTATATGAAAATCCTGAGCGCTGACTTCATTGATGGCGTCGGCTGTCCCATCATCAATATTCATCATTCGTTCTTGCCTTCATTCGTGGGCGCGAAGCCTTATGAGATGGCGTACGAGCGAGGCGTGAAACTCATGGGTGCAACGTCACACTTTGTGATTCCAGAACTCGATCAAGGTCCGATTATCGAGCAAGACGTATCGCGAATTCGTTCTGGTTATTCCGTCGATAAGCTCAAGCAAATTGGACGAGACACTGAGAAAAAGGTCTTTGCGCAAGCATTGAAGAAAGTATTTGAGCACAAAGCGGTTGTTTATAGTGGGCGCACCGTTATCTTCGAATAGCGATTGCTTTAGAACGGAAATAATATGTTTGCATTCCTTCGTGTGAAAGCGGTGCCGATGGTGAGCTGGAGCTCGGCTCATCCGCTGAATTTTTTCCCGGCGCCACTGACTCTGCTCCTACTCAGTCTGGGATTGGTTCTTTTCGGTCTCGGCGAAGCGCTGTTGATCAACGCAGGACTGGGTGTGAGTCCTTGGGTGGTGTTCTCGCAGGGCGTAGCGAAGGTTAGCGGATTGAGCATTGGTGTATCGACGTTCGTTATTGGCTTCGGCGTCCTGTTGCTCTGGATTCCCCTCAAACAAATGCCTGGCATCGGTACACTCCTCAACATCGTTATCATCTCCGCCGTCCTCGAATTATCGCTACCGTATTTGCCGGCAATGACAGGCTATGTGGGCGGCATACTCCAGACGCTGATCGGTATCTTGGTCGTGGGTCTGGGAAGTGGATTTTATTTGGTCGCGAATTTAGGTGCCGGACCGCGCGATGGTGTGATGAAGGGGCTTCAGCGCGTGACTAATTTACCTATCGCGGTGGTGAGAATGAGTATTGAGCTGACCGTTGTCGTAATCGGTTGGTCCCTCGGTGGAGTGGTGGGTCTGGGCACGTTGTTGTTCGCGCTCCTGATAGGGCCGTCGGTGTCGATTGGTCTGTTTGCCGTAGATCGACTCGCCGAGCGGCATGTGGTTGCGCTCGAAGAGGAAATTGTGGGTGAATGATGCAGACTGGATGCGGCTCGCGCTCGAACAGGCGAAGATCGCTCAAGCGCGGGGTGAGGTTCCCGTAGGGGCGGTGTTGGTAGCTGACGATGAGCTATTAGCCGCGGCCTATAACATGCCGATCATGAGTAGCGATCCGACAGCCCATGCTGAGGTTGCCGTGTTGCGCTCTGCTGCGGCGAAGGTGCGTAATTATCGGCTACCTGAGACGACGCTCTATGTGACGATCGAACCTTGCACCCTGTGTATGGGCGCGCTTATCCATGCCCGCGTGAGGCGTCTCGTGTTCGGTGCTCGCGAACCTCGCGCCGGCGCGGCGGTGAGTCAATTGAGGCTCGCTGAGCATGATTTCTATAATCACCGACTCGAGGTCGTCGAGGGTGTGCTCGCAGAGGAGTGCGGTCGCTTAATGAGTGAGTTCTTCCGCTCGAGGCGCAAGGGCTGTTTGGCGTAGCATCGATCTAACTTGCAGATAAATATACTATTTTTCACTTGCAAGACTTTGCGGAACAGGGTAATTTCCAAGCCTTTCTTGAACGACTAGCATGAGTATCTCTACTCACTGCCCAAGTCTTACTTAATCGCTATGAGAGTGCACCATGCTCAATAGGCTGTCAGATCAGAAACTCAGCGTAACGCGCCCCCTTTGCTTGAGGGTTAGAGCATTGCTCTGTAGCGTGTTGCTCGGGATGGGGATGACCGCGTGTCTATCGAATACAGGTGCATTTAAGACCTATGTGGGGGAGCTCGGTTCGAGTATGCAGGCGGCAGTCATCCGCGGAGGTCAGCTCGTCCGCAGTGACCTCATGAATCGTTACGTCGATGTGGTTCGTTTTCTTCGAGTCGATGAGGTGGAGCTTAAGTCCGGGGAGCAGGTAGCAGCCGTAGAAGTCGTTCCGGGCCTGAGAGAGATCGAGGTCTATTACTCTTGGGATCACGGAAGTCAGCGAGGATTAGGAGCCGCGCTGGTAGACTACGCCGCATCTCAAACTAGCGTCAGCAGCGTGTTGCGATTCAATGCGCAGGCGGGTGAAACCTATACGGTCAGGGCTGAGCCCGCATTCAAAGGTGAGCGCCGAGATATCACCACGCTCAGCTATGTCGATTTTTGGATTGAAGATGCCGCGGGTAGCGCGGTGGTGCCAACTGAGCGGGCCTTCATTTTGCCAAAGGTTTCGGTAAACTAAGACCTAATCGTCCTCAAATCTGACGCATTTCCCGGCCAAATCGGCTATCATTACGCGCTTCAAAATTGCAGTCTCGTAACAAGGACACAGACGATGCAGGCGTTGTTTGGAGCGGCAGCTCTCTCGGAATTCAAAACCTCTAGGCTTCTCAAGACCCTCAAATCCGCAGCACCCCAGATTGAATCCGTCGAAGCGCGTCTGGTGCACTTTGTCGACACGGGAGCCCTGTCCGAAGTAGAGGAGGAGACGCTGCGTTCTTTGCTCAGCTATGGCGAAGCCCTAGCGTCTACGGGGGTTGCATCTCCACAGAACTGCTTGAATCGATTGGTAGTTCCTCGTCCTGGCACCATCTCACCCTGGTCGAGTAAGGCTACAGATATCCTGCATAACTGCGGCCTGACCCAGATCGATCGAGTGGAACGTGGCACACTCTACACACTCTCGGTGACAGCGGAACTCGATCCAGAGTCGGCGGCGGTCGTCGACGCCCTGTTGCATGACCGTATGACCCAAGTGGTTTTCGACGAGGTGCAACAGGCGCAGCAATTATTCAATCATGCACAGCCTCAGCCGCTGAACAGCGTAGACCTACTAGGAGAAGGGCGAGTCGCTCTCGAGCGTGCAAACAAAACCCTCGGC
>JALQUB010000050.1 GCA_023268635.1 Pseudomonadales bacterium
ACAGTTCGGTCCCTATCTGCCGTGGGCGTTTGAGAATTGAGAGGGGTTGCTCCTAGTACGAGAGGACCGGAGTGAACGAACCGCTGGTGTTCGGGTTGTCATGCCAATGGCATTGCCCGGTAGCTACGTTCGGAACTGATAAGCGCTGAAAGCATCTAAGCGCGAAGCAGGCCTCGAGATGAGTTCTCACTAGACTTTTAAAGTCTCTGAAGGGCCGTTGAAGACTACAACGTTGATAGGCAAGGTGTGGAAGTGCAGTAATGTATGAAGCTAACTTGTACTAATTGCTCGAGAGGCTTATTCGGGAGGCGGGCTATCCCATGCCGTCCCTTCCGGAGCAGACGCTCACGGGCTTCCTTCGGGGCTTCATCGACGTGGTGCTCGCCGTAGAGGGGCGCTACTACGTGGTGGATTACAAGTCGAATCGCCTCGGCCTGCACCGGGAGGCCTACGACGAAGGGGGCCTTCGGGCGGCCATGGGCAGCCATCACTACGCCTTTCAGTACCTCATCTACGCTGTGGCGCTGCGCCGGCTTCTGCGCCAGCGCCTAGGTCCTTCCGGGGCAGCGGCCTTCGGCGGCGTGCGCTATCTCTTTTTGCGAGGCATGGCGCCCGATTCGACTTTGGGTATTTTTTCCGACGATCCTGACCCTACGCTCCTCGAACAATTCCGCGAGTAATGCGCTGAGGGTGGATTTGCCACTCCCTTGGCTGCCGTTTATGCCGAGGATATGGGGTCGCTTTCGCGGGAGGTCTGCAATACCTGTGGCGAAAGGCAGAATCCAGCGTTCGGCATCCTCGACATAGCTCCTTGGTAGCCTGCGCGACTCGGCAAAGCGCTGGATAAGCTGTGTGGACATTGTGCAGGGTGACCTTTATTGCTGTTTGACCGAGAATGGGGTGATTAGCCTTTTACGCACTGAGTCTGACGGCGTATCCTTAAGGCATCGAGTGTGCCTGTTGCTCGCGGCTCTGCCAATACTCTTTGAGTCGCGAGTTCCATTAACGAATAAGACTATCAATGAATTCAACGCTTATCCCAGAACGACCACTACTCATTTCACCGACCCTGGCCGCGACTATCGGCCTCGAAGAGGCGGTGATGCTGCATGTGATTGCCGAACTCATCGCGATGCGTGGTTTCGCTGACGAGGTAGCCGATGCCGAGCAGTGGCTTGAATTAGATGCTTCGCAATTACAGAAGGCTCTGCCGTTCTGGGCGCCAATCGACATCAGGCGTGTGCAATCTAACCTGCGCGAAATGGGCCTGCTCAAAGTAGAGGACGGCAGCACTCCGGACGTCCAGCGTTTCGCTATCGATGACGGACGCGTTCAGCAGCCACAGGTCGAGTCGAAGCCGCGCCAAGGGATACCTGTTTACACGCAGCCGCCGAGCTCGTCCCCTAGCACCTCGGCTAGCAATGGCGTAGCGACACTCATTCCAGCGAATTGGCAGCCGGAGGAAACGTGGATCAAACAGTGTCAGCAGCACAACATCCCCGTTGATTTTTTACGCGCCGCATTACCGGAATTTGTGCAGTACTGGCGCGATCGCGGTCAGGCACGCTTTTCTTGGGGCAATGCGTTTTATAAACACGTATTGAAACTCTGGCGCGAGGAGCAGACTCGTCGTGGAGCATTCGAGCAGGCGAGCGAGATGTCTTCATCCTGGCGCCCGAGTGATCAGGCTCTGTCGATTTTGCACAATGCGGATATCAATCCGCACTTCATCGAGGACACGATTCCCGAGTTCGTTTTGTATTGGGAGGAACGCGGTAGCGCTGGCGGACAGGCGAGCGGGCCATGGAATACGCGATTCATTGAGCATGTGCGCAGACAATGGGCACGCTACACCGCGATGCAGGGCTTCGATGACACGCCGCGCCCAATTCCGCCGAATTGGACTCCGAATGCCGATTTTTATGAGACTCTGCAACTCGCTGAGATCGACCCAGAGTTTGCCAATGCTCGCGTCGCAGAGTTTGTTCTATACTGGCGCGACAGCCAACAGGCGAAAGTGTCATGGAACACGACGTTTTTGCAATTCGTGAAAGCAGAATGGGCGCGACAATTACAACGCGACGCGCAACAGAGTGGAGGGGTGGGGCAGTATGCAAAAGATCGACGCGGTGGTGGCTCAGGCGCAAGCAGCGTTGCAGAACGCCTCCGACAACTCGACGACCGCAGTTGGGCGAACTAGCGTGAACGAGCCCACAGAAGAACGACTTGCTGCGCGACCTCGAACGGATCAAGTAGCCGAGCAGGGAGCAGGCTACGCCACGAACGGAGAGATTGATCATATCGCCGCGATTAATCGCGTGTTCTCCCAGCTTCAATTCGCGTATCACAATCAATACTACCGAGCATTTCCCGATGAAAACAGCGAAACCATTGCAAAAAAATATTGGTTAAGTTGTTTGGAAGACTACGCGCCTCAACAAATTGTAGAAGCGGTGCGGGTGATTGTTCGCAAGCAGACATTCCTACCTAGCCTGGCCGAACTCATCAAAGCCTGCGAGAGTGGTGGAGACCTGTTTGGATTGCCGAGTCCACGCGATGCTTATTACGAAGCGTGCTCTGCGCCTTCACCCAAGAAAGATTTTCATTGGAGTCACCCTGCGGTGTACTACGCGGGACGTGCCGCAGGTTGGTACACCCTCACGAACGAGCCCAGCCGTGTCTCGCAGCCAATTTTCGAACATCATTATCAAGTTTTTTGCCAACGCGTGATGCGAGGAGAAGCGCTCGAGGCAGTGTCTCCTGCACCCTTGCCCAATAAAACTAACCCACGCCTCGAGCCTGCGGAAGCGAAAGTGCGCTTCGCGAAGTTGCGCGAGGACCTCGGTCTTTGACAAGCCGCGTAGCCAAGTTCATTCTGTGCTCTGTGACTGAAAATCAGAAAAGCTGGTATTAATATCATTGGTTAAAAGGAGCAATGAGATGCCCGGTCCTTCTTCACGGCGTAGTTTCCTCAAGCAGGCGGCAGTCATCGGCGGAGCGACCTCTTTGGGTGCTGGTAGTGTTACAGCGCAATCTCCTGGCATGTACAGGCAGGGAGGCACTACGGGAATCTACCCAACTCATAACAGTCGGACTAAAGGCTGGTTGCGCTTTATCTGGGACAAAGCGACAACACCTGACGATTGGGGCTACCGTGAAAACATCGAACTGCCTTGGGGAATTCAAATTCCTCGCGGGGAAATAGACTTTACAGTGGACGGTGTGGGACCTCATCCTTGGTGGGATCAATATTCTGCGCCGCCGATGTTGAGCTACCCTCGCTTCGATCTGGCAGATTCGAGTTATCCAGTGATGTTGATGGCAGATCAGACGCCGGCCTGGCGTGAAGTTTATACACGGATTATGGATGAATTGGCGTCGAGACACACCTCTTACTGGGCGGCTATCGACTGGAATACGTTCATAGGTGAAAGCCCTTATCGAGATCAATATGGACCGGTCACTGCGCCAGGCTACCAGCTTTGGCCTGAGCGTCTGCGCGGTAAATATGATGCCCCTGGCTGGACAGCCAATGGTGTGGAGCCCTGGGGTTTGCAGCCCGATCCGATTGGCGCTGATGGCAATCTGTTCTTCCGTGGCTGGTTGAATCTGGTTCTCTCCATTTATAAATACGTGTCCGGGGATGACAAGTGGGAACGCCCTTGGGAAATTGCGGGCTTTGAAAATGAGCGCTTTGAGTGGACACAACCCAAAATAGTCGAGCATCTGCGCCAGCAATACATCAATCATCCTGAAGGTCCCCACTGCGAAAACACTAAAATCTGGCCGTTCTGTAATTCCGCCGCTGGCCTCGGCATCTACTTGTCGGATCAGCTCGGCGTCACCAATGCCTACGGTGCCTTCGAAAACTGGATTGAGTTCATGAGAGATAATTACATGGGCTTTACTGATCAGAATGAGATCGAGTGGATGACGTTTTATTACGATCCACTGGAAAAATTCAAAGTCAATATACCCGGTGCTGGCGGAGCTGGTGCGGGTACGGCCTTCTATCTATTACCACAATCCCCCGAGATAGCTACGCAGATCTATGACGCGCTTGCTAATGCTAGTGGTTGGCGCGATCCCGCGCGGGATGTCCGTCCCAACCCTCTGGGTCAGGCGATGGCCAGAGCGTTGGGCGACAGCGTAGTGGTTGAACGCCTGCAGGCTGCAGCAGAGCAATATTCAGAGCCGAGGTTTTTTGGTGATGAATTAGATCGCTTTGGGTGGTGGTCAATGCGTGATGAACCTTGGCCGCGTGGCACGTCGACCGCGCAACAAATGATCAGTGAGATTGCCGAAGGCAATTGGATCGAAGCATTCCGAGTAAAACATTTGGATAAATACACGGCACCGACTCTGGAAGGTGTCGATTACCCCAACCTTGGTGTAGATGCAGCATGGAACGATAAAGAAAATGGCGTGCTACACATAGGAACCTATGTTGGCGATCGCAATGCTGCCGGTAGAGCTACTAGTTGGTTGGTCACCAATCTTCCCGATGCCGCAGCTGCCATTGTTATGCAGGATGGAGAAACGCGTAACGATGTGCAGGTTATAGACGCGAATACACTCCGTGTTTCAACAGACATTGGTCAACATCAATACCAGATTTACACGGGATACTTTGGCCAGCAAGTGGCAATCACGAGGCCTGACTCAGCGCTTGTTGCTAATGCATCGAAGGTTGCGGCGACCAGGCGAACCGCGGAGCAAAACGCCAGAGCCGCTGAATCGGTCATGGCGAGCGGTGAGGCGGGATGTCCCTGCTGCGCGGGGGTGGCCTGAATGAGTGTTGTTATTTTCCAAGGAGAACAGTCATGCCTGAATTGAGAGCTTATCCAGTATGGGATGCCGGAACTCGCTGGTTCCACTGGATAAATGTCTTGTGTGTAATAGGTCTGCTGGGTGTGGGTACAACCATCCTCTTTGCCAACAGCATAGAGGCCTCTAATGCCGGCAAGGTCAATCTGAAAACACTGCATAGCTATATTGGGTATGTTTTCGCTTTGAATATCCTGTTCCGATTCATTTGGGCGTTCATGGGAAATAGATTTGCTCGTTGGCGCGCTATTTTGCCAGGGGGAAAAGGATATTTGCACGACCTTCGCAGTTACATCACTGCATTTTTATCTGGGTCGCCGGAGAGCTATCTAGGTCATAACCCTGTCGGTCGAATTGGAGTCACACTGCTACTGATTCTTATTACTGTCCAAGCCGTGACCGGCTTGGTGCTCACGGGTACCGACTTGTTCTTTCCACCCATCGGTCACTGGATTGCCGAGTGGGTTGCCGCTCCGGGAGTGGATCCCGCAAATCTAGCACCGTACTCACCCGAAATGTATGACGGAGCAGCATGGGATGCGATGCGTGCATTTCGCAAACCCTTTATAACATTGCATGAAACTAGCTATTACTTGCTTATGGTCACAATAGTTGTGCATGTCGTGGCTGTTATTGTGACCGAGAAGAGGGAAGGCGGCTCCTTGATATCAGCGATGTTCACGGGTGAGAAAGTGATTCGCGGTGAGCCTCGGGATTCATAGGAGCACTGATAGAAATGGCTCGGGGATTTAGTCCCCGAGTTTTTTATATTTCACACGCGTTGGTTCAGCAGAATCCCCTAAACGTTTTTTGCGATCCGCCTCGTAGTCGGTGTAATTCCCTTCGTGGAAAATAACGCGACTCTCGCCTTCGAATGCCAAAATGTGTGTGCAAATGCGGTCTAAGAACCAACGGTCGTGCGAGACGACAATGGCGCTGCCAGGGAACGCGAGTAATCCTTCTTCGAGTGCTCGGAGCGTTTCGACATCGAGGTCGTTAGTCGGTTCGTCGAGCAGCAAAACATTGCCGCCGCGTTTCAAGAGCTTGGCCATGTGTAGGCGGTTGCGTTCACCGCCCGATAAATCTTTCACGAATTTCTGCTGATCGCCGCCACGGAAATTAAAGCGGCTGGCATAAGCGCGCGAAGAGACCTCGTAGCGACCTATGACTAATTGCTCCTGCTCGTCGGAAATTTCCTGCCATACGGTGTTGTCGCCGTTGAGTGCGTCGCGGCTTTGATCGACGTAGGCTAATTCGACTGTTTCGCCTAGTTCGATGGTGCCGCTGTCGGGTTGTTCATCGCCGACTAGCATGCGTAGGAATGTTGTCTTCCCCGCGCCGTTGCCGCCGATGATGCCGACGATGCTGCCCTTCGGCATGCTGAAACTTAGATTGTCGATCAGTGTCTTGTCACCGAAACCTTTGCATAGATTATTCACCTCGAGCACTTTGTCGCCGAGGCGTGGGCCGGGCGGGATGTACAGCTCTTGGGTTTCATTGCGCTTTTGGAATTCTTGCGAATTCAATTCTTCGAAGCGTGCGATGCGAGCCTTGCTCTTGCTCTGGCGTCCCTTCGGGTTTGCGCGCACCCATTCGAGCTCTGCCTTAATCGTCTTCTCGTGCGCGGCCTGTTGCTTCGCTTCGGTTTGCAGTCGGGCTTCTTTCGCTGCGAGCCAGTCGCTGTAGTTGCCTTCGTAAGGGATGCCATGGCCGCGGTCAAGTTCGAGAATCCAACCAGCGGCATTATCCAGGAAGTAACGGTCGTGGGTAATTGCGACGACGGTGCCTGGATAGTCCTGCAGAAAGCGTTCGATCCACGCCACACTTTCGGCATCGAGATGGTTTGTTGGCTCGTCGAGTAGCAACATGTCGGGTTTCGAGAGCAACAGACGACACAGGGCCACGCGTCGTTTTTCGCCGCCGGAGAGATGAGCGACTTTCGCGTCCCAAGGGGGGAGTCTGAGAGCGTCCGCGGCACGTTCGAGGATGCGTTCAATTTCCCAGCCATCCACCGCATCGATCTTTGTCTGCAAGTCGCCTTGGCGTTCGAGCAGCGCAGTCATTTCATCATCACTCATGGGTTCGGCGAATTTGTCACTGATCGCATTAAATTCTTCGAGCAGTTGCACTATTTCACCGATTCCTTGCTCCACATTGCCACGCACGTCGGACTCTTCGTCTAACTCTGGCTCCTGCGGTAGATAGCCGATGTTGATGTCCGAGAGTGCTCGGGCCTCGCCATTAAATTCCTGGTCGACGCCGGCCATGATACGTAGCAGCGTCGACTTACCTGAGCCGTTTAGGCCGAGGACGCCGATCTTGGCGCCGGGGAAAAATGAAAGGGAGATGTCCTTTAGAATTTCGCGCTTGGGTGGGACAACTTTGCCGACGCGCTGCATCGAATATACAAATTGAGAAGCCATATTTATCCATACATCAATAATTTAATAATACCAATATCCCAATAACTAATTTTTTTTTATAACATTTTTACTTTAAGCGATCAGGTATATTCGGCATCTTTGATTTGTTATTTTACTTCAAAACTATACGCAGTAGTTCAGTAGATTCACACCATTCCTCAAACGATGCTGAGAAACCTGGAAAATTATTTTGGGGTTCATGAAATAGGGATATGATGGCGGAGTGATTTGATGACTTCTATACTGTCATTATGCTCATTCAATGAAGTAGTGAACTTTCTTTGCCTCGTCATTGCCTGCTCCGGTGTTGCAATGTCGGGCTATGTAATCCGCAAATAATGAGAACAACGCACATGAAGATGAAAACTGCTCTCGGCCTTACACTGGCCATCACCTTTATGCAGTCCGCCATGGCGCAGGAAGCCATTCACGGCCATGAAGGTGAACAAAAACTCGGCATGGCCTACATCGCCGAGGAACACAACAGCGCTGCTCAGTCACCAATCAACATACTCTCCGGCAAGGCCACTGAGGGGCACCATGAAGTTGTCCTGCACTACCAACCATCCGGCAGCCACATTGGTAACCTCGGCCATACAGTTGAAGCATTCTATGAAAAAGGCAGCACGCTGGAGTTTGATGACCAGCAGTACGAGTTGCAGCAGATGCACTTTCATACTCCGTCCGAACACCTGATTGATGGCATCACCTACCCCATGGAAATGCACATGGTACACACACTCGTTGGTAATCCTGACAAGTACCTGGTCATCGGTGTGTTATTCCGGGAGGGGGATGCAGACAGCACTCTGGCCACCATCGTGAACAACGTGCCGGACGTTGCCGGAGAAACCAATGATGTACCCGATATCAGCCTGAGTGCCAGTGACCTGCTGAATTTCTCCGAGCACTACTTTCATTACGAAGGTTCACTAACCACGCCGCCTTATACGGAGACCGTCACCTGGCTGGTGATGAAGGACGTACACGAGGCCTCCCCGGAACAGATAGCGAAAATCAATGCGTTGGAAGGTAATAATGCCCGTCACATACAGGACATCTCAGCGCGACAGGTGGACTCCAATTAGGAGTATCGCAATTCATTAAAAAAAGGCCGAGTAGCTATGCGCACTCGGCCTTTTCTGTCTATTGGATTTTATGTTGTTGGCTTAGAACTTATAACCGATTGCAACAGTGTAAACCCAAGGGTCTAGTTCAACATCCGCTGAGAGTCTGTTATTGCCCGCGAAGTTGATAGTGGCATTTGTGTCCAGGTCAATCCAACGCACAGATGCGTTCACGATCCAGTTATTTTTGAGTTCATAATCAAAGCCCGCCTGCAGAGCGAGGCCGAACGACTCATCCAAATCCACATCGCCACCGGACAGACCGAGAGAGGCGAATGTCGTTGCTGCCTGCGGAGTCACATCTTCTTCGAAGAACACCGTGTAGTTCAGGCCAGCTCCTACATAGGGTTGGAATGCGGCGCTCGGATTATGGAAGTAATACAGTGCACTGACAGTGGGGGGTAATTGTTTCACCTCGGCGACGGGGAGGCCCGCAACTTCACCCGTACCCGTAGCGAGGTGGGTGAATGGGGTGGCCGCGAGTACTTCGATTGCAATATTCGAAGTGAGTGAATACTGCACAGTAAGCCCTAATTGGGTTTCGTTTTTGACGTCTAATGCAGAACTGCCGCCAGACAATGACAATACCGAACCATTTAGTGCGAGCGACTGCGAGTCAATATTCGGTCGGACCGTCGTTGCACCGGCACGCACCAATACGCTGCCAGCTTCATGAGCATTGGCCGAACCTGCTAATAGCCCTATGCCGACGGTAGTCAGTATTGCTAAAGATAAAGGCTTTTTCATCGTTTTCTCCACTCGTTTGCTAAAACCTGAGCGCAGTAAATCAGCTATTTGTCACGGCATATTGATATTGAATAAGGGGAATGGCGCGCAGCTAGGCGTTTTCCCGCCGCCTTGATTTTGATCAATAGCATCCTCTGTCTCGGAGAGTAGGAGTAGGCGCTGCTTAATGACAGGTTATTGTCAATATGAGTCGGGATTGACCCAAAGAATGCGCGGTACTCCCGAAAAAGCGCTCGAAAGCAGTCGCAATAGATGCCTAGCAGCCCACGATCATGTAGAATACTCCGTCCTAAAACCCACTATCTGCGATTGTCGCTTCAGTTGCCTCAACGCCTTGTCGCCTTGTCAGACTCGAGAGCCCTGCAGGCTTGGCGCGCAGTTACTTTTTACCCGGAGTAGAAGATGTTTAAGACCGATGTCAGCCTCGCCGAGTTCGATCCCGAAATCGCCGCCGCCATGGAAGCCGAGCGCGTTCGGCAGGAAGAACATATCGAGCTAATCGCATCTGAAAATTACACGAGCCCATTGGTGTTCGAGGCTCAGGGTTCAGTGCTGACGAATAAATATGCCGAAGGTTATCCGGGCAAGCGATACTATGGCGGTTGTGAACACGTCGACGTGATCGAGCAGCTTGCGATCGATCGCGCGAAAGAATTATTTAATGCCGACTACGCGAACGTGCAGCCACATTCCGGTTCGCAGGCCAATGCAGCTGTTTACATGGCACTCATGGAGCCGGGCGACACGGTGCTCGGCATGAGTCTGGCAGACGGTGGTCACCTGACTCACGGGGCGAGCGTGAGCTTCTCCGGTCGTATCTATAATGCGGTGCAATACGG
>JALQUB010000081.1 GCA_023268635.1 Pseudomonadales bacterium
CGTCAATAACTTTCAGAACCAGCGTCAGCCGATTGCGCTGGAACTGCCCTCAGGTCAGGGCCCAAAATTCCAAGCCATGTTGAATCAAAGCTGGCAAACCATTCTAAAACAGCTTGAGCGCCGTTTTACTGCAGAGACCTATCACAACCGCATTGAAATGATTCGCCAAGAAACCGGGGATGAGCAGCAGCAGGCACTGATCGAACTGACCAAAGAAGGCGCAGAACTGGATCTGAAGCTGATCTCGCGACATGATGAGCACTGTTTTGTCCCTGTGCATCTGATTGATGACAAATTGCAGGAAATGTCTCAGGAAGATCTGAATGCCGGCGTGATCGATCAGGAAACCGCCCTTAAGCGCCGCGAGGAAGTCTCGCAAGAGTCCGACTTTTTCGGTTCGATGGACGGTGCCTCTAAGTTTGTCCGCGGTGATGCGATCGCTGGCGTGCTTATTCTGTTGATCAACATTGTGGGCGGTCTGCTCGTCGGCGTAACGCAGAACGGACTCGAATTTAGCGAGGCAGCGGAAATTTATGTGCTCCTCACTATTGGCGACGGTCTTGTTGCCCAAGTGCCATCGCTGCTGCTATCGCTGTCTACAGCAATAATCGTAACTCGCGTTACCACCTCTGAAACTACGGCCAACTCAGCAGGCATTCAGCTCACTAACCCAGCCGCGCTCAAGATTACCGCAGGAATTCTCGTTCTCATCGGTCTTGTACCTGGCATGCCCCATCTTATGTTCTTGGCATCGGGAATCGCACTTGGCGTCTACGCCTACTCGAACGATCGCGCAGCAGAGCGTGCTGCAGACGCGGAGGAAGCGGATTCGAAGATCCAAGAGAAGCCTGACGATACTGATCTCGACTGGGAAGACATCGAACATGTCGACCCAATTGGTCTAGAGATTGGGTACGGCTTGATTCCCTTGGTGAACGAAAGCGACGGTGGCGTTCTACTCGCCCGCATACGCGGCGTTCGCAAAAAACTCTCGGCCGAACTAGGTTTTCTCATTCAAGCAATTCGCATACGCGACAACCTAGACATAGATCCAATGACCTACAACATTGTAATCAAAGGCGCCGTGCGCGGCAGCGGCACTATACGCATGGGTAACGAACTCGCGATCAACCCAGGCGATGTGCGCACTCAGCTCGAAGGTATTCCTACTAAAGAACCTGCGTTTGGTCTCGATGCCTACTGGATTAACCCGAGCCAAGCAGACTTCGCAAAAACAGCGGGTTACACAATCGTCGATGGCGCGACGGTGATCGCCACACACATCAACGCAATCCTACGCGACAATGCTAGCGACCTACTTGGTCACGACGAAACGCGTGAAATTCTCGATAAAATCGCACAGCGTTCGCCGAAGCTCATTGATGATCTCGTTCCGGACAAACTTTCAGTCTCGACAATCATGCAAATCCTTAAAAACATTCTGTTCGAGTCCATCCCTATTCGCGATATGAATACCATCATCGATACGTTGTTATTGGAAAGCTCGCACACGCAAAATCCTGACGAACTCACTGCGCTAGTCAGACCACGTCTGGGTCGGCTAATGCTGCAGAATCTCGTCCCGCCGGGAGAGGAGTTAAGCGTTATCACACTAGATCCCGCACTCGAGCAAATGCTGATTGGTTCCCTACAGCAAAGTAAACAGGCCGGCGAACTGATCATCGAACCGAAATTAGTCGAGGGCCTTATTTCCTCAGTGAATCAACAGCGCCTGCAAGCCGAAGAAAACGGCTTCCCCGCCGTGCTTGTTGTTGCACCGCCGATTCGACCGTGGCTAGCGCGCCTTCTCAAACAGCGCTTCGCAGAAATTTCGGTACTCGCTTATACCGAAATTCCCGAAGATCAGAACATCAAGGTGTTCGCACGTGTGGGTCTCGAACAGAACGAAGAAGCCGCTTAGCATGAAGCTGGGCCAAGTGTCTCAATTACTACGTAGGACAGAAAGATGAAATTAGAATACGTGACCGTCGAATCAATTAAGAATGGCATGAAAGAAGTCGTAACACGATTCGGCGCCGACGCTGTCCTTCTTAAAACAGTGAAAGAAGGCGCAAAGTACCGTCTGCTTATCGCACACAAAGACGTCAAAGCAGCTGAGCAACAGGCAGCGGTTAATCCAAGTAGGTCTAACAAGGGCGTGAAATCTGTACTCGATGACAAGCCTCTTACGCTGGCAGATATTGATCTCGTGACGGGCGAACGACGCATAGCGATTAACCCTCCACAGCTTAACTCTGCATCAGCTCAGACACTTAAGACAATCGTACGAGAGGAGTCGATAACGGCTCGGCGCGCAAGTAAGTTCGACAAACTTGACTTGGCTCTTCTTAATGACAAACACGAGGCGCGACAAATTAGACGTCTAAAAAGCCATCCAGAGTTTGAAGCCCTCAATACCGTGTTCGACACAAGCGGCATTTCCAGTTTATTCCGGCAAACACTGCTCGCAGGTCTAGCTGGTACAAACCCCGAAGAGTCCCTGCATAAAAAAACAGCTGACTTAATTGCAAGCAAGCTTCCATCAACGCATGAAATAGACCTTTCGCAGACTCTGCATTTTCTCGCTGGCGGCTACGGCGTCGGCAAAACATCGCTCGCGTTTAAAATGGCGCTGCAGATCAACTCTTACGAACCTGGTCGCGCAATAGTGGTCAACTATTCTAGTGATCAAGAAGCAAGTTGGACTAATGCCGCTATCATCGGCGCGCGCCTCGGCATTGAGGTACTTCCGGCCAACTCGGCTGACGACCTTGCCGAATTAGTCAGAGACAATCAGTCGACCAAACTATTACTTGTAGACATATCAACCTATAATGAAGGCGACATAGCGTTATTGCAGTCACGTTTCAAGACAGCGGCGTTTCATTTGGTTGCCCCGAGTGACGCTTGCCTTACTAACTTGCAGCGACTGAGTCGAGCCTACACATGGGACTCGCTTATGATAACCCGACTCGATTCGGCGTCATTTAGCTGGAGCATTTATCAAGTGCTAGTCGAGAGCCAGATTCCTCTGTCCATTGGCTCACGGGACCCTTCGTTGAATGCCGGTGTGGTGGTAGTTAGCGCCGTGCAGCTAAGAGGCTTGCTCGATAACGTTCTAGGCGCCATCATTGCGCCAGAAAAAGAAGCTGTCGCTAACCCAAGCAGCGTAGAGCCTAGATCGACGATAGAACGACAGGGAGCACTGCGGCAAGCAGCGGCTATGCACTAGTGCTACAGTAGCACTTTCTACAGACACGCCTACTTAGGTAGTAACTAAACAGGTATACGCTTGATGCTGGACAAAACCCGTCAGAATAAGACTCAGGTTATCGGAATTGGCAGTGGCAAAGGCGGCGTAGGTAAAACTACTTTCGCAGTCAACCTCGCCACTGTACTCAACGCTCGTGATAAAAAAGTGTTGATTTTCGATGCCGATCTCGGGCTCGCGAATATTCACATTGCGTTCAAAAACCGTATTGAAGGCACTATGGTCGACGTGCTTGAAGGTCGCAAAACGTTAAAAGAAATAGTGATAGAAACAGAGCAAGGCATTCATATCGTCAGCGGGGGCAATGGTCTCGACGAAGTATTATCTATTAATAAACAAAGTGCGACTCAGATTATTCAGAGCTTTAGCGAACTCGATGGCGAATACGACTATCTTATCGTCGATGTTTCAGCAGGTATTGATGATAACGTCATGACGTTTATGGCAGGATGCGATTACAAAATAGTACTCGGCACCGAAGAACCGTCATCGATAGCTGACGCCTATGCGCTAATTAAAATGCTCACCAAAAAAGAGCAGATTACAGGACTAATTTACGTCCCTAACAAAGTAAGAAATTCAAGAAACGGTCAAATGCTTTTCGATAGCATGAACCAAATCGCCAAAAAATTTCTTGGCGAAGCGCTCCAATTTATTGGATCAATCAGCTTTAGTTCAGACTATAACCAAGCATGGTCACGCGGTGTCCCCGCAGTTTCAATGGGCCAATCATCTATTATTGAACGCGACTACGACGAATTAATAGACGCGCTCGATACGATTGAAGTTCAGTTAGCTCCAGACCGAGTTAGCTTTTTTCAATAACTAAATTGTTTTCCGCTCGAATCAACGCGTAGACTTAAAAGGGCCAATCAAGTGATAAGACCAAACGAGTATCAGAAGGCGGCGCGTGCCGAGCTTAATCAGCTCATCACCGATCACCTCCCGCTTGTGTCTCGCATCGCGGGCTACCTAAAAGCGCGCGTACCGAAATTTATCGAATATGACGATATGGTTCAGATCGGCACTCTGGGTCTCATGTCGGCGGCCGAATCCTACAAGACTGATCTTGGCGTCGAATTCAAGGACTACGCCAAGACCCGCATCAAAGGTGCGATACTCGATGAAGTACGTCGCATGAGCAGCATGTCTCGACTTGCCATCAAAAATTCACAGCTCCACAGTCAAGCTGAGCACAAGCTTGCGAACGACCTGGGCACCAAGCCTTCCAGTAAGCAGATCGCCGACTATTTAGGGCTAACCGTCTCCGAATACGAAGATCAGCGCACCCACGCCGACCGTTTCCGCATGGAAGACCTTGATTCTGAAGAAAACAGCTTTGAGGAAAGACAGGTTGGAGCCGAGGTCAATCCTCTCGAGCAGATAGAAGATGAAGAGTTAAAGATCTTAGTCGCCGAGAAGATCTCCCAGCTTGACGATAGAAAACGCCTTGTAATGTCTCTATACTACGTCGACGAAATGAATATGAAAGAGATTGGCGAGATCATCGGCGTGAAAGAAGCACGCGTAAGTCAGATACTTAGTGGTATCGTTAAAGACATAAAAGCCGAGCTCGCACTGGAAATCTAAAAACTATGTTTGGAAGGAACAAGGTAGAAGACGCGAAGAGGCAGGCGAAAAAAGACTATGAGTCGACCGTTGCGTTAGACAATATACAAGATGCGCCACGCGCTTTACGTGCGCGCCTCGCGTTTAGGGCGAAAACAAATATCGAATTGACCTTTGTTGAAGGGGCGAAAAAAACAGAGTCTTTTGAGAAGGTCAAACTTGCCGCGCTCTTAGACGGCAAAGGCACAGCTGACTTACAAGAGCCTGAGCTTACCGACCCTTTCAAACTGATTAAGTCTGAGAAAGGCACTGTCGTTAGCTATATCCCTCTCGAAATCGCGCAACAAGTGTTCGATATAGGTGGCGCCTTTCAGAAAGAAGCCATCGAACCAGAGCAAGCGATGAACGGCGGTCAAGCGATCATGGATAGAATCTGTAATGACCTTGGCATAACCGAAGAGATCACCGTTCTCGAATTTTTACGCCCAGAGTCTGAAGAGACAGAGGAAGAGGAAGACTAGCCTCTTTCCTCAAACGAGTTAGACAACCACATTAAGTCTCGCTGGGCACAAAGTAGAAAAAATTCACCAGGTACATTGTTATTATGAGCAGGAGCAGAACATGAGCTTTCTTCTATCGCTTCTTACGCTCTCTACCGTTCTTATTCTCTCGATACTCCTTCTCTTTGTACTTGGAAAACTGGTGTGGCTAGAAAAAGCGACAAACACACTTCTCAATCGTCAACCTAAACCCCAAGGCACTGACGCTGAAACCGATGCAGATCCGTATTTCTACGGGTTAAGCGATGAAGCGCTGTGGATGGCATTAGCGGGTGAATACCAATCCGGTCTCGGTGAATTAGAACTCGATGAAATCAGGCCTCGTTTTGCCATGGCCTTGGGCAAAGCGGTCGTACGTCTTGTCAAAGAGGCACCGTCCACCTCGGAGATTTCTCTTGGCGGCGTAAAAAATACCGTAGATATATCTACGCTCCGCGGACGAATCACGATCTGGCTACCGCCGCATCATGCTGCCGCGCTGTCAGATCTAGGTGCGAAAATTAAAGCTTCTCCGTCACAACTAGACGCTGAAACCGGCGCCCAACTGCTTCACGAAATCCTCGGTAAGCTTTATTCAGAAACAGGACTTGAGCGAGACCCTGATGCGTTTAGCGAACTTCGCTCTGCACTTTTCCCTGACCCGACACTACGCGAAACTACGGTAACTGAGGACAAAGCCGATGGCACTGACGCCTCGAACCAACGCTGAGAATCGATTGACGCGTTATTGTTGTCCGTTTATAGGCCCACCACCGAAATAGATTTCACCGTCACGCCGTACTTCTACTGCTTCTGCGGGTTCTGTGGACTTCAACTCTAATGCGTCCAGGTAACGCTCACGCTCAAGTACTAGTAGCGCTTCGACAACATCTCTTACCTCGAGCAACGCTTGCGCATTTTCTTGGATGTCTGCAAGCGTTCGATCGGTTTGCTGAAGCCGAGAATCGAAACTATTAATTTTTGCGTCGAACGCCGTCACCTTGCTACTAAGCGCATCGAAGCTCTCGCCAAGCATCGTGTTTTGATTTGTAAGTTCGCTAACAAGTGACTCGGAATAGACGCTAAGCTGTCCTTGAATCTCTTGTTCAGACTCGGAGTAGCTCGCCTGAGTCTGCTCAACCCCAACCGCGAGAGTCTCTATTACGCCACGTAGCGTTGCGACCTCTGCTTTGGCCTCTTCAAAACTAGTAAGGCCGACATTGAGCTCGACGATACGTTTACCCAGTGCGAGATTAAGTGCGCTTAGCTCGTCACCTTTACCCGAAAGACTGAGTATCGCAGCGAGAAAAAGCCCTAACGCAACAGCAATAATGCCACCGGTAGTAACAAGCATTATCGTACCGAATTTGACCTGCTCTTTTTTAAAATCGTTTAGGGACTTAAACGCTGCAATGAGTGTGCTCTCTTGATTTTTTAGCTTTTTAGCGTTTTGGTTTGATAGCTCGACGGCATCGACGAGCGTCTCAGAAATGTTCGTTAGGTTTGGCAGAAGTAGTTGCAGCTCCGACTCGATAGCAGATACATCAATATAGTCGTCTTCATCAAATTCATCGGAGGCTATCTGCGAAGTGCTAGGGTCGGGTGTCTCTTGGCTATTTTCCGATTGAACATCGTCAACTAGTCCCTCATTAGAAGGGTTATCCGCCTCGGCGTTCTCGCCATCTGCAGGTGCTGTGCCGTCCTGCTCAGAAACAGCCGTGCTCTCTAAGTCTGAGCCTTTTTCAGCATCTTTTTCAGTAGCTTTATCAGTCACTTTCTCATCAGCCATTGGTTTTTCCTTATTACTTAATCTTCTGCGTTCTCACGCAGTCGACGCATGCGCTCACGCAGTTCTTTTACGCGCTGGTTATCGGCTTTAAGCCGTTCCATATCGATTGGATTTGCTCGGAGCATTCGTCGTCGTGTGCTTTTTGTAACGAGACCAACAGAGCCACACACAGTGCTAACCCCAGGTGCGGTATCGGACATTTGAGCCGTGTTTATTTGGCCTGTTCTACCGCTGTTGGGTTCGCGTAGGTCTTGGAGCGGCGGTTGTTTTTCACGCTCGGCAACCTTGCCCCTGCTGCGCCCAATACTCGCGCCATCGCTGCCATAGATCGTAGTCATTCAACAATCACCTTGCCTGTTACTAAGCTAATCGCTTAGCCAATCGACACTTGGCGTAAGAGGTTTAATTTTGGCGTTTAACTCCGAGCTTTGATTGGGGAGAGTAAGCAATGGGGCCCTCAAGGCCGACCGAATAACGAGATGCGGAGAGAAAATCGAAGGGGTTACGACAGTCCTAGCGAATAGGCTAGCCCGGTGCTGCTTATACCGACGAGATCTAGGTTCATCGAGTTAAGGTCGGTTTCGGCCGCTAGTAGGGCTAACTCGACTGCAGTCATTTCACCACTGTCGATTCGCCCACCGTAATCTTCTAGTAGAATTGGGCTTGCTTCGACTCCGGTAAGTGCACGGTGTAGCAGATTAACCACGGCGGCTCCGGACGGTGATGCGCCGAGTAAGTGATCGAGTCCGATAGCAAGCATGTTCTCAAGACTAAAACCAGAATCGGCATAATCTAACACTACAGCGACTAGCGCTCTGTCTGACAGAGAGTCCGAACCAAGCAGAACACCGATCAATTTTGCAGTTTTACCCGCATTGCCATCGAGATCAAGCGCGATGCCGTAGTCGTTAAACTCAACTCGTTCAATCCCCGTTAAACGATCTATTTCGGTGCCGTGCTTTAGTTGCCACTGCGCGTCGGTCACATTGCCTCCGAGCCGTGATAGCGTTGTCGCCGCGCGCTTAGCTAGAATAAGCGCAGTGTCGATGCCCGCGCCGCCAATCAAATTATCGCTGCCTGCGCCGCCGACTAGCCAGTTATTGAATTCGTCACCGACTAAGGTATCGCCCATAACGCTTCCAATCACTTTCTCGATACGAGTGCCAAAATTAATCGTTTGCTGTCCCGCATTGAGAATCGAAGCGCCGGCCGCGTCGCCGACAAACCCCCAGTACCCCGGGCTGAGATAAAGTGTGACCGGCAGCAAACTTCCAGAGGCATCTAACGTATCAAACCCTCCTCCGTCCCAAATAAAATTGGCTCGCGTGGTGTTTAGCGTGTAAATGTCATCACCTGCGCGCGCGGCGGGATTGGGGCCATACAGATAATGAAGCGCTGCAATATCGAGCACACCGAGTTCGAGGCTATGTTCAAAGGCTTCGTTGCCATTGGCACCATCGATCATGCGTGACAAAACAAACGTTTCTTGTTCACCCGCGGCAGGCGAATACAAAGCGAGCTGCTGACGAAACGCTTGTTCTATATCTTTTTCGACCGAGATAAACGGCGCGACAGGCGTCTCCGAGGCAAAAGTCGAGGCCTCACTCGTGGGCGTTTTAAGCCCTAGTGCACCGCCTATGGCGCGAAGCCAAAGAGAGGCCTCAAACGACTGTGTTTGTGGCGCGGCAACCGCCGGCTCCAATGAGACGTCGGAACCTAGTTTGAAGCGGTTTATCAGCACATCACTCGCGGCGAAGGAGGCTGTGGGTGCAGTAAATTGAGCCCGAGTAGACCATTGGCTGTTAGTCGCAAACGCTAGCGTGTTGAGCTGTTCGAATGTATTCGTTGCTACAAAAACGACATCCGCGACAGCACTAACTACGGCGAGTGCTTGTTCGGTAAACGTCTTTTGTTGTGCGTTAAATTCCTGCCAGCCGGCAGCCTTACCTAAATCTCGTTCAATGGAATCGAGGTCGGTGTAATACTTCGGCGCGGCAGACGGAAAGCCGTAACTGTAGATGTTGTTCTCGCCGACGAGGTGGCTTATCCATGCAGCATCATCAGCAAGCATGGCATCAAGCCAATAGGGCAATGGCTTTGCTGTCACGGCGTATTCTTTTGTTTCGATACTGCTCGGGATCTTTACCCAACTTGTCTGGACAACAACGGTGTCATCGCCTGCGCTATCTTCAAGCCAGACCGAAGCGTTGCTAACCGTATACTGATCGTTGCCTTCTCCCCCGTGCAGCACGTCGCTTCCACCACCCGAGAGAAGTATGTCATTTCCGGCACCACCGAAGAGCCAGTCGTTACCCAAGCCTCCGTCAAGCAAATCATTACCTTGACTCCCGTAGAGCAGGTCTGCCCCTGCCTCTCCGTAGGCAGTCACGGCATCAGAACTAGTAGTAAGTAGAGAAATAGGGTCAATGATCAGCACCAAGCGAGGGTCAGTTGCATCGGCAAACACCGCATTGACCGTGTCATCCCCCTCGCCTGCATAGACGAGGTCTGCCCCGAAGCCAGTTGTGATTGTGTCATTGCCCGCGCCGGCAAAAAGCACGTCATCGCCTGACTGGCCTGCGAGCGAGTCATTACCCGAACCGGCTGTTAGGCGGTCGTTTCCTGTCCCGCCTTCAAGTTGATCATCGCCTGAACCGCTGGTAATGAGGTCGTTGCCTGCTTCACCGAACAGTAGATTGTTGCCCACCTCATCTGCGACCCAGAGGTAATCGCTGCCTTCGCCACCATAGAGAGTGTTATTGCCACCACCACCGTATAGGCTGTCATTACCAGCATTGCCGCGCAGTATGTCATCGCCCGCATAGCCATAGATTAGATCACCGGTTGGGGTGCCTTTGAGATCATCATCGCCTGGGGTGCCGAGTAACGTTGCCATGTGCTCTTCGCGTCGTTGTTAAGAATAATTTATTGCGCAGCTCATTCGGTCGCCAATCGACACTTAGCAGCAGTTTATTAGTTCGTAGGCGACAAGCGCTTAAAAGTAAGCAGGCCGACAATCTGAACCAACAGCAGCGCAGGTAATACGATAACACTGCCGCTCAGCCCCGCGACAATAAATCCCAAAACACAGAGCACACCGTTGACTAGCGCATAGGGAAGCTGGGTTTGAAAGTGATCGAAGACTTCCGATCCCGCTCCTGCAGATGAGAGGATCGTTGTTTCGGAGATCGGCGAACAATGGTCGCCGAATAGCCCGCCCGAGAGCACAGCGCCTACGCACACCGCAAGTGGCGCATCGATTGCAAAGGCCGCGGGCATGGCAAGCGGTAACATGATCGCAAAAGTACCCCATGACGAGCCGGTCGCGAACGAGATGGCGCATGAAACGAGGAAAATCAGCAACGGGAGACTCCAAGCAGCAACGTTGTCACGCACGAGTGTAGCGACGAACTCATCTGCGCCTAGTGTCGTCATCATGTCGCCCATCGCCCACGCGAGCAGGAGCATAATGGCAATTTGCATCATGCGGCTCATTCCTTCCAAATAGA
>JALQUB010000058.1 GCA_023268635.1 Pseudomonadales bacterium
GCAGGCCAATGCAGCTGTTTACATGGCACTCATGGAGCCGGGCGACACGGTGCTCGGCATGAGTCTGGCAGACGGTGGTCACCTGACTCACGGGGCGAGCGTGAGCTTCTCCGGTCGTATCTATAATGCGGTGCAATACGGACTCAATGCAGAAACCGGTGAAATTGATTACGACGAAGTTGAACGCCTAGCCCATGAGCACAAGCCTAAGATGATCATGGCGGGCTTCTCGGCCTATTCAAAAATCGTAGACTGGCAGCGCTTCCGTGCTATCGCTGACGCGGTCGGCGCATGGTTCGTCGTCGACATGGCGCATGTGTCGGGTCTGATCGCTGCTGGGGTTTATCCTAGTCCGGTAAATATCGCGGACGTGACTACCTCGACTACGCATAAAACATTGCGCGGCCCACGCGGCGGGATCATCTTGGCGCGCGCCAATCCTGAACTCGAGAAGAAGCTCAATTTCGCGGTGTTCCCCGAGAGCCAGGGCGGACCTTTGATGCACGTGATCGCCGCCAAAGCGATCTGTTTCAAAGAGGCGATGAGTGAAGAATTTAAACAGTACCAGAAGCAAGTCGTTGCGAACGCGCGGGAGATGGCCAAGGTATTTATGGCGCGTGGATTCGATGTGGTCTCAGGCGGAACCGACGACCACCTGTTCTTATTAAGTCTGATCAAGCAAGACATCACCGGTAAAGATGCGGACGCGGCCTTGGGTCGTGCCAATATCACAGTGAATAAGAATGCTGTGCCGAACGATCCGAAGTCGCCATTTGTGACCAGTGGTCTTCGCATCGGTTCGCCGGCAGTGACTACACGAGGCTTTAAAGAGGCGGAAGTTGCCCAGCTCACCGAATGGATGTGTGACGTGTTGGCGAACATCGAAGATGAAAAAGTAATCGGCGAAGTGAAGCAGAAGGTCGTCGAGCTATGTGCTCGCTTCCCTGTTTATGGCTAAGTCGCACTGAGATCAAATTTAAAACGGATCGTCCGCCATGCATTGTCCTTTTTGTAGCGCAGTAGACACTAAAGTTATCGACTCGCGGCTCGTCGCCGAGGGCAATAGCGTACGCCGTCGTCGTGAGTGCGTCACCTGTGCCGAACGGTTCACTACCTATGAAACCGCGGAATTGGTCATGCCTCGCATCATTAAAGCGGGCGGCATCCGTGAACCGTTTAATGAAGACAAAATGACCGCGGGCCTGATGAAGGCTCTCGAGAAACGCCCAGTCAGCATAGAGAGTGTTGAAGAGGCGGTTAGCAAGATCAAGGCGAGCTTGCGTGCGACTGGCGAACGCGAAGTCGAATCGCGTGCAGTCGGTGAGTTGGTCATGAATCAACTCCGAGATCTCGATGAGGTCGCGTTCGTTCGCTTCGCTTCGGTCTACCGCAGTTTTAAAGATCTCGAAGAATTCCGGCAAGAAATTGATCGCTTGTCGAATAGAGACGATCAGTCCGAGTAGTCAAAAATACCCGCCGCCGATAGGCACACTGGCATGCAGACCCTCCAGACGACGAAGCTCAACGAACAACAGCTGCGCTGGCCCGAACATATGCAGAGCGCGCTCGATGCTGCCCGTCGTGTGTTGACGGCATCGCCGAATCCTCGCGTCGGCTGTGTCATCGTGGCGAATGCCGCAGGTCCCGACGATGAAGTGCTTGGCCTAGGCTGGCACAGCGGGGAAGGATTGGCGCATGCGGAAGTTGAGGCCCTCGCCGAAGCTGGCGAGTTAGCTCGGGGAGCGACGGCGTTCGTCACGCTCGAGCCTTGTTGCCACACCGGAAGAACAGGACCTTGCTGCCTGGCATTGGTTGAAGCAGGCATTAGGCGTGTTGTTATCGCGATGCGAGACAGCAACCCCAAGGTCGCGGGTGGCGGCATAGCTGCATTAGAGGCGGCGGGGGTAGACGTTTTTCTGTTTGACGATTTCGAGCGGGACGCGAGAAGTTTGAATAGCGGCTTCTTTAGCCGGATCGAGCGCGGCCGTCCATTCCTGCGCTGCAAACTTGCGATGAGTATCGATGGCCGTACTGCGTTGCAGAATGGAGCGAGCAAGTGGATCACCGGTGCGGCCGCACGCGCCGATGTACAGCGGCTGCGTGCGCAGAGTGACGCGATAGTGACAGGTATCGGGACGGTGCTAGCGGATGACCCTGCGCTGACCGTCAGGCGTGAATCCTTGCCGTTCACCGAGCTGGAATTAGAGCGCAATGCGATCGCGCTGCAAGAACAACCGCTGCGTATCGTGTTAGACAGCCAGGCGCGCTTGAGTGCGGATGCTAAGATCGTGACCGAGCCTGGGCGTTGTATCGCCTATGTCGCCCATGATACCGAAGACAAAACGCCGGCATATGAACGGCGAGTGCATGGCGCATCAGAAAGAGTGGATCTACGTTCTGTGCTAAACTCGCTCGCCCAGCAGGATGAGTGTAATGAGGTGCTGTTAGAGGCAGGCGCGATCCTGAGCTCTGCGTTTATTGAGGCGGGACTGGTCGACGAACTTATCATCTATATTGCACCGAAACTTCTCGGCAGCGATGCGAGGTCGTTGCTCGCTCTGTCAGGCCTCACGCAGATGAGTGACGCTATTGAATTCGAAATAGCTGAATTGACTCAAATCGCTGAAGACATAAAGGTGGTTTTAAGACCTAAGTCGGTTAGCGGAAAGGATTAGTACAATGTTTACGGGAATCATTGAAGCCACCGGATCGGTTGCGAATCTTTCACGCATCAGCGATGAATGGCGCTTGGTGATTTCGACGGGTGGGCTTTCGTTAGACGACGTAAAACTCGGCGATAGTATTGCGGTAAATGGTTGCTGTTTAACGGTAGTGGAATTCGACACGAATCAATTTGCGGCAGACGTCTCGAACGAGACGATGAATTGCACGAGTCTCGGCCAACTGAAAACGGGTTCGCGTGTGAATCTCGAGAAAGCCATGCAAGCTAATGCGCGTTTCGGGGGCCATATCGTCAGCGGCCATGTCGACGGTGTCGGGAGCTTAGTGAGTTCGACGCCCGATGGACGGAGCATTCGATTGGTGTATGAAGCCCCCGCGGAGTTGGCGCGTTATATTGCCGGCAAAGGTTCAATCTGCATAGATGGCACTAGCCTCACAGTGAACGCAGTGAATGGTTTGCAATTTACCGTCAATGTGATTCCGCATACGCAGGTCGAAACGATTATCGGCGACTACGTGATCGGTCAGAAGGTGAATCTTGAAGTCGATCTCATCGCTCGTTATTTGGAACGATTGATGCAAGGAAATAAGGCTGCCAAGAGTGGCATAGACGCCGACTTCCTTGCGGAGCACGGCTATAAATAACCGGCAAATGCCGCGACGAACAGCATGCCATCGCGATGGCGTAAGGAATTAAGTCGAATATCATGAAACTGAATTCAATCGAAGAAAAATTTGATTTTATTGCTAGCGGTCCTATTCCACCTAATCCGTCCGAGTTGATACTCAACGGTCGTTTCAATATTTTAATTGAGGAGTTGAAGAAGGAATATGATATTATTATCATAGATACGCCGCCGGTAGGTTTAGTAACAGATAGTTTA
>JALQUB010000006.1 GCA_023268635.1 Pseudomonadales bacterium
TTCAAGCTTGCTGTTGACCCTGTGTCGCAATCTACGCGAACGCGGTGACCTCTTACTTCCTCTACGCGCAATCCACGTGGACCATGGCATTCACGCTGAATCTCAAGATTGGCGTCGCCATTGTGAGTCTCTGTGTGCTGAACTTGGTGTTGAACTCACCTGCTTTGAGGCAGAGCTGGCCGATTCCCCAGGAGGAGAGGTGAGTGAGGAGGCTGCTCGGCATGCGCGTTACGCCTACTTCGAACAGGCGCTAGCCCCAGGAGAGTGTCTGCTACTGGCCCACCACCTAGATGACCAGCTTGAGACGCTATTACTACGATTGCTCCGGGGGGCTGGAGTTGAGGGTTTGGCTGGGATGCCTCTAACACGCGTATTAGGCAATGGCTTGTTGCTGCGCCCACTGCTTGATTTTCCTCGTGCTATGCTCGAGCTTGCCGCTGACACTCTAGGGCTGAAATATGTCTCCGATCCGTCCAACGTGGATACGCAATATGATCGGAATTTGTTGCGGAATTCGGTTTTTCCCTTGCTTGAGGGGAGGTGGCCTCAATACCGGCAGAGTTGTGCCAAATCCCTGCAATTAATGGCAGAGTCGGATGAGCTCAATAAGGCACTCGCCGATCTCGATATTCAGGCTTGCCGTGTTGGGTCAACGGGAAGATTGAATCTGCTTTGCGTTTCCGAATATACAGCTGCGCGGCGGCGAAATCTGCTGCGGCGGTGGTTGCGAGAGTTGGGTCTTCCTACGGCGGGGTGGAATCTTCTCGACCGCCTTGAAAGGGAAGTCATTGCAAACCCTGATCATCCCGCTCACTGGAATCATGGCGATTTTACAGTGTATAGGGAGCGAGGCGATCTCGTTGCCGTGCGTAATATAGACTACGATAGATGTGTAAATGCTAGCCATCTCTGGTCGCCGAGCGAACAGCACCGTATCGAGTTGCCGGGCAATGGTTCGATAGAGGTCACGTTCGCATCCAAATCCGTAATGGAAGACTTCGCCAGTGACAATAATACTCCACAATTTCTGGTCGCTTATCGCCAAGGGGGGGAGTCGATAAAACTGCCGGGGCGTGCCAACAAATCGCTTAAAAAATGGCTGAACGAATCGCGTGTCGCTCCATGGCTGCGGGATCGGCTGCCCTTGCTCTTCCTCGATGGGGAGCTAGTGTGGGTCGCCGAGCTCGGGCCCTCGGAGACTTTCGCGTCACGCATTGCAGAGACCACAGTGAGGTTGCCCGGTGAAGTGGCAAATGTGACATTTCGGTGGCATCCGCCGGCGCTCGAATTGACTCAGTAGCATCAATTCTCGATTGTGGCAGAAGGGGTGATCTGGTAGGCTACACTTCCATCTGTTCGGGTTAGTTCTACCACTAATCCAACTCCAATAGATGGGGCTCCAATGACTAAATATATCTTCATAACCGGTGGTGTAGTCTCATCACTGGGCAAAGGCATTACTGCCGCTTCTCTTGCCGCCGTTCTCGAGGCGCGTGGTCTCAACGTCACCATGTTAAAGCTGGATCCCTATATCAATGTGGATCCAGGCACTATGAGTCCATTCCAACATGGGGAAGTTTTTGTGACGGACGATGGTGCGGAGACTGATTTGGATCTCGGTCATTACGAGCGATTTATCCGAACAACCATGCTGAAGAAAAACAACTTCACCACTGGCAAAGTTTACGAGGAAGTGCTTAAGCGTGAGCGTCGTGGTGACTATCTCGGCGCCACAATTCAGGTGATCCCACATATTACTGATGAAATTAAGCGTCGCGTGGTTCTCGGTGCAGACGGTGCGGATGTGGCCTTAGTTGAGATCGGGGGCACGGTGGGTGATATCGAATCACAGCCTTTTCTCGAAGCGGTCCGCCAGATGCGCGTGGAGCTTGGCTCAGAACGTGCTCTGTTTATGCATTTAACGCTCGTGCCTTACATCAGCACAGCCGGTGAGACTAAGACAAAGCCCACGCAGCACTCTGTCAAAGAATTACGTTCGATCGGTATTCAACCAGACATTCTCATTTGTCGATCTGACTCAGAAATCGATGAATCTGCTCGCCAGAAAATTGCGCTATTCACCAACGTTGAGCTACCCGCCGTGGTGTCCCTGCCAGATTCCGATTCTATCTACCGAATTCCGTCTATTTTGGGCGCTGCCGGCCTGGATGACATCGTCGTTAAGAAATTCCACTTAGATTGCCCAGCGGCAGATTTATCAGAGTGGGCCGAGGTCGTCGAGGCAGAATTGCATCCAGAGCGCGAAATTAATCTCGCGATGGTTGGCAAATACATGGAGTTGCTCGATGCGTATAAATCGCTGAATGAGGCGATCACGCATGCGGGCATCAAAACCAGGACGAAAGTTAAGGTCACCTATATCGACTCGGCCGATGTGCTGGATAAAGGCGTCGATATCCTGAAGGGCTTCGATGCAATCCTAGTGCCGGGGGGATTTGGTGAGCGCGGTGTCGAAGGCAAGATCATGACTGTGCAGTATGCGCGCGAAAATAAGATTCCATTCCTCGGTATTTGTCTCGGTTTACAAGTTGCTGTTATCGAATACGCACGAAATGTTGCCGGCTTGAAAGACGCCCACAGCACGGAATTCTCGCCTAGTTGCGATAATCCAGTCATCGCATTGATTAGTGAATGGACAACGTCACAGGGGAAGACTGAATTCCGCGACGAGGAATCCGATCTTGGCGGAACGATGCGACTAGGTGCGCAAGGTTGCGTGCTCGACGAAGACTCTACGACTTATGCCTGTTATGGTTCAAAGAATATTCGCGAGCGTCACCGTCATCGTTACGAATTTAATAATGACTATCTCGATATTTTACAAAGCGCGGGGCTTAAATTGGTCGGTAAGTCGGAAGACGGTATGCTAGTTGAGGTAGTGGAAGTGCCCAATCATCCATGGTTTGTGGGTTGCCAGTTCCATCCGGAATTCACTTCTACGCCACGAGACGGACATCCACTCTTCACTGGATTTATCAAGGCGGGAATCGCGTTTAGCGAGCAGTCGCGATCGACGGAAGGCGTATGATGGGATCTAAAACGATACGCATCGACAACTTGCAAGTGTCAAACGAATTGCCGTTTGCTCTTTTCGGTGGGATGAATGTTTTAGAATCACGTGACCTTACACTCACAATTGCTGAGGAGTTTAAGCGGGTAACCGATAAGCTAGCTATTCCTTTTGTGTTCAAGGCTTCGTTCGATAAAGCGAACCGTTCTTCGATCAATTCGTTCCGTGGTCCGGGGCTCGATGAGGGGCTCAAATGGTTGGCGGAAGTAAAACAACAGTTCAATGTGCCGGTCATCACTGATGTGCATACGGCCGAACAGGCCGCAGTCGCTGCAGAAGTCGCGGATGTTATTCAGTTGCCAGCCTTCCTCTCACGTCAAACCGATTTGGTCTTGGCAATGGCGAAGACTGGCGCGGCAATCAATATTAAGAAAGCGCAATTTTTAGCGCCTCAGGAAATGCGTCACATCCTCACCAAGTTCGAAGAGGCTGGTAATGAGCGCCTCATGTTGTGTGAGCGAGGTAGCAGTTTCGGTTATAACAATTTGGTCGTCGATATGCTCGGCTTCTCGGTCATGAAGAAGTTTGGCTATCCAATTTTGTTCGATGCGACGCATGCCTTACAACAGCCCGGAGGTCTGCCTGATGCCGCCGGCGGTCGACGCGCAGATGTCACTTCTTTGTCGCTTGCCGGTTTGTCACAGGGTATAGCGGGTTTGTTTATCGAGGCGCATCCCGATCCGGCGAAGGCGAAATGTGACGGCCCCTGCGCGCTTCGACTGGACAAGCTCGAGCCATTCCTGCAACAGATGAAGGCTCTAGACGCATTAATTAAAAGTTTCGATGTGCTCGATACCGCTTAGGCGGCGTGCGAGCCCTAGATTGGAAAATGAATAAACATAGGTAAGGGATTCTCATGTCAATCATCAAGAACATCATCGCACGCGAAGTAATGGACTCCAGGGGTAACCCTACTATTGAGGCAGATGTCGTGCTTGAAAACGGCATAGTCGGCTCCGCCTGTGCGCCATCTGGGGCGTCAACAGGTTCTCGAGAGGCACTGGAATTGCGTGATAAAGATCCGTCTCGCTATCTCGGCAAAGGTGTGCTCAACGCGGTCGCGAACGTGAATGGGGCGATCAAAGATGCGCTAGTGTCGCATGATGCGATGGATCAAGCCGGTCTCGACGCAGTCATGATCGAGCTTGATGGAACCGAAAACAAAGCGAAGCTAGGCGCTAATGCAATTCTCGCTGTCTCTTTGGCCGCGGCTAAGGCGGCGGCACAATCGGCACAAATTCCACTTTATGCACACATCGCGAAGTTAAATGGGACGGAAGGTCAGTATAGTCTGCCTGTGCCTATGATGAATATCGTCAACGGTGGTGAACACGCAGATAATAATGTCGATATCCAAGAATTTATGATTCAGCCTACCGGTGCGCCGAATTTTTCGGAGGCGCTTCGATACGGTGCTGAGATTTTCCATTCATTGAAGTCGGTGTTAGCTAAGCAGGGCCTAAGTACGGCGGTAGGTGATGAAGGCGGTTTCGCGCCGAACCTACCTTCTAATGCGGCGGCACTGGATGCAATACTTACCGCGATAGACCTCGCTGGCCTCAAAGCGGGCAAGGATATCCATCTCGCGCTAGACTGTGCGGCTTCTGAATTTTACGCCGATGGCATCTACGATTTGAAGGGTGAGGGCAAGGCATTCGCTCCTGCAGACTTCGCCTATTACCTCGCGGGATTGAGTGCCAGCTATCCAATCCTTTCAATCGAAGATGGTATGGATGAGAGCGACTGGGACGGCTGGGCTAAACTATCGGCGCAATTAGGCGATAAAGTTCAGTTAGTGGGTGACGATTTGTTTGTCACAAACACTAAGATTCTGCAGCGAGGGATCGACGAAGGTATCGCAAATTCAATTCTGATTAAATTCAATCAGATTGGTTCACTGACCGAAACATTGGCAGCGATAAACATGGCGAAGAAAGCTGGATATACAGTCGTGATCTCGCACCGCTCGGGAGAGACGGAAGATACTACCATTGCTGATCTCGCCGTAGCGACAGCGGCTGGCCAAATTAAAACAGGATCGCTCTGTCGTTCCGATCGAGTGGCTAAATACAATCGATTGCTGCGTATAGAAGAGCAGCTCGGCGCTGCTTCGGTCTACCGAGGTCTTGCGGAATTCTCTCGCTTCAACCGTTAAGGTGAAACAGTGAAAAAGCTCATTGGCGTATTTTTCGTGTTCTTGATAGTTCTCCAGTACCAACTCTGGCTAGGAGATAATAGCGTGCACGAATTAGGCGTCATTGAGACCGATGTGATTGCTCAGGAGCGACTCAACGAAGAGTTGGCGAGTCGCAATCAGGTGCTTGAAGTCGAAGTACTTGATCTTAAGAATGGACTGGAAGCGGTTGAGGAGCGTGCGCGTTCTGAGTTGGGAATGATCGAAAAGGACGAAACCTTTTATATGATCGTCCCAGGGCGTTAAGTGCACGCCATTTCCCGAAACACAGCGCCGCGTTTGCTGCTTGCGTTCAACTCTTCGTCCGGTTTCATAGTCTCAAGGAGAGACAGATGACAATCTGGGCTATCGTTCCCGCGGCTGGAGTAGGGCGCCGATTCGGTGCGGCCACGCCTAAGCAATATCTTCCCTTGCTCGATCGATCCGTGCTCGAGTATTCGCTAGAAGCATTGCTATCCCAAGCCAATATAAAACGTATTTTCGTCGCTCTCAGTCCTGAAGATGGCGTTTGGCAATCACTCGAATGTTCCCGTAATCCCCGTGTTGAATCCGTCCTAGGCGGTGGTGAGCGTCAGGACTCAGTTTGTAATGCTCTAAAGGCCATCAGCGAACGAGGTAGTCGGGATGACTGGGTGTTGGTGCACGATGCAGTGCGGCCCTGTGTGAAAAGTGAAGATATAGCCCGCTTAATCGAAGCAGTGCGAAAGGACGAGGTCGGCGGCCTGTTGGTCTCGGCGATGGATAACACGGTAAAGCGCCAATGTGCTGACTCTAGTCAGCGAGTAGGGGAGACTGTAGATCGAGCTGAGTTATGGAATGCCCTGACGCCGCAAATGTTTCGCGTTGGACTACTGCTCGATGCCCTAGAATCGGCGGCGGATGAAGGCGCCAGCATTACGGATGAATCGTCGGCGCTAGAGCGGCGAGGCTATTCGCCGCTGCTAGTGCCGAGCAGCAAAACCAATATAAAAATTACCCACCCCAGCGATCTCATTATTGCTGAAGCTATTTTAAAACGAGATTTGTGAGGACTATGACTATGTCGAAGATTCTCAATCCTAGAGTTGGGCATGGTTTCGATGTGCATCGCTTCGCCCTAACGGCGACTGCCGATAAGCCTCTAGTGCTTGGCGGTGTCACGCTGCCAGATGCCATGAGTCTCGAGGCGCACTCGGATGGCGATGTGGTGCTCCATGCACTCTGTGACGCGCTCTTGGGTGCGATAGGTGAAGGTGATATAGGTTTGCATTTTCCAGATACTGATCTCGCATTTAGCGGAGTTTCGAGTGGCAAGCTGCTTGAGCAGGTCTGGCAATTGGTGACGGCGCGTGGCCTCTGTCTCGCCAACGCCGATATTACAGTAGTCGCTGAGTTGCCTAAGTTATCCCCCCATAGGAATGCCATGCGAGCGCAGATTGCATCGACACTGGGCGTTGACGTTTCAACGCTCAATGTGAAAGCGACGACTACAGAGAAACTAGGGGCGATCGGCCGCGGTGAAGGGATTGCGTGCCACGCGATTGTTCTGCTCTACCCAAGCGCATGAGTGCCGAAACCTCGAATACGCATGCCGCATTGCGGCCTTTAGCGTCTCTGGCTTACGCGTTGGGCAAGCCCGACAATGGCGCCGTAATTAAGCACGAGTTCGTCGATTTTAAGGTGGATGAAGAGTTGGCTTTCGAGCCGACGGGGTCAGGCGAGCACGTATTCGTGCGGGTAAGGAAAACCGATTCCTCGACTATAGACGTAGCGAAACGACTTGCTGAGGTGACCGCTGCGAAGCTGTCTGATGTCGGCTTCTCTGGCATGAAGGACCGGCGCGGCGAAACCAGCCAATGGTTTAGTGTCAAGCTCGCGCAAGAGAGTGAGCACCGTCTGGCCGATCTCGAAGATGACAAGATCTGTATCCTCTCCACTGCGCGTAATTCACGCAAGCTCAAGATAGGCAGCCATGCGCGCAATCACTTCCGGCTCCGATTGCGGAATTGCGAAGGTGAGCCTGCGGATTTCGAGCGCAGACTCCAGTCCATTTCTACTCAGGGCGTCCCCAATTATTTTGGCTCTCAACGCTTCGGTGCGCAGATGAGCAATCTCAAGCAGGTGTCTACGCTTATGCAGAGCGTGCTCGCAGGCGGCTCAGCGGATGCGCGTAAATTACCACGCTTCAAACGAGGACTCTTATTTTCTGCGGCGAGAGCCTATCTTTTTAATCAAGTGCTTTCTGAACGCATTAGGGCGGACAGCTGGGCTCGGTATCTCGAGGGAGATGTGCTGAGTTTGGACGGCAGTGGGCGATGCTTTGTGCTTAGGCCGGATGAGGAGTGGGGGGGTGAGCTGCAGGAGCGTCTGCAGTGCATGGATATCCACCCAACGGGGCCGTTACCTGGGCTCATCGGCGCGAAAGATAAATATGTAAGCATCGCGCAAGCTGCCGATATTGAAGAGGTGGTGTTGAAAGAATTCGACTACCTGGTACAGGGCCTCAAGGCTTTTGGCTTGCACTATGCTCGCCGGCCCTTGCGATTCGCTGTGACGGATATGCATTGGCACTGGGAGCCCTCTTGTGTCGAATCACATACCCAGAATGACTTATGTCTTGAATTTATCTTACCGCGTGGGGCTTATGCCACTAGCCTCCTGCGGGAAATTTGCCAATTGCATGAAAGCTGAGTTTTTATCAGCGCTGAGAAAGTAAACATGAGCTTTAGAACAGAATCGAGCCCCAATCTAAGTGGCATAGGAATGACGTCTCAACGGACTCGCGAGCGCTTGCTTGGCCGTTTAATGGATCAAGGAATTACGAGCATGGAGGTCTTAGATGTGATCCGTTCCACGCCTCGTCATATATTCTTGGATGAGGCTCTGTCGCATCGAGCCTACGAAGATGTCGCGCTGCCGATTGGTTTTAATCAGACCATTTCCCAGCCTTATATTGTCGCACGCATGACCGAGATTGCGTTTCGTAGCGGCCCACTGACCAATGTGCTGGAAATAGGGACGGGTTGTGGTTATCAAACATCGGTGCTCGCTCGCTTGGCGAAGAAGGTTTCGACGATCGAACGGATTAAGCCACTGCTCGATAAAGCGCGCAAAAAATTAAAATTGCTGGGGCTCCGTAATATCGATTTTAAACACGACGATGGCAGTCTCGGTTGGGAACGTAATGGGCCGTTTGATGCCATTATCACCACGGCCGCACCACAAACAATCCCCCATGAACTCCTGTTTCAACTCAAGGACGGTGGCAGATTAGTTATTCCTGTTGGCGGTGAAGTGCAGCAGTTGCAGCTCATCACGCGTCTCGGTGATGATTTCCAACGCGAGAAATTAGAAGATGTCCGTTTCGTGCCATTGCTTGTCGGGCAGGTGCAGAACCGATGAATGAGAAGGGCTCCCGCTTCCCTACATGGTCATTGCTGATGGCGAAGGGGGTGCTAATCGGCATGAGCGATTCGGTGCCAGGGGTTTCAGGCGGCACAATCGCCGTGTTAACGGGGATTTATGACCGTCTAATTGCCGCGCTGAGCAGCTTGGATCTAACCGCATTGCGCTTGCTGCTGGGCGGTGAATTGAGGCGTGCTTGGGAGAGGGTGGACGGTTTCTTCCTCTTGCCTCTCGCCCTCGGTATGTTGGGTGGACTGCTGATTTCGGCGAATACGGTGCTTTATGCGCTCGAGCATTATCCGATACACCTAGGTGGCTTTTTTATTGGCTTGGTCATTGGTGCATTAGTGCTCTTGCGGCATGAGTATCGGCTCACCGAGTTTTGGGGTGTGTTATTGCTATTACTCGGCTTCTTTTGTTCCTTGGGTTTAGCCTGGGTGAGACCTGGGGCAACACATGACTCGGTCTTGTTTTTATTCATGGCGGGAGCGATTGCGATTAGTGCCATGCTATTACCGGGTTTGTCGGGTGCATTTTTGCTTATTTTGCTTGGTGTTTATGAACCGATGCTCGCGGCGGTGGTCGAATTTAATGTCTTGCCCCTCGCGATTTTTGCCTTGGGATGTGCGGTGGGCTTGCTCGTTTTTTCGCGCTTGTTAGATTGGGTGTTACATCGGTATCGCGGTCAGACCTACAGTTTGATTTGCGGCTTGTTACTTGGTTCGCTGTCAGTTATTTGGCCATGGCGTGTGGATATGCAGCCTGTTTGGCCGACAGACTTCGCGATAGCAAGTGGTGGCAGCGCCGAACTCAATGCGGCGTTGGTGGTGGGTTTTTCAGGCGTATGTTTGGTGCTTGTGCTTCATTGGTTTTTCGAGAGATTTCACAGCGCGGCAGATTGATTCACTGAGTGCGCTAAGGGTTTGAGAGGAAAGGAAGAATGCGGGTTTATCGTGCTGTTGGATTCACCTTATTGGTGTTACTCACGAGCTGTCGCAGCTATGAGGCGCCGATTGCTGATCAGGGAGATCGGCAGGTGATTTCTCCGCCCTTAATCGTGACAAGTTCGACCCCAGAGAGTCAGTTACGTCTGCCGTCGAGTTCTGCGGTGGTTGTATCCTCTTCAGGGGATGTGACTCCGGTGGCAGATATTCGCCGCCCAGCCGAGGTGCGCGTCAGCGAGCCGGTGCGACGGATAGAATCGTCTGCGAATTCTCGTAAGCCGGCAGCGGCAAATCCACGGATGCACCGTGTGGGAGAGGGTGATTCCTTATATTCCATCGCCTTCGAATACGATTTAGATTTCCGCGAGGTGGCTCAGGCGAATAATCTTCGAGCGCCCTATACTATCTTTGTGGGTCAAGAACTGCTGCTCGATGCGATTGCTGCGCCGGTAGTGACAGGTGGAACAACAGCCATAGGCACAACGGTGCGTAACAATGGGGTTGCACAAGCTCAGGCTGGAACATTGGGGAGGGGAGGCGTAATACGCCGTGCGATTGGCATCGCGACGGGATCGCCAAATTGGCAATGGCCAACCGAGACTACACGCGTGTTACGCGGCTTTGGCAGTGGGGAAGCTAGGGGAATTGATATCGCTGTACGAAATGGAGATCCCGTTATGGCCGCGGCTGACGGCGAAGTGGTGTATTCAGGACGGGGCGTCCAAGGCTCGGGCAATCTAATTATATTGCGCCACAACGACCGTTACTTGAGTGCCTATGCGCACAATAGTGTGATGTTGGTCGAGGAAGGTGTGCAAGTGCGGGCGGGCGAACGGATCGCCGAGGCGGGAACGAATCTCGCGGGCGATCCACTGCTGCATTTTGAGATTCGCGAGGACGGTAAGTCTATAGACCCAGTTAAACTGCTGCCCTCGCGCTAGCCTAGCGTTCGAGATATTGGAGTTTGTTCTCGACGTCAGTCCATTCTTCCGCTTCCGGAAGAGCGTCTTTTTTCTCAGTAATATTCGGCCACACTTCGGCAAGTTCCGCATTTAGCGCGAGGAATTGCTGCTGGTTTTCCGGGAGTTCATCCTCGGCGTAAATCGCGTCCACTGGGCATTCGGGTTCGCACAAGGCGCAGTCGATGCACTCGTCGGGATGGATGGCTAGGAAATTCGGCCCTTCGTAGAAGCAGTCTACGGGGCATACTTCCACACAGTCTGTGTGCTTACAGCGAATGCAGTTATCACCTACTACGAATGTCATGTTCTCTCCGCACTATCTTGATGCTTACTAAATGCTTAATGTTTTTGGCGCGCACCGTCTTGATCGTTAGTAGCCGAGTGGCTCTATTGGCGCCGCGTCCTCGCGAAATCTGCGCTGAATTCTATCAGCTTTTTCGAATCCATGCCCCAGTGAATCGGGCTCTCTGCTCAAAGCTTGGCTTTCAAATCATAGAGTATTGCGAGGGCTTCTTTCGCACTGAGATCGTCGGGCTCGAGTTTTTCCAGCATGTCCACAACAGGATGGGGAGCGGACGCGAATAATTCACTCTGATAGGGCCCGACAGTGTCAGCAGGCTTGTCGCTCAGTCTGGCGCTGGCAACCGCTTGGCTTGTCGCCCCTCCTGCATGGCTTTCAGCTTCAAGTTGCGCCAATTTGCCGCGTGCGCTGTCGATCACAGCGGCTGGAATGCCGGCGAGTTGAGCCACTTGCAATCCATAGCTCTGGTTCGCAGGCCCAGGCTTCACCGCATGCATGAAGACTATGCCTGATTCATGCTCGACCGCATCCAGATGAACGTTTTCGATTTCATCAAATTCTTCCGGCAGGCTGGTGAGTTCGAAATAGTGAGTCGCGAACAAGGTGTAGGCATGTAAGCGCTGCGCGATGTAAACGGCTGCCGCCCAGGCGAGAGATAGGCCGTCGAAGGTGCTCGTGCCGCGACCCACCTCATCCATAAGCACGAGGCTGTCTTGTGTGGCGTTATGGAGGATGTTCGCGGTCTCAGTCATCTCGACCATGAACGTGGATCGTCCCCCGGCAAGATCGTCAGCGGAGCCGATGCGAGTAAATATTCGATCGATGGGGCCGAGTCGTACGCGAGTCGCCGGTACGAAGCTGCCGCATAATGCGAGTAATACGATTAATGCTGTCTGTCGCATATAAGTGGATTTACCACCCATATTAGGGCCGGTGATGATGAGCATTTTGCAGTCACGATCGAGGCGTGCATCATTGGCGACGAAGGGCTCACTGTTGACGCTTTCCACCACAGGGTGTCGTCCCTCTACAATCTCGATGCCGGGCTCGGAGTCGAGACAGGGTTTGCAGTAGCCGCCATTGACTGCGCGTTCGGCGAAGCAATTGAGTACATCCAATTGTGCTAGGGAATCGGCGCTAGCTTGCAGAGCGCCTAGCTCTGTCGCGAGGATATCGAGCAGTTCGTCGTAGAGCGCCTTTTCACGGCTAAGTGACTTGCTCTTTGCGCTCAGCACCTTGTCTTCAAATTCCTTGAGCTCAGGCGTGATGAATCGCTCAGCATTCTTCAAAGTTTGTCGTCGGATGTAGTCCGCTGGCATTTCTGCCCCAGCTTGGCCCTTGCTTACTTCGATGTAATAGCCGTGCACTCGGTTATAACCGACCTTGAGCGTAGAAATGCCCGTGCGCGCTTTTTCTTTCACTTCCAAATCGACTAGAAACTGACCCGCATTAGCGCTGAGATTCCGCAATTCGTCGAGCTCAGAGTCGTAGCCGTTCGCGATGACACCTCCTTCTCGTATTACGACAGGCGGATCTTCTTCGAGTGCGCGGAGGAGTAGGGCGTGCTGTTCCGGGAACTGAGCAATTTGGCTGGCAAGCTTGGACAGGGGTTCACAGGCTATCTTCGCCAATGTCTCTTGCAGCGCCGGCAGCTGCGCAAGACCGTCGCGCAGCTTCGCGAGGTCACGGGGGCGAGCAGATCGTAGACCTAGCCGTGCAAGAATGCGTTCTAGGTCACCGATTTGACTTAGTACTTCTACCACTGCTTCAAAGCGATAGTCCTGCATCAGTGCAGCAACCATGTCTTGTCTAGCGCTCAAGATTTGAGTGTCTCGCAGCGGTCGATTTATCCAGCGTGAGAGCAATCTTCCTCCCATGGCGGTGGCGGTCGTGTCCAACACGGATAGCAGTGTGTTCTCCCGGCCGCCGGATAAGTTGATATCTAATTCGAGATTGCGCCTACTCGCCGCATCCAAGATGACGCTGTCCTCGAGTTGCTCCACACTGAGGCCCTGTATGTGCGGCAATTCTGAGCGTTGCGTGTCACGGGCATACTGGAGCAAACAGCCGGCTGCCTGCAGGGCGGTAAGGAGATGCTCGCATCCGAATGCGCTGAGATCTCTCGTTTTAAAATGACTTATCAGCGTGCGACGGGCGTTGTCTAATTCGAATTCCCACACCGGCCGTTTGCGTTTGGCGGGGTGGCGAACCGACTCTAGGGCTGATTCGAGCTCTTCTTGATAGAGAATTTCTGCGGGGCGAATGCGCTCAATTTCAGCTTTCATGGCTTCGAGGCCATAGACTTCGCTGAGCACAAAACGACCGCTGCTGATATTCATCGAGGCGAGGCCGAAACAGGTGCTCGCGTCGATCTCTCCGACCTTGGTTTGCACGGACAAGCTGAGTAGTGAGTTATCGATGCCTTCGTCGAGCAATGCTTCATCACTCACAGTGCCTGGTGTGATGATGCGGACGACCTTGCGTTCTACCGGACCCTTGCTGGTCGCAGGATCGCCAATTTGTTCGCCGATGGCGACGGAGACGCCGGCGGCGACAAGTTTAGCGAGATAACGATCTGCAGCGTGGAAAGGAATTCCGCACATTGGGATAGGCTGACCCCCTGATTTGCCGCGCGCGGTGAGCGTGATATCGAGGATCCGCGAGGCGGTCTTCGCATCTTCATAAAACAATTCATAGAAATCGCCCATGCGATAGAAGAGCAAGCCGTCAGGATGCTGAGCTTTGATGCTCAGGTATTGCTGCATCATTGGGGTGTGTTGGCTGGTATGGGTTGTGCTGCTCAAAACTTGTCTCTTGCTTCGCTTACGCTAGTACGGATGGGCTGATGTTGGTTTCCCATAAGGCGCATTAGATTAGCAGATCGGGCTTAGCGGAAACAGCTCGAGAGAATCCTGTAGCTGCAGTAAACTGCCAGCATGAATGAAGAATCCGTCCAATCGACAGCAGTCCCTAACTTGGTAAAGACACTCGCCGACTTGTTGATGAGGCGTCGCTTGGTAGTCGCGACGGCAGAATCGTGTACTGGTGGCGGTATAGCGGCGGCATTGACGGAACTGGCTGGCAGTTCGCAATGGTTCGACGCCGGATTCGTGACCTATTCCAACATGGCGAAACAACGCATGCTGGGCGTCAATCCGAACCATTTTCGCGAGGGTGGTCCCGGTGCTGTCAGCGAGCAAGTGGTGTTGGAAATGAGTCTCGGGGCGGTGGCGAGGAGTGAAGCCGAAGTATCAATGGCGGTGAGCGGTATCGCGGGCCCCACCGGCGGCAGCGATGAGAAGCCCGTAGGAACTGTGTGGATAGCCTGGTGTGTCGATCAACAAGCGGATGCTCAGTGTTATCACTTCGAAGGCGATCGAGCGGCAATCCGTCAGGCTACTGTGGCGACTGCCTTGCAGGGCCTGTTGGTCCGAATTAGCGGAGAATTCTAGTTTTCGCTAAAGGAATTTTCTAAATAGCCAATATACTGGTTGTTCATACAGTAATTATCTGGTTTAATAACTACTGTTTGGATAAACAGTGATTGGTGATTGTTTCCCCTCTCTGTTGCTAGCGACTGGCGCTGGATTTGCGCCGATAGCGTAAAAAAGTACAGAGACACATCAAAATTAGCGAATGGCCTAGGAGAGGCTATTCTGATAGTTGGGGCGTTATACCCCGCTAGATAAAGCAAACGAATACTCAAGGAACAAGGCTTCGGTTGTCTCACTCAACTGGCTGATATCAGCACAAGGAATAAAACATGGTCGATGAAAGCAAAGAAAAGGCATTAGCAGCGGCGCTCTCTCAAATCGAGCGTCAATTCGGCAAAGGCTCAATGATGCGTCTGGGCGATAGTGAGCGAGAAGCAGTCCCTTCAATATCGACAGGCTCACTAGGCTTAGATGTCGCGCTCGGCATAGGCGGTCTCCCGCGTGGTCGTATAGTTGAAATCTATGGCCCTGAGTCTTCGGGCAAGACCACATTAACCCTGCAGGTCATCGCCGAAGCGCAGAAGGCCGGTGGAAGCTGCGCGTTCATCGATGCAGAGCACGCATTGGATCCAATCTATGCGGAGGCCTTGGGCGTCGATGTCGATAATCTTCTAGTCAGTCAACCTGACACGGGTGAGCAGGCGCTTGAGATCTGTGACATGGTTGTGCGCTCTGGTGCTCTGGACGTTGTGGTTATTGACTCCGTTGCTGCGTTAACGCCGAAGGCAGAGATTGAAGGCGATATGGGCGATAGCCACATGGGTTTGCAGGCGCGCCTCATGTCGCAAGCGCTGCGTAAGATGACGGGTAATATTAAGAATTCGAATACCCTGGTGATTTTCATCAACCAAATTCGCATGAAAATCGGTGTCATGTTCGGTTCGCCTGAGACGACTACGGGAGGTAATGCGCTCAAGTTTTATTCCTCAGTCCGCCTAGATATTCGTCGCATTGGTTCGATTAAAGAGGGCGATGAGGTCGTCGGTAACGAAACACGAGTGAAAGTTGTTAAGAATAAGGTGGCACCGCCATTCCGCCAGACTGAGTTCCAGATCATGTATGGCAAGGGTATCCACCGTTTGGGCGAAGTTATCGACCTTGGTGTGAAACTCAATCTCATTGAAAAATCCGGTGCTTGGTACGCGTACAAGGGGGAGAAGATTGGCCAGGGCAAAAAGAATGCCTCATGCTATCTCGAAGAAAATCCTGCGATTGCTGCCGAGATAGAAGCGCAGATTCGTCAACAGCTCTTAGCTGATCCTAAGGCGCAGGCTGCTGCTGAAGCTGCGGCAAGAGCCGAAGCACGCGCATCGGCGAATGACGAGACTGTTGAAGCGGATGCGTCAAACGGCTAGTAAGCAAGATTGCGACTGCGCAGACCTAGCTGTGCCGGTCGATGATGGGGAGAGCGTGGTGGGCCAGGGAAGCCAACATTCCGTGGACCACGACGCCGATTCCTCCTCTCGGTTTGATTCCGTTGACACTGTTCAGGAAGCACTCCCGACTCAAATTAGACGCGCAGCGATGGACGCGCTCGCACGTCGTGAACACTCCTATGTGGAGTTACAGCGTAAACTCAGAAGTAAGTTTGCCGACGTCCCAGTTGAAGAACTCCAATTGCAGCTCGATCGTCTGAGAGAACAGGGTTTGCAATCGGATACACGCTTTACCGAATCCTACATCCGCTATCGAAAGTCCCGTGGTTTCGCGTATCTACACCTGCGAGCTGATTTATTGGGGCGCGGCGTGAGTGAACAAATAGTCGAAGAGTTTCTCTTTCCCGATGATGAGGATTGGTTGCCAATGGCCGAGGCGCTCGTAGAAAGGCGATTGCTTGGGGAGGGCGAGCTCATCTTTGGCAGTAAGACTCATCGCAAACTGATACGTTTCTTAGATTCTAGAGGATTTCCTCATAGCATCAGCCGAAGGGCGCTCGATGCGAAATTACGGCGTTAGCTCTTCGCGATCCACTTATCCAGACGTTTATGCAGCTCTCCTAAAGTGGCATAATAGCGCCCCTCGATCGGCCTCCAGTCATTAGTCTCTTAGGAACTTACATGAAACTCATTCGATCTTTTCGTGGCATACGTCCAGTAGCTGAATTAGCGGCGCAAGTCGCCTCACACCCCTATGATGTGTTGAATAGGGAAGAGGCTTATGAGCTCGCGAAGGATAATCCCAACAGTTTTTTGCATATCAATAAACCAGAGGTTGATATGCCCGCTGAACTTAGCGTCTATGATCCGAGTGTCTATGCGAAGGGTCGTGAGAATTTAGATCGATTCATAGCCGAAGGCATTCTCAAGCAAGACGACTCACCTACCTTGTATGTTTATAAGCAGGTGATGGGCGAGCACGAGCAGGTTGGCTTGGTCGCCGCCGCATCGGTCGAGGCCTACGATCAAGATTTGATTAAGAAGCATGAGTTTACGAGGCCGGTGAAAGAGGATGATCGCGTTCATCACATTGATGCGCTGAACGCTCAAGTTGGCCCGGTTTTTCTCACTTATAGGGCGCAGTCAAAGATTGATGCACTCATCGGTGGTATCACCGATGGCGAACCCGATTACGACTTCCAGGCAGACGATGACACGCGTCATGTGCTGTGGGTAATCCGTGACTCGGCGCTAGTTGCTGCCATTGAGCAGGAAATTAATGCCTTAGATTGCCTGTATGTCGCGGACGGCCATCATCGCTCCGCCGCCGCATCAAGGGTAAAGAAAATGCGTCAAGATGCGAATCCTCAGCATACTGGGGAAGAGGCCTATAACTATTTTCTAACCGTGTTATTCCCGCATGACCAAATGCAGATTCTCGATTATAACCGTCTTGTCGCAGACCTTAACGGGAGCTCGGTTAATGAGTTTCTTGCTGCTCTGGCCGAGCACTTCGACATTGAGCTCGTCGATGGAGAGGCTCGTCCCGAGGCGCCGCGTCAATTTGGGTTTTATTCTGGCGGGCAATGGTATTCATTAACTGCGAATTCAGATTTGCTCGATAAAATTGATGATTCCGATCCGGTGGCGAGTCTCGACGTCAGCATCTTGCAAGATTATATCTTCACGCCACTGCTGAATATCGTCGATCAGCGTACTGACAGTCGCGTCGATTTTGTGGGCGGCATTCGTGGATTAAAAGAGCTCGAGCGTCGCAGTGAGGGAGGGGAGTGGCAAGCGGCATTCGCTCTTTACCCGACGTCTATTGAAAGCCTCATGGCAATCGCCGATGCAGGCGAGGTAATGCCGCCGAAGTCGACTTGGTTCGAGCCAAAGTTGAAGAGTGGATTAGTGGTACACTCATTGAGCGAAGCCTGATTTGTTAATGCATGATTCTCTACGTTAGCGAAACGTATCGAATCACGAAAAAACGGCGGGAGACTATGTCTGCCGCCGTTTTTTTGTCACGCTGATTCGCGCTACTTGGTTAGCGTGATCAAGCCGCTGATTGTTTCGCTAAGTCGACCAGTTTTGCTTTTTCCGAATTGATCGGAATCTGCCTTGGTCGCATCGACTCAGGGATTACTCGAACCAGGTCGATGTGCAGCAGTCCGTTCGCGAGGTTCGCGCCGGTAACTTCAATGTGGTCTGCTAATTGGAAACGGCGTTCAAAATTGCGCGCGGCGATACCTTGGTGAAGGAAGTTGCGTGAGCCGTCTGCGCCTTCTTTTTTGCCTTTCACAGTCAGGGTTTGCTTTTCTGACTGTAGCTCGAGCTCGCTTTCCACGAAGCCGGCTACCGCCATGGTGATTTGGTATTTATCCGTGTCGATCAGTTCGATATTGTAGGGTGGATAGCTCGGCTGGCTAGAGTCGTTGCGGTTTACCGCATCGAGTAGTGACGACAGGTGATCGAAGCCGATTGTAGAACGGTAGAGTGGTGAAAAATCAAAGTTACGCATGTCATATCCTCGCAATTAAGCAATATGTTGTTAATTTGACCTCCCCATTCTTAGACGGGCGAGGTTCGTAGACAGCCTCTCTTGAGCACTGCCTATGAACCTATATGCTGCGCGATTTATTATTTTCAAGGTTACCCTTAAAAATAATTATTTAGATGACTAGCATGCTCATAAACTCGTTGACTGGAGTGGCCTCGAGTTTTTCTTGATCTTTACAAAGTTCAAAAATCTCATTGCAGCGCTTCGCCGGGAAGCGGGTGGCAAGATTTGCTTTGAATTTGCTTTCTAATAGCGGAATGCCTTCTTCCCTACGTCGTCGGTGTCCCACGGGGTAGTTTATTTCGACTTTGTCTGAGCAGCTGCCATCTTTGAAGTAGACCTGCAGCGCGTTCGCTATGGAACGCTTCTCTGGCTCTAGGTATTCCTTCGTGTAAGTCGGATTCTCGTGAATTTCCATTTTCTCACGGAGCTCATCGATTATTGGGTGTGCTTCATGGAAGCTGTCTTCGTAATGTTCGGCAACGAGATTACCAAAAGCGAGTGGCACCGCCGTCATATACTGGAGGCAGTGGTCGCGATCAGCCGGATTATTTAGAGGTCCGGACTTACTGATAATGCGGATGGCGGATTCATGGGTATGGATGACGATTTTCTCGATCTCATCTAGGCGATCTTTCACTTTGGGGTGTAAGCGAACAGCCGCTTCCGCGGCGGTCTGTGAGTGGAATTCTGCGGGGAAGGATATCTTAAACAGAATGTTCTCCATTACATAGCTGCCGTAAGATCTTGTAAATTCGAACTCTTTCCCTTTGAATGAAACGTCGTAAAATCCCCAGGTCGGCGCAGTGAGTACGCTCGGGTAACCTATTTCGCCGCGCATTGTGAAGTCGGCGAGACGCACCGCGCGCGACGTCGCATCGCCCGCTGCCCAAGACTTACGGGGTCCAGCATTGGGGGAATGGCGATACGTGCGCAAGCTCGAACCATCTAACCAGGCTTGCGATAGCGCATCGATAATTTGCTCGCGTGTGCCACCCAACATCTTCGTAGCGACAGCTGTCGATGCCACTCGAACGAGTAATACGTGGCAAAGTCCAACGCGATTAAAACTATTCTCCAGCGCGATGATGCCTTGAATCTCATGCGCCTTGATCATCGCCGTTAATACATCACGCATGGTTAGTGGCGCTTTTCCTGCAGCGATATTCTGTTGGGATAAGTAGTCAGCAACGGCGAGGATTGCTCCGAGGTTGTCCGACGGATGCCCCCATTCTGCAGCAAGCCACGTGTCGTTGTAGTCCAACCAGCGCACAATACAGCCAATGTCCCAAGCCGCCTTGATTGGATCTAGGCGAAATTGAGTGCCGGGTACACGCGCGCCATTCGGAACGATGGTGCCTTCGACGAGTGGGCCGAGTAGTTTGCTGCACTCGGGGAATCGTAAGGCGAGTAGGCCGCAGCCTAAGGTGTCCATCAAACAATTACGCGCGGTATCGTAGGCTTCGTTAGAATCGATTTCGTAGTCGCACACATAATTGGCGATATCGACGAGTACTTTATCGGGGTCTGGACGGTTATTGAGTTCTACATTTGCTGACACGTGAGATTCCTTTTCTAGAGAGTCAATGTTGTGCCTCGTGGCATGAGTTCACCAGGCAATATTCGGTGATTTATTTAACGATCTGCGATATCAATCCAAGTCGATGTTTCGGGTCCAGTGTAATTGGCACTTGGACGGATTATACGATTGTTAGCCCGTTGTTCCTTCACGTGAGCCGCCCAGCCAGTCACGCGGGACATCACGAAAATAGGTGTGAAGAGCTTTGTCGGTATGCCCATGAAGTGATAAGCAGAGGCGTGGAAAAAGTCTGCATTACAGAATAGTTTTTTCTCTCGCCACATAACTTCTTCGCAACGCACAGATACTGGATAGAGTGTCGTATCTCCCACTTCCGCCGCGAGTTTTTCGCTCCACTGCTTGATGATCACATTGCGTGGATCTGATTCGCTATAGATTGCATGGCCGAAGCCCATGATCTTATCTTTGCGCTCCAACATGCCCATAATTTCTGCTTCTGCTTGTTCAGGGCTGGTCCAGTGCTCAATCATTTCCATGGCGGCCTCATTAGCGCCACCGTGCAGCGGACCGCGTAAGGAGCCAATCGCTGCTGTGATGCAGGAATGCAGATCCGAAAGCGTCGATGCACAGACACGCGCAGTAAAAGTCGAAGCGTTGAATTCGTGCTCAGCGTATAGGATGAGCGAGACGTTCATTACGCGTGCGAAGAGTTCACGAGGAACGTCGCCGCTAAGCATGTGAAGGAAATGGGCGCCGATTGACGAGTCTTCGAGCGCGGTATCTATACGAACACCTTCGTGAGAGAAGCGATACCAATAGCAAATAATCGCGGGGAGAAGGGCGAGCAGCCGATCAATCGCATCATCTTGCTGATTGAAATTAGTTTCGGTTTCTAGATTGCCAAGCATGGAGCAGCCCGTTCGCATAACGTCCATCGGGTGAGCGTCTGCAGGTATGCGTTCCAATACTTCTTTGAGCGCGTCTGGCAGGTTTCTCTGACTTTTTAATTTCGCGATATAAGCATCCAGTTCGGTTTGATTCGGAAGATGGCCCTTAAGTAGGAGGAAGGCAACCTCTTCAAATTGTGCTTTTTCAGCGAGCTCACTGATGTCATAGCCTCGATAGGTTAGCCCTGTGCCAGTCTTTCCAACGGTGCACAGGGCCGTCTCTCCCGCGACTTGTCCGCGTAGGCCTGCTCCACTTAATTTTTTCTCTGCCATAATAAGTTCCCCCTTATCAATTATTAGATTTGCGCAGTTAAATTAGTTCGATTCTGAATCGAACAATGCGTCTAATTTTTGTTCGTAAGCGTGGTAGCCAAGCACTTCATAGAGTTCCATACGTGTCTGCATTTTGTCGACGACGGCGTTTTGGTCGCCATTGATTGCGATCGCTTGATAAACGTCTAATGCCGCCTTGCTCATCGCGCGGAAGGCACTCAATGGATAGAGCACCATACCGACACCTTGGTCCGCCAGTTCGGCGGAATTGAACAAAGGAGTTTGACCAAATTCGGTAATGTTCGCGAGGATAGGGACGTTCACGGCTTCAGCGAATTGCTTGTACTGGGCGAGTTCATTGATCGCTTCGGGGAATATCGCATCTGCGCCGGCTTCTACACAGGCGATCGCGCGCTCTATTGCGGAGTCCATTCCTTCAACTGCGAGTGCATCTGTCCTAGCCATAATCACGAAATCGTCATCAATGCGCGCATCGACAGCCGCTTTCACGCGATCAACCATCTCTGCTTGCGAAACAATTGCCTTATTGGGCCTGTGTCCACAGCGTTTCTGGGCGACTTGATCTTCTAAATGCACGGCCGCAGCGCCGGCCTTTTCCATCGCTTGAATAGTTCTGGCGATATTGAAGGCGCCACCCCAGCCTGTGTCGATGTCGACAAGCAGGGGAAGGTCGCAGGCATTGCCAATACGTTCAACGTCGGCGATGACGTCGTTGAGGCTGGTGATCCCTAGATCAGGAAGTCCGTAGGATGCATTGGCTACGCCTCCGCCTGAAAGATAGATGGCCTTGTGACCCGCGTTCTGTGCAAGCATGGCACAGTAGGCGTTAATCGCCCCAACGATCTGCAGTGGGTGGTTGTCCTTCAATGCTTGTCGAAATTTCGCGCCTTGTGACAGTTTCATTTCTTCTCACCTTCGCTAGTAGACATGGATTATTGCAATGGGCACTTATCGATTCGCGCCTAGATTTTCGTTTTCAGATTCACGTAATTGTTGGATTAGAGTCGCCTTCGCGCTTGCGATATGCCGGCGCATCAACAGATCGGCCAATTCAGCATCGCCATCTTCAATAGCATCAACTATGCGATGGTGTTCCTTGAAGGCCTGTTGAGGCCGCGACGGGCGGCTGCTTGTCTGGAGGCGATAGAGCCTCAGCAAATGATAGAGCTCATCACAAAGCAAGTTGAAAAGTCGTGTATTCCCGCTGAGCGATACGATGAGGTAATGGAAATCTAGATCGCCTTCTTTCTGGTAATAGCGCTTACCATCTTCGGAGTCAATTTGGTGTTCATGGCGAGCTAGAAGGGCGCGGAGTTGGGTGCAATCTTCCGCCGTAGCGTGTTGGGCGGCGAGACCACAGGCTAGCCCCTCCAATGCTTCACGAATTTCATAAATCTCGATGGCTTTGCGGGTGTCCAGCGCAATAACTCGCGCGCCAACATTGGGTCGGATTTCTACCAGCTTGGCGCCTTCTAGGCGCCGGATGGCCTCTCTGAGAGGTCCGCGGCTAATACCGAACTGCTTGCTGAGTTGGGGTTCGTTGATTTTGGAGCCTGGGGCAATCTCCCCGCTCACAATAGCTGTGCGAATTTGATCGAAAACCGAGTCAGCGCGCGTAGAAACCGCGATAGGTGCGATGTCAGCGTTGGGCGCCACCGCCTCAAGATCGTCAGTATTGTCGACAATATTACTCATGGGAGCTGATTATTCAGCAATAGAAACGATAATTCAACTAAATTGTCTACAATTTGAGTATTGGGAGGGGCGTTTGAAAAAATAGAAAAAAGGCGCCATAGGCGCCTTTTTCGTAGAGCTTGAAAATGAGCTAACTAGTCACCGGTAGGGTGAGTGATGGCTTGATAGAGCAGTCGGCGAGAAGTGCCGCGTACATCGGGGATGCCGTTGCCAAATTGTTGAATCATGCCAACGAAGACGATGTCCTCCACGGGATCTACCCAGAACCACGTGCCCGCTGCGCCGCCCCAATAGTATTCACCTTTGGAGTAGCTTTCTGCTTCGACGGGATCTTCGATGATGGCGAAATCCAGACCGAAAGTTGTGCCGTTGGCTCCTAAGATGCTGTCTTTCATGCCGCGTGGCAATTGATTGCGGTGCATGAGTTCGACCGTGAGCGGGGCGAGAATGCGCACGCCGTCTAATTCACCACCATTCAACAACATTTGACTGAAACGGAGGTAGTCCATCGTTGAGCCGACGAGGCCGCCGCCACCGCCTTCGAATTCATGCTCTTCTAGGTAGCTTGCGCCACCCGCGAAACCTCGGTTCGGAGAAAGTTTGCCGTCGGGACCTAGGGCATAGACTTCGGCGAGTCGGTCAGCCTTCGCTGGCGGCACGAAGAAGTCGGTATCAACCATGCCTAATGGCTCAAAGATGCGTTGTTCTAGGAAGTCGGAGAAGCGTTGCCCCGACAATTTTTCGACAAGATAACCTTGCACATCGACTGAAACGCTGTAATGCCAAAGAGAGCCAGGTTGCTGGCGTAAGGGTATTTTGGCGAGCTTGTCGATCATGTCTTGCAGATTTGAGTTCGGGTCTAATACCACCGCTTCGTTATACAGATCATCGACCTTCGATTGCGAAAATAGCCCGTAGGTGAGTCCTCCGGTGTGACTCATAAGTTCGCGTATCGTCATCGGATGATCGGGGGCTTCGGTGAGGACATTGCCATCGTCGTCCATGCCCGCGTAGACCTGCAGGTCTTTGAACTCGGGGATGTACTTGGCGACAGGGTCGGAGAGCTTAAATTTCCCTTCTTCATAGAGCATCATCATCGCCACGCCAGTGATGGGCTTGGACATGGAATAGATGCGGAAGAGATCATCGTGCTCCATCGGATCATTCGCTGCGATGTCACGATTGCCAACCGCTTCGAAGTGGAAGATTTTTCCGTCACGTGCTGCCGCAGTGACTACGCCGGCAAGGCGGCCTTCATCGACGAAGCCCTGCATCGTTTGGGTGAGTCGCTCCAATCTCGCTGAATCAATGCCAACAGACTCGGGGCTCGCGAAAGCCAGTCCGGATGAACTGCGTGATGAAGAACCAGGCTGTGCCGCGCAACCGGCGACAAAAGCGAGGCATAGAACCAAGCAAGCCCTTAGGGCGTGCACTGAGGATAATGGGTTTGTAGAGTGATTATTCATGGCTAGGTTGTTACCTATTTTTGTTTATATGATGCAACTGTTGCGGAACTGATCGCGTGTTCGAGAATAGGACGAGCTAGCGGGGTTTGTCTAGGTGAGAGTTTCGTGAGGAGAGGGTGTTACACTTGGCGGCGAGATTTAGGCGTGGGAAGCCATGTGTTGAATGACGCCAGGTTTGCGGCTTTCTACTTTAGAGATGCTGTATTCGTAATTCGCGGCGCAGGGGTCGATGTCTAAAGCTTCATCGATTGCCGCAGAGAGATCGGCTTGGGCGGCTTGGCGGGTCAAGTAGGGACCTGAGATCCTGACTTGCAAGCTCTTATCCTTGGGGGATGAGGCGACTATATAAAAATTCTTAGCGTCCACAGAATTCTCTATTCAAACTTAGTTCCAGTCTTAGTGGCGTGTTCGGTGCCTGACCTAGCTTAAGACTACTATCGGCACCAACAAGAGTATCGCCAGTATTTTGGTGGAGCGGATTCTACGCCCCTTGATTGCGCCGCGCTACCCTTTTCGGCAATGTGGAGTTAGCCGGCTATGACACGGATATCGCTTATCATTCCAGTCCTCAATGAAGGGGCTTCTCTCAGGGATTTCCTTGAGCGACTGCAAGATTGGCGTGCGCTGGGGCATGAGCTGATTTTGGTCGATGGCGGCAGTAACGACGGTAGTCCTGAGATAGCTGCTCCCTACGTAGACCAGCTGTGCCGAGCGAAGCCAAGTAGGGCGGGGCAAATGAACTATGGCGCTGAACGAGCTAGTGGCGATGCGCTGTTATTCCTGCATGCTGATACGCAGTTGCCCGAGCGAGGGTTAGAATTGCTGAGGGCAGCTCTGGCAGCTGGAGCGCAGTGGGGATGGTTCGATGTCCGCTTCGATAATCCCGCGCTTGTCTTTAAGATGATCGCCGGTTTCATGAATCTACGCGCAAGATGGACCCGGGTTTGCACGGGGGATCAGGCGCTGTTTTTGACGCGGAAGATGTTTGATCGCGTAGGCGGCTTCCCGCAACAATCGCTGATGGAGGATGTCGCCATCAGTAAACGGTTGCGGCAACATGCTGAGCCAATCGTCATGTCTGCCAAGGTTGAAACCGCGAGTCGCCGTTGGCAGCAGCGTGGAATAATATCGACCATTTTGTTGATGTGGGATCTTAGATTGCGCTATTTCCTGGGGCAGTCTCCTGAATCGCTGCATGCCCGCTATTACCCTAAGGACTAAGGACGGGTATATGAAGTATGCGCACGCGCGTCTCGTCGTATTCGCGAAACAAGCTATCCCCGGACAAGTAAAGACTAGGCTCATTCCTGCCTTAGGAGAGGGGGGCGCAACGAGTCTTCACCGAGCCATGGTCGAGCGGGTCGCGGCGATATTGTCCCAAGCGCAGCTGGCGCCGTGGCGATTCGCGGTCGCGGGTGAGGCTGAAGACCCTTTATTCGCGGGTAAAGGAGCGGATCTTCCGCCATTGGTACAGCACGGTAATGATCTCGGAGAGCGGATGGCGAACGCCGTTGAGGAAAGCTTTGCGGGGCAAGACGGCGAGGGGGGTGTCGATGCCGTTTTGCTCTTGGGGGCAGATTGTCCGGCAATCGATTCAGGCGTGATTGAAACAGCGTTGGCCGAGTTGGCGAGGGGGACGGAAGTTGTATTCGTGCCAGCCGAGGATGGTGGTTATGTCCTGCTAGGCTTGAGACGACCGATGCCCTGCCTGTTCCATGAAATGCCGTGGGGCACATCGGCGATCTTGCGAATGAGCGTTGAACGCCTGGAAGAGTCGAAGGTTAAATATCGCTGTCTCGACGTATTGTGGGATGTCGATGTTCCTGCAGACCTTGATCGGCTTGCGCAGTTAGACCCGCCTTTAAAGTGGCGGCGAACTTAATCTTCGCCCGCAGTATCATCCTTGCGGTCAAAATTAAGCATCTTGTCGGCAAGTTTGCTGCTATCGATCGTGAATTCTCCTTTCTCGAGCCGGTTGTTGAGTTCAACCACTCTCGCCATATCCATGCTGGGAAGTCCTTCAATTGCGGTGCGTAATTCGGCGGTTAGCCGTTCGAGTTTGCTGAGCTCGGTGGCGAGATCTTTCGCGCTACGAGCCGATTCCTCGCGGCTAGCTCTCGCGTCTCGCACCTTGGCCAATACGCTCAGTAGTTCGTCGCTTGGTGCGTTGACTGAATGATTCGAGTTATCCAAGGTGTGGTCTCATGCGTCGTTAAATCATGATGGTTTCACATTGTCTCGCGGCATTAACTGGGTCTTGAATAGCCACTTTAATCCATGCTCCGAGCCTAGTTTATAACGTCGCGCATCGGAAATTCTTTAAATATTTAGCGCGCTAAAGTGATTGCTCACCATGAGGTGACCGGAATAATTGACTCTGCTGCTCACGCGATGTCTAATCACTCGAAGTGCCAAAAATAGGCCGCAATGCCTCTTCCGCTCAACGCTAGCTATGAGCGGAAGCCATTTTTGGTGACTCAAATAGCCCTATATTCTCGGTAGTTAGATATTACGAAACATGCACTCAGACACTAAGCTAGCCTATCCCTCAAGCCAAGATCAGGGCACTTCACGTCCCGTCGTTCTACTCGTCGAGGATTGCGGTGAGTCGCTGCGTGACCTCAAGACGATTTTAGAATTTCTCGGTGAAAGAGTGGTGACCGCTTCGAGTGCGAACTGTGTGGAAGTGGCACAGCGCGAAGCGGAGGTTGGGGAGAGTATTGCCTTGGCGGTTGTCGGTTGTTCCGAGACTGTTCCTGTTACAGAAGCGCTCAAGGCTCTCAGCCTCTGCGATAGCACATTGCCCTTCATCGTATTGTTGAACGAAGAAGTGGCAGATGATCTCACTTCATCACCAGATTTAGATCCGCTTAAGGCCAAAATTATAGCTAGGTTGCCGAAGAGCTGTGGCTTCCAGCAACTACTCGATGCGATCCATAAGTCTAAGCTCTACAACCAACATTCGAAGCGACTACAAGGCTCGATCGAGGTGCGTGACTACAATATGTTCCGCAGCCTTGTGGGTGAAAGCGAGGCGATCGAGCGCGTGCGCAAGATGATGGGGCAGGTGGCTAATACCGAGGTCAGTGTTCTGATCACCGGCGAATCAGGAACAGGCAAAGAAGTCGTCGCGCGTAATCTGCACAACAATTCCGCGCGCGCACATAAGGCGTTCGTACCAATAAACTGTGGCGCGATACCACGAGAACTGCTTGAGAGCGAACTGTTTGGACACGAGAAGGGGGCTTTCACCGGTGCGGTGGCGGCCCGCAGTGGGCGTTTTGAATTGGCAGACGGCGGCACCTTATTCCTCGACGAGATTGGTGATATGCCGCTGGACATGCAAGTGAAGTTGTTGCGGGTGTTACAGGAGAGGAGCTTTGAACGAGTGGGGGGCGCCGAAACATTGCGTACCGACGTGCGTATAGTTGCGGCAACCCATCGTGACCTCGAGCAAATGATTGAAGCGGGCGAGTTCCGCCAAGACCTGTATTATCGACTTAATGTATTCCCCATCGAAATGCCCGCGCTTCGTGAGCGTCCCAGCGATATCCCGCTACTCCTGAATGAGCTAATTGCGACGCTAGAACGGGAAGGCCGGGGCTCGGTGCGCTTTAATTCTGCCGCCATCGCTGCGCTCTCCTATCATTCCTGGCCGGGCAATGTGCGTGAACTCGCGAATCTTGTCGAACGGATGTCCATCTTACATCCCCATGGGATTGTCGGCTTGAGTGATCTGCCTGCTAATTTGAGGGCGGCCAGTGAGTCTGCGAAGACCGAGAAGCGAGTTGATGATCGAACTGAGGCTGCTGACGTGGATCAGGCGCGCACTACTGAGGGGGCAAACTCCGAGCAAGCGTCACCGAATTTCCACGCAGAGGTGCTGCCGTTGAAGGGGCTCGATCTAAAGGAGTATCTAGCACGGCTGGAGCGTGATCTGATCGAGAAAGCCCTCGATGACAGCAGAGGAGTCGTCACGCGAGCGGCAGACCGATTGAGTATCGGGCGCACGACATTGGTCGAGAAAATGCGCAAATATAAATTGCAGCGCCTTTCGGAGGAGCAGGAAGAAAGTGCTTCGATTGAACTCGAAACGGGTGTGGACCAGAGCTCACGGCTGCAGTAGTCCGGGGTGGTTATCTTAGCCGGCGTGCACGGTGTCAGGCAGTGTTTTGCTGCTGTGTATGGCTCGCCCATCCGCCATCCGCAGTTCCCCATTGGCAAACCACGATACAACCATGGGGTAGAGTTGATGTTCCTGCTCCAAAACCTTAGCCGCCAAACTTTCCGCTGAATCGCCGGCCTCAATCGAAACGCTGCGACGAGCTATGACAGGACCTCCGTCTAACTCTTCCGTGACGAAATGCACGCTCGCGCCATGCAATTCCTCTCCTTCATCCAGAGCGCGTTGGTGAGTGTTTGTGCCGGGAAATTTGGGTAATAGCGAGGGATGGATGTTGATCAAGCGTCCAGCATAGTGATTGACGAAGCTCGCAGACAGTATCCTCATGAAACCGGCCAAGACGACTAAATCTGGCTCGAATTGGTCGATGAGAGTGGCTAGCTCTGTATCGAAGGCTTCGCGGCTTAGGAATTCACGGTGTGAGAGAACACTGGTCGGGATATTAGCTTCGGCCGCGCGTGTCAGTCCGTAAGCATCGGCTTTATTCGAAATTACGGCGCGAATGGCATAACCGCCGTGCTCGGCGTGATCGATCAGCGCTTGTAAATTACTGCCGCTCCCCGATATGAGCACAACTATCGAACATTGCTTGGGTATTGATTCAGAAATAGACATTCAATGATTTACTGTGCGTAGACTACGGATTCAGCAGAGGCATCTAGTTTCTCAGCAATATGGCCAAGGCGGAATGCCGCTATATCGCCTTGCTGGAGAATCGCCAGCGCGTCTTCCACTTGGCTTTCAGCGAGGCAAAGAATCATGCCAACACCGCAGTTGAATGTTCGCAGCATTTCGCTGTCGGAGATATTACCTTCATGCTGTAACCAATCGAAGATTGGGGGACGCTGCCAAGCCTTGAGGTCGATGACAGCTTGGGTGTTGTCTGGCAACACGCGTGGGATGTTTTCCGTGAAACCTCCGCCCGTGATATGAGCGAGGGCGTGCAGATCAATTGTGGGAGCGAGCGAGGCTACCGCCTTCACATAGATTGTGGTCGGTGCGAGCAGCGTTTCGCCTAAACTAGAGTCGCCGAAACTTGAATTTAAATCAGCGCCGCTGCGCTCGATGACTTTGCGAATGAGTGAGTATCCATTCGAGTGTGGTCCCGACGAAGCGAGTCCGATTAATACATCACCACTCTGAACTTTAGAGGGGTCGATAATCTTAGATTTTTCTACTACGCCTACAGAGAAGCCGGCCAAATCGTAGTCTTCGCCTTCGTACATGCCGGGCATTTCAGCTGTCTCACCGCCTATAAGTGCGCAGCCCGCAAGTTCACAGCCTTTGCCTATACCCGTGACTACGTCTGTTGCGGTAGCAATATTGAGCCCGCCGGTTGCGTAATAGTCTAGGAAAAACAACGGCTCTGCGCCGCACACGATCAGGTCATTCACGCACATGGCGACGAGATCGATGCCTATGGTGTCGTGCTTGTTCAGCTGCATCGCCAATTTGAGCTTGGTGCCGACGCCGTCAGTGGCTGAGACTAGCACTGGCTGTGTATAGCCTGCTGGAATTTCACACAGGGCACCGAAGCCGCCAATCTGTGACATCACTTCGGGTCGGTGAGTTCGTCGCGTAACCGCCTTGATATTCTCAACGAGTGCATTGCCTGCATCTATATCAACACCCGCATCGCGGTAGCTAAGAGCGGTACGATCGCCTTTGTTGGCAGTAGTCATGCAGGGATTCCTTGCTGTGTGCGTTAGGCGCAGAATTTTAGCAAAGACTGCGCCGTCAGTCAGTCCTATTTCATTGTCTGCGCGGTGAATTGCTATGCCTGACCTGCGCCGCTAGGTTCGGTTACGAGATTGCAGTATTATCTCCGCGCATGAATGTCTTCCACACTCGAGTCCCAACAAGCCTTCTTTGGCGCGCGATGCTGGTGATCCTGGTGAGCGTGCTATTGGTGGCGATTAGCCCTCGAGCGCTCGGATTGCAAGTCACCGGGCTCTACAGTCATGAGCTGCCTGTCGCCAATGAATCCGATGCTGAAAGGTCGAGAGCATTTTCAGCAGCGCTATCCGCGGTAATCGTGAAGCTGACTGGTACAGACAGTGCTTTGCGGGTGCCTGGCGTAGAGCGGGCACTGAGTAGAGCGGGTGAGTACGTAGAAGGGGTGAGTTATTCCAGTGGGGGTGGCGACACAGTGCAACGCTCAATGAAGGTCGATTTCTCTCCCTCACTTGTTGAAGAGCTCCTCAGGACTCTCGGCATTCCCATCTGGAATAGCAACCGACCCAGCGTCCTCGTGTGGATTGTGCTTCAGAATGCGGAAGGCGAGCGCAGGCTGATGAACCCAGAACTCGATCAAGAGATTAGTGACATCCTGAGCGGATTCGCAATGTCGCGAGGCTTGCCGCTGATTTACCCTGTGCTCGATTTTGAAGATCGCAGGAATCTCAGTGAAGGATCTCTCTGGGATTTCGACGCGGAAGCTATCGCTGCAGCCAGTCGGCGCTACGGCCCGGATAGCATCCTCGCGGGTAGAATACATTTCACGCCGGGCAACGAACTCGTCGGCCTCTGGCGGTTTCAGTTTCAGGGAGAAGTGGAGGTGTTCGATGGGCTGGATGTGGAGCTCAGCGCATACTTAGAGTCGCCACTCGAACAAGTGACCGAGAAACTTGCCAATTATTTTGCTCTGCCTTCGGTGATGACGATCGAGCAATTAGTCCGACTTCGGGTCGATGGTGTCCGAAACCTCGAAGATTATGCGGCACTGCTAAGTTATGTTCAGGGCCTCGGTATCGTAGAGGACTTTGCCTTGGCGGAATTGGAAGCTGAGCGAATTGAACTCAATCTACGCGTATTAGGCACAGGCCAACGCCTAGGCGAACTGATTGCATTAGACAGGAATTTAATCCCCATCGATTCAGCGCCGGGCAGCGATGCCTTCTTACATTATCGTTGGACGCGATGATGAAGGACGACGCAGACGATTGGGCAAAACTGTCGGCGGAGGATCAGCTCCCCCTGGGTCTCGCGCTGGACGATTCGGCGCTGTTCGAGAATTTCCTGCTACGCGACGACAATACACTTGCCGTAAACACGCTCAAAGAGTTGGCGTTAGGCGTGACGAGGAATGGGAAGCAGGGTGGCGAGTATTGCTATCTCTGGGGGGGAGGTTCTCCTGGATTGACGCATCTGCTACAAGCGACTTGTCATCTAGCTTCTGCGCGAGGAAGGGCGGCGATGTATGTCGACCTCAATGTCAAAGAAGACTTATCACCGGCACTTTTCGATGGGATCGAAACTCTCGATATTATTTGTCTCGACGGCCTTGATGCGATCGCTGGCCTAAAGGACTGGGAAGCTAATCTATTCACCGCATTCAATCGCATAAAAGAGTCGACGGCGTCGCTCGTCGTCGCTGCCAAGTTAACGCCGGCCAATCTGCCTATCGCACTACCTGATTTAAAATCTAGGCTGCAGTCAGGGCTTACACTCAAGATTAGTCCACTCGATGATGCCCAAAAGCGAGAGGCGCTGATTCTCCGTGCGGAGGCGCGGGGCATGTCGATGAGTGGCGCGGTTGCCGACTACATCATGCTGAGAGCCGATCGTGGTTTGCCCGCTTTAATCGAGGTTTTGGATAAGCTCGATGAAAGCACACTGCAACAACAACGTCAGTTAACCGTTCCTTTGGTAAAGCTCACGCTCGGATGGTAGCGAGCTATAACGGTGCGCCGTAGTACTCGCGATAACGTCGAATAAATATCAATAAGCTTACAAATAATCCCACGCATAGGCTGACTTCGATGAGGCCCTGTATGAGTTGCTCTGGTCGAAATGCAACGAGTACCGCATGCACGAAATACAGTAGTACAACGAAACTCATCCAGGCATAAGTTCGAATGCGAGTCTGTAGCAAGCCAGAGGCGAATATCAGCAAAGGGATAGTCTGGAGAAAGCTTATCGTGACCACGCCAAGGCTGAGATTTCCGAGCATTAAGGGGGTGCTGATGAAGAAAAAGAGAATTAATGCGCTGTAAAAGCCTAATGCGCTGAAGCGGAAAAAGGCAATGCTATCTGGTAAATAGCCGTTCCCGCTCATGATGGCTTGCCCGCAAGGAGGCTAGCAATACGCGCGACACGTTTGCCGAGGGCCACGCAGAGTTCGGTTTCCTCTGGGCTTATGGGAAGGCTGCCATCTGGGCCAGTGACGTGGCTTGCACCGTAGGGCGTGCCACCAGATTTCGTCGTGCTTAATGCCTGCTCAGAATAGGGGATGCCGCAATGGATCATTCCATGGTGTAGCAAGGGCAGAGCCATGCTTAGCTGTGTAGTCTCCTGACCACCGTGCATCGATGAGCTTGAGGTGAAGGTGGCGAAAGGTTTGTCGATGAGAGCTCCCGAACTCCACAATGCTCCAGTGCCGTCGAGGAAGTACTTTAGTGGCGAAGCCATATTTCCAAACCGCGTAGGGCTGCCCAGTATTAGGCCGCTGCAGTTGCGTAAATCTTCTTCAGTGCAATAGATCGCCCCGACTTCAGGAACGCTTGCTTCGGTCGCCTCTGTGTTCGCTGAAATAGCGGGCACGGTTCGAATTCTAGCGACCAGCTTGCCGTCTTCCGCGGCAAGACTTTCTACGCCGCGAGCGATCGCATTTGCCATTTTCTCGGTCGCGCCGTAGCGACTGTAAAAAAGGATGAGTACGTAAGGATTGCTCACTAGGCTGTTCCTGATGCTTGATCGAGTAATTCGAGAACCCGTTCTGGCGGGCGAGAAATCAACGCGCGATCGCCGTGAACAACTATGGGTCTTTGCATCAATTGGGGGTGCTCCAAGAGGATGTCAAACACGAGTGCATCACTGAGAGTCTCGTCATCGAGTCCCAGCTGGTCGTAGGCAGACTCGCTCTTGCGAATGAGTTCGCGCACTGAAATGCCCAATTTGCTAAGTAGGGTACGCAGTTGGTCTTCGTCTAGCGGATTGTCTAGGTAATAAACGATCGTGGGATCGACTCCATTCTCCTCGAGGAGGGCCAATGTAGCTCGAGATTTCGAGCAATTTGGATTGTGGTAAATGGTGTAGTCACTCATACGCAGTCCTCCTTCGTGAATCGATGTCATAAGCTCGCCTTATCCTTAAAATGAGGCGGCTGCGAGTTCTTCTAGCAATGCGTCTGCCGCTTCCGTGGCCAGGAGTTCCTTGTCGGCTCCACCCCTGCGTTTGTATTCAATCACCCCATCTGCGAGAGAGCGAGGTGAGATCACAAGGCGATGCGGGATGCCGATGAGTTCTGATTCGGCAAATTTGACGCCGGGACTTGTTTTCTTGTCTCGATCATCTAGCAGCACCTCGATGCCGAGGGTGTTTGCTTTCGCATACAAGGCCTCAGAGATGTCTCGCACTAATTCTGATTTATGTGCATCGACTTGGACAATGACGAGTCGGAAAGGGGCGATATTCTCTGGCCAAATAATGCCGTGATCGTCGTGATTTTGTTCGATACAAGCTGCAACAACACGCGTCACACCAATTCCGTAACACCCCATAGTCATGACTACACTCTTGCCATTTTCATCAAGAGCAGAGGCTTTTAATGCGGCGCTGTATTTGTCGCCCAGCTGGAAAATATGGCCGACCTCGACACCGCGTTTAATCGCTAGTGTGCCTTGTCCGTCTGGGCTGAGATCACCTTCTTGTACCTTACGAATATCGACAACTTCATCGTAACGAAGCTCTTCGCCCCAATTTGCATCTAACCAGTGTGTCGCCTCTTTGTTTGCGCCGCAAACGAAATTGGTGAGCGCTTCAACGCTCTTATCCGCGTATACATAGCTAATCTTGCCTGCTTTTTGGTCGGCTGTGAGTGGCCCTAAGCAGCCAGGTTTGCAGGCTAATTTAGCTTCGATAAGTTCATCGCTCGCTAGGACAAGGGGGCTGAAGACTCGTTCCAGTTTTTGAGCCTTCACTTCATTGAGCGATTGGTCTCCACGCAGGAGAAGGGCTACCAGCTCGTCGCTTTGATCGCCTTGGGCATCACAACCATGCACGATTAAAGTCTTGATGCAGCGCTGCGCTTCAACGCCTAATGTTTCACATAAGTCCGCAATCGAGTGGGCATCGCCGGTATTCGCCTCGCTGCGGCTTCTTTTCTGCGCATCCTGTGCGAGTTCCGGCAGTATGCCTGACGCCATTTCCATGTTTGCGGCGTAATCGCTGCCGCTGCTAAAGACTATTTCGTCTTCTCCTGACTCGGCTAGCACATGAAATTCGTGCGATGCATTGCCGCCTATTGCTCCGGTATCAGCTGCCACGGGGCGGAAATCTAATCCCAAGCGAGTGAAAATGGCACTATAGGTGCGATGCATGAGTTGATAGGTTTCGTCGAGCGATGCCTGGTCCATGTGGAAAGAGTAGGCATCCTTCATGGTGAATTCGCGCGCCCGCATGACTCCGAAGCGAGGGCGGCGCTCATCGCGGAATTTGGTTTGAATCTGATAGAGATTGATAGGGAGTTGGCGATAGCTGCTAATCTCGTTGCGTACAAGATCTGTAATGACCTCTTCATGCGTTGGTCCTAAACAGAAATCGCGTTCGTGACGATCGGTGAATCGTAAGAGTTCGGGGCCCATCGCTTGCCAGCGGCCAGTCTCAAGCCAAAGTTCTGCGGGTTGAACGACTGGCATGGAAACTTCGAGGGCGCCTGACTTGTCCATTTCATCACGTATTACATCGGTCACCTTGCGAAGCACACGTAGCCCCATCGGCAACCAAGTGTACAGTCCGGTCGCTAGTTTGCGTATGAGGCCTGCTCTCACCATGAGTTGATGGCTGACAGTCTCCGCATCCGAAGGTGTCTCTTTGACGGTGGCGAGCAAGTATTGGCTGGCGCGCATGGATTGGTGTTCCTTAAATATTTAGGGCTTTGGTGGTGGTTGCCGTTGTTAGCTAAATAGGTAGGTGAATAATAAAGCAAAAAGGCAGCCCTAGGGCTGCCTTTTTAGTGACTGTGCAAGCCAATGTCCCAGCGAAGCTAGAAAAACGGCTGGACAGCAGTCAATTACACCGCGAAGTCTTTCAGTTTTTTCAATGGTAAAACCTTAACGCGGGTAGTGGCAGGCTTCTTAGGAATATCCATAAGTTCGCCTGGCTTGAAGGGGTTAGGTACGTTTTTGCGCGCAGGGCGAGCTGGACGTACAACAGATTTAATCTTTAGAAGTCCCGGCAGGGTGAATTCACCAACAGCACGCTTCTTAATGTGGCGCTCGATCAGTACTGATAATTCGTCAATGACGGCAGCAACATCTTTTTTGCTTAAACTTGTGTTGCCTGCTATTTCATTCAGAATCTCAGTTTTAGTGTATTTCTTTGAGATTGCCGGTGCTTTACGAACCGCTGGCGCTGCCTTAGCTTTCGCTGCAGCTTTTTTCTTAGGTGATTTCTTAACAGCCATGCCCACTCTCTTATTTTGTCAGATTGAAAGATATTTTAGTGAGAAAGCACGCAATACATTCCCGCGAGCAACTCAACGCGCTCTTTATAAAACATTCATAATGTCCTAGCAAGCGTTAAACCCTGCGTTTTTAGGGATAAATCAAAGTTGGAAGAAGTTTTTGGCCTTGATCACTAGAACTTCACCGTAATCGAGTAAAAAAGTAACCCTGATAAGTCCTCTATTCGCAATCGAGGGTGCTGCTAAATTAGGAACTAGGTTATAATTCTCGGCTTCTCATAGGGAATTGCTGGCAGTTTTTCGAGGGCGGTCGTTGGCCTTCGCTAAGCGGTTAGCTATTGCGTTCGGGACGAATGGTAATTTTAGGAAGACGAAATGCCAATTTACGAATATCGATGTGAGGGATGTGGGCACGAGCTCGAGGCCATCCAACGCATATCTGATGAACCATTAAAGCTTTGCCCCAAGTGTAACGAAGAGAAGCTGAAAAAACAGATATCAGCGGCAAGCTTCAGATTGAAAGGTGGCGGTTGGTACGAGACAGACTTCAAAACAGGTAAAAAGAAGCAGCTTGCAGACTCGGATTCCAGCTCTGCAGCGTCCGCGCCGGCAAAAACTAGCGCGTCAAGCGATTAAATTTATTGATACAAATAAGCACCCTCGACTGGGGGTTCTATTGGTTAGGTTAGGGAATAGCTATGCGCAGCAATTATTGCGGTGAACTGAATGAGACCTTTGTGGGTCAACAAGTAGAAATTTGCGGTTGGGTTCATCGACGTCGAGACCATGGTGGGGTCATCTTCCTGGACCTTCGTGATCGTGAGGGTCTCGCGCAGGTGGTCTTCGACCCCGATACCGTTGAGGCGTTTGCGCTTGCTGAGACGGTGCGCAATGAATTCGTTGTTAAAGTCAAAGGCCTTGTTCGGCCTCGCCCTGACGGTACGTCTAATAGCGATTTAGGCACTGGCGCAATTGAGGTGCTTGGCAAGGAATTGGTTGTTCTCAACGCTGCCGCGACACCTCCGTTCCAACTCGATGAGCACGCTGCTGTGGGCGAGGATATTCGTCTGCGTTATCGCTACGTTGATTTGCGTCGTCCCGAAATGACCGAGCGACTGCGTTTCAGGTCGAAAGTGACAAATACAGTGCGCAACTTCCTCGATGACAATGGCTTTATCGATGTCGAGACACCTCTGCTGACTAAGGCGACTCCAGAAGGTGCGCGCGATTACTTGGTACCGAGCCGTACCCACCCGAACCGATTCTTCGCGTTGCCGCAATCACCGCAGTTATTTAAGCAGATTCTGATGGCCGCCGGGATGGACCGTTATTATCAGATCGCCAAATGTTTCCGCGACGAGGACCTGCGCGCAGATCGACAGCCAGAATTCACCCAAATCGATGTGGAAACGTCGTTTATGGATGAAGAGCAGATCATGTCGACGATGGAGAGCATGATTAAAGGCATTTTCAAAAAGCATCTCGATGTCGATCTCGGTGAATTCCCTCGAATGCCATTTGCCGAGGCGATGAACCGCTACGGCTCTGATAAGCCTGATTTGCGTATTGACTTGGAACTGGTTGATATAGCCGACTTGATGAAAGACGTAGATTTTAAAGTTTTCAGTGGCCCAGCTAACGATTCCGAGAGCCGGGTTGTTGCGCTCCGAGTTCCAAATGGAGTGGATATCAGTCGAAAGATCATAGATGAGTACACCAAATACGTGTCCATTTTTGGTGCGAAGGGCTTGGCATGGGTGAAGGTGAATGACCTAGCCGCCGGTATTGAAGGCTTGCAGTCTCCAATTCTTAAGTTCATGCCGGAGGAAGTCATCCAGTCTTTGCTCGAGAAGCTGGGTGCGCAGACTGGCGATATCCTTTTCTTCGGCGCCGATAAAGCGAAGATTGTCAACGAAGCGCTCGGCGCGCTTCGTATAAAAGTTGCGGAAGACCTTGGGCAAGTGAAAGACATGTGGGCGCCGCTCTGGGTTGTTGATTTCCCTATGTTTGAAACGAATAGCGAAGGTAATTTGACCTCACTGCATCACCCATTCACAGCGCCGGCATGTTCCGTCGAAGCTCTCAAGGATTCACCGGCCACCGCACTCTCTCGAGCCTACGACATGGTCTTGAATGGCACTGAGTTGGGAGGCGGATCCATACGTATTAACCAGCCCGAGATGCAGCAATCTGTCTTTGCAGTGCTCGGTATCGGAGAGGAAGAAGCGCAAGAGAAATTCGGTTTCCTCCTCGACGCTTTAAGCTATGGCTGTCCTCCACACGGCGGGATCGCCTTCGGCTTGGATCGCCTGATCATGCTTATGACAGGGGCGACTTCAATCCGTGATGTAATCGCCTTTCCAAAGACCCAATCAGCAGCATGTCCGCTTACGGAAGCGCCAGGAGAGGTCTCAACCAAGCAGTTACGCGAATTGAATATCCGTTTGCGCGAGCAGCCCAAGCCAGAGGCGGAATGATTAACCGCGCAAGTCTGATGCTGCGGGATTAAGTGCACGAAGAAAGTATTTGAAGGAGATCTAGATGGCTGGCCACAGTAAATGGGCGAATATCAAGCATCGTAAGGCAGGACAGGATGCTAAGCGAGGTAAGATATTCACTAAAATTATTCGCGAATTGACTGTCGCCGCTAAGATGGGCGGGGGCACTGTGGCCGATAATCCAAGGTTGCGGGCAATTATGGATAAGGCGCTTGCCGCGAATATGACTCGTGACACCATTGATCGAGCAATAGCCCGCGGCGCCGGTACAGCCGAGAGTGAGAACCTCGAAGAGCTCAGCTACGAAGGCTATGGTCCTGGTGGGGTGGCTATCCTCGTCGAGACTTTGACCGACAATAAGAACCGTACTGTGGCGGAAGTGAGGCATTGTTTCAGCAAGCATGGCGGTAGCTTAGGTACAAATGGTTCAGTCGCTTATTTATTCGAGCGTACTGGCATCATCAGTTTCGCTCCCGGAGCAGATGAGGAACAAATCATGGAGCTCGCACTCGACGCGGGTGCTCATGACATTACTACCAATGACGATAGCAGTATTGATGTGCTTACAAGCCTAGAGACTTTCGGCGCTGTACAGGACGCCTTGAAATCCGCCGGTTTGGAATGGACTAATGCCGAAATGACAATGTTGGCATCGACGCAGGCTGATTTGGACCTCAGTGGGGCTGAATCCTTATTGAAGCTGATCGATCATATGGAAGACCTCGATGACGTACAAGACGTCTATCACAACGGCAATATTTCTGACGAAATAGCCGCTCAGCTCTAATGTTGGTGCGGCCGCGTTGTTAAGGCGTCGCACAACATTCTTCAGCTCTCAAGGGTAATGGCATGGCTATTTTTCTTGGCATAGACCCAGGCTCGAGAGTAACTGGCTACGGCTTGGTCAACTCGGTCGGCAACCGTCTTGAGTTTGTAGGCTGTGGACGGATAAAAACCAGTGCAGATTCTCAGCCAGAGCGTTTGAAAACCATCTTCGAAGGCGTGTGTAGCGTGATCGAAGAGTTCTCCCCCCAGTTTGCAGCGATTGAAGAAGTCTTTATGGGGAAGAACCCCGCTTCGGCTATTAAGCTGGGTCAGGCGCGGGGCAGCGCCATGGTCGGTTGTCTGTATCATGGATTGCCCGTGGAAGAATATTCTGCGAGAGCGGTTAAGAGAGCGGTTGTCGGTTCGGGTGCTGCAACGAAGGACCAAGTGCAACACATGGTTAAAGCGCTATTGGGTATCAGTGATACACTGGCCGAAGACGCTGCAGATGGCCTCGCCGTCGCCATCTGCCATGCAAATACACGAGCCAGTATGATTAAGTTGGCTGGCGCGAAAACTTTTAGCAGGAAACGTTTGCGGTGATTGGACGAATACGCGGAACATTGATCGAAAAATCTCCACCGGATATTCAGGTCGAAGTCGGCGGACTCGCCTATGAGCTGCAGGTGCCGATGAGCACCTTGTTTAAGCTGCCCGAGATCGGCAGTGAGGTTACCCTACATACACATTTCGTTGTCAGGGAAGATGCGCAGCAGCTATTCGGTTTCATAGAGGCTAAAGACAAAACCCTCTTCCGTACGCTGATCAAAGTGAATGGTGTTGGGCCTAAAATGGCGCTGGGTATACTCTCGAGCGTCGAACCGGACGAGCTTGTCGGACTCGTCCTAAACAATGATGTGAATGCGCTGGTAGCAATGCCGGGTATTGGAAAGAAGACGGCCGAGCGGCTTGTCATTGAATTGCGCGATCGAATTAAAGATTGGGAGCAAGTCGCTCCTGCTCAGGGGCAAAACGCCAACGGTTCGGTCGCAAGCGCTGTGAGCGCGAGCGCAGCCGCGCGAGAGGCTGAGACAGCGCTCCTAAGCTTAGGTTATAAGTTGCCGCAGGCGTCGCGAGCTATCGCGATTGTGCAAAAAGAACAGCCAGAACTCACCAGCAGCGAAGAATTGATCCGTTTCGCACTTAAGAGTATGGCTTAGGTTATTGATTCGGAACTCAATGGGTTGACGGACAGATGATAGAAGATCGTTTGATATCAGCGGACAGTACCGCAGCGGAAGAATCCCACGATCGAGCCATTCGTCCGTTATCACTGCAAGACTATATCGGGCAGCAAGAAGTAAAGCAGCAGATGGAGATTTTTATCCAGGCTGCTCGGGGTCGGGGTGAGCCACTCGATCATACGCTCGTATTCGGCCCTCCAGGATTGGGCAAGACTACACTCGCCAATATCATAGCCAATGAACTCGGTTCGGCCATAAAGACCACGTCAGGCCCAGTGCTTGAAAAAGCGGGCGACTTGGCCGCCATGCTGACCAATCTCGAAGCGGGTGATGTGCTATTTATTGACGAAATTCATCGGATGAGTCCTGCTATCGAAGAAATACTCTACCCGGCGATGGAAGATTATCAGCTCGACATAATGATAGGAGAGGGTCCAGCGGCTCGTTCTATTAAGTTAGATTTACCACCATTCACATTGGTCGGAGCGACCACGCGGGCAGGGCTGCTGACCTCGCCGCTCCGAGACCGATTCGGAATTATCCAACGTCTCGAGTTTTACTCTTTGGATGAGTTGACGACGATAGTCTCGCGCTCGGCTCGTATTTTAGGTACGCCAATCAATCACGATGGCGCGGCAGAGATCGCGCGTCGCTCTCGAGGTACGCCGCGCATAGCAAATCGCCTCCTGCGCCGGGTTCGTGATTATTCTGAAGTGAAATCTGACGGTGCGATAGGCTCGGAAGAGGCGGCGTCTGCGCTGGATATGTTGAGTATCGATAATAATGGCTTTGACCACATGGATAGGCGACTGTTGTCGACGATGATAGAAAAGTTTGATGGTGGTCCAGTGGGGATTGATAGTCTGGCCGCGGCCATTAGCGAGGAGCGCGATACTATCGAAGACGTGCTTGAACCCTATCTTATTCAGCAGGGGTTTATTATGCGAACTCCTCGCGGCCGAGTCGTGACCCAGCATGCCTATCGGCATTTTGGGTTGCAACCTGCCGTCACGAGTACGGATCTATTCGATCAACAGAGTGAATCAGCGTCTGTGCAAGACCCAGTTAAGTAGTCTTTTTGTCGCCCCATCGAAACACCTTCCTGCCCCAATTGATAATCAAGTAGTCGTATTTGTCGCCTAGGATGCCTAGGTTGACGAGATCCGGATTTCGCTCGAAAAGCACAAAACTATTCGCTGCAGTGGCCGAAACCCTTAGGTGAAGCTGCGGATACCCGTAGGCCTACTATTGTCTAATGTGTTCGAGACCCTGGTAATCATTAGCATTCGGAGAAAAATCTGTGAACGAAGCATTAAGTCCAATAACCCTGATTCTCGAAGCGACGCTGCCTGTACAGCTGGTCATGTTGTCTTTACTCGGGCTGTCGGTTTTGTCATGGGTCATGATCGTGCAGCGCGCGATGGTGCTGAATGCAGCATCAAAAGGCGTGCTCAGCTTCGAGGAGAGGTTTTGGAGTGGAATGGATCTGAGTCAACTGTATAAGGAAGGCACTCAGATGCAGCGTGATGAAATTCCCATCGTGGGCTTAGAGAATATTTTCCGTGCGGGCTTTAAAGAATTCATGCGCCTACGCCAGCAAGCCTCGGTCGATCGTGAGGCGATTATGGAAGGAGCTCAGCGCGCCATGCGAGTTGCGTTTTCCCGCGAGGAGGAAAAATTAGAAAAACACCTCGCATTTCTGGCATCGGTGGGTTCCGTGTCTCCCTATGTTGGACTGTTTGGCACGGTAATTGGAATCATGAACTCCTTCATAGGCTTGGCGAGCCAGAATCAGGCCACGCTGCAAGTTGTCGCGCCTGGCATCGCAGAGGCGCTGATCGCGACGGCGATGGGATTGTTTGCTGCGATTCCTGCGGTAGTCGCTTACAACCGCTATTCATCGGCAGTGGAGTCTATCACTGGCAGCTACATCACCTTTACGGATGAGTTCTCAAGCATCTTGCACCGTCAGGTTCACAGCGAGTAGAAGTCGAGAACATTATGGAAATCATCGCAAGAAAGAAGCGTAAACCGATGGGGGACATCAACGTCGTTCCCTATATCGATGTGATGCTAGTGCTCCTAATCGTGTTCATGGTGACAGCGCCACTACTTAATCAGGGTATCGAGGTTGAATTGCCTCAGGCCAATAACGAGCCCTTAAACATTGATGAGAATCAGGCCACTTTAGTAGTTTCTATAACTTCGACGGGGGAATATTACCTGAGTCTAGGTGCGACGGGAGATGACCGACAGTCGACTACGCTAGAGGGTGTTGGCGAACAGGTTGGGAAAATAGTATCTGCGAATCCTGAGATCCAAGTGCTAGTCGAGGGAGACACGACTGCAGATTGGGGAGCAATGATACAGCTGCTAACGACACTGCAGGCGGCGGGTGTTGCGAACCCCAATTTCATAACTAAACCATTAGAATCTTTATAAGAGCCCAGACAAGAGAATTAGTATGCGCTCGATACGAGAACAATTGGGATTCGGTAAATCTGAGGGGGTGGCTACGGTGGTTATCCTCAATGGGTATCCGCTCGCCGTTGTTATCGCGATCACTCTACATAGTGTGCTGCTCGCCGGTCTGCTGTATTTGCAGAATCACAGCCAATCCCAAGCTCTAGAGCTTGTACAGCCAACAGTAATCAAAGCGCTACTCATTGAGGAAAATCCTCAGGTCACCAATCAGCGCAATCAGGAGCGTCGCCGTATTGAAAACCAGCGTCGCGAGCGTGAGCGCCAAGAAGCCGCCGCGCAAAAACGCCGTGATGAAGAGGCTGCGGCGAAACGCGCCGAGCAGGAGCGTATAGCCGAGCAGCGGAAAGCAGCCGAGGCCAAATCACGTGCTGAAGCTAAAGCGAAGAGTGAAGCGGAAGCGAAGGCTAGAGCGGAAGCCGCTGAGCGTGATCGACGAGAGCGTGAACAAATCGAGCGGGAACAGCGCGAAAGGAGAGAGATCCAGGAGCGTGCAGAACGTGAACGACGTGATAGGGAAGCCGCCGCTGACGCCGCCGCAGCCGAGGCTGCTAGCAGTGAGTTTGAGCTCATCCAAAGTGCAACGGGCCTTATCCAGCAATTAGTAACCGAGCACTGGTCGCGCCCTCCGAGCGCGCGCAATGGTATGCGGGCGGTTATTCAGATCAGAATGCTGCCCACCGGCGAGCTAATAGATGCAACCATTACTCAGTCTAGTGGTGATCCCGCGTTCGATCGCTCGGCGGAGAACGCCGTGTATCGTGCGGCTCCTTTTAGTGAGCTCACGGCATTGCCTATTAGAGTTTTTAACGAAAATTTCCGCACGCTCTCACTCATTTTTCAGCCAGAGGATTTACTTAATTGATAAATTTCAAGCGCGCAAGCTCTCTTATTCTTCTGCTCGTCTCAATAGGATTTTCCGTTGCTAAGGCCGAGCTAAGCATCCAGATCACACAGGGTATCGATAACCCGATTCCAATCGCTGTCGTGCCATTTACCTGGGAAGGGAGTGGCGTGTTGTTCGAAGACGTCGCTGAAATAGTGAAGAATGATCTCGAGCAGGTCGGTGAATTCCGCGCCCTTTCGCCATCAAATATGCTGGCGATGCCGCGCGAGGAGAGGGAAGTCTATTATCGAGATTGGAATGTGCTCGCGCAGGACTACTTACTCGTCGGTCGCATTCAGCGATCTCCCGGCAGTCAGCTTATCCAGGTGCAGTATGAGTTCTTCGATATCAACCGTGAATTGAAACTCGCGGGCGAAGTGCTGACTGGCACTGAGTCACAGCTGCGCGATATTGGCCATGAAATTAGCAATGTGGTCTATGAATTAGTGACCGGCACTCGCGGCGCATTTACCACCGAAATACTCTATGTGGTCAGCGAGTATGTGAATCCAGAACTTAGTTATTTTCGATTAGAAAAGTCAGATTACGACGGGCAGCGTGCACAAGTGTTGCTTGAGTCTCGTGAGCCCATCATGTCGCCTAGTTGGTCACCTAATGGACTTGAAATTGCTTATGTGTCATTCGAGACAGACCTGCCGAGAATCTATATTCAAAATATAGCAACGGGCCAGCGCAGGCAGATAACGAACTATCCGAACATAAACAGCTCGCCTGTTTGGTCTCCGGATGGTACGAAGTTGGCTATGGTGCTTTCAAAAGATGGAAGCCCTGATATTTACGTTCAGGACCTCATCAATAATCAGCTGATGAGAGTCACCGATCATCCGGCAATTGATACAGAGCCGGCCTGGTCTAAGGATGGCAAGTCCTTGGTATTTATGTCTGATAGGACAGGTCAGCCACAGATTTATCAAATGGAATTAGGGGCGAATTCCTACGATGTAGAACGTCTGACCTACGACTGTTTCCATTGTGCCAAAGGGCAATTCTTGCCCGATGGCGTCAATCTCGTTCATGTGCGTCGAGAGACTAGGCAAAGTACGCAGTATCATATTGCGATTATGAATACGGAGACTTTGCGAGTCATCACATTGACCAGTACATCATTCGATGAATCGCCGAGTGTTGCGCCGAACGGCAGTATGATTATGTACGGCACAAAGTTCGAGGGGCGAGGCGTGCTAGATGCTGTCTCTATTGATGGTCGGGTGAAATTCCGCCTCCCTTCATCTATTGGTGATGTGCGTGAACCCGCTTGGTCTCCTTTTCTTAACTAAGCCTTGAAAGTTTCTGCAAGTTTTTCTCTAGGCCGCCGATCTAGAAGGATGGTAAGTCTAATATTTAGTGAAAGAGGTTAGGGCTCGATGATGCAGAATAAAAACATTATTAAAGCAAGTCTCCTAGGTTTGATGTTGTTAAGCCTAGCCGCATGTAAGTCATCCAGCGATGCTGAAGGGGAATTAGCGAATTCTAGCGACATGGAAGGGAGTCAAGGTGCCAGCTCAGCCGCACAGGCAAGTGGCGCAGGTTCGAGTGGTCGCCTCTCACAGGAACAAATTCAAGCAGAAAATGCGCTGCGGCAAACGGTGTTTTATTTCGATTTCGATATCGCTGAATTCCGTACGGCCGATCGCGAGACTCTGATTTATCACGCACGCGACCTGTCTGCGAATCCGAGCAAACATCTGCGCCTGGAAGGTCATGCGGATGAGCGTGGCACTCGCGAATACAATCTCGCATTGGGTGAGCGTCGCGCTAATAGCATTCTCAATTTCTTGATTGTTAACGGTGCTTCTCGCTCGCAGATAGAAGTGGTTAGTTATGGCGAAGAGCGTCCCGCAATGAGAGGGCAGTCGGAGAACGCATATAATCGAAATCGCCGAGTCGAATTAGTCGCTCGCTAGGTTCGGCTTCGAGCGTTGCCCTTACTGAATGGCTGGCCTACACTTGTCGGGCTAGCCATTTTTTCGTTTATGCCATCACGGGACTCCTAAGGTGAATTTACTCCACGCGTTTATCCCCTCCGCACGACCTTCGTTTCAACAAGGAGTAGTCGGCGTGCTCGTTAGTCTGGCACTGAGCTTTAGCACGGCTGCATTAGCACAAGGGCGAGACTCTCAATCAGCTAACGATGCGCTGTTACTACTGCTCGAGCAGAATAAACAGTTGCAGGCGGAAATACAGGCCTTGAGAGGGCAGGTGGATGAACAGGGCTTCGAGATTAAGAAGCTGCAAAGAGATTCCTTGAATCGTTACACCGATGTTGATCAGCGTCTGAGTGATCTCGAGTCAAATACATCTGCGCCTGCGCCAAGCACGCCCATCTCGCGAATTGCACCTCCGACTCAAGCCCCGGCTCAAGCCCCAACCGGGACAACTCCCACTGTTACGGATAGCCCGGCTCCTAGCTCACGTGGACGCGGGACCCTAGAGCCTGCAGTGTTGAGTGAACAGCAGCTGTACCAAATGGCCTACGACTCTGTCATCAATAGCGAGTTTGAGCGCTCGATCGCCGAGTTTGATCAGTATTTGAGTCTTTATCCCGAAGGGCGATTTGTGACAAACGCACATTATTGGAAAGGCCAAGCCTATCTCTATTTGGATAGGTTTGAAGAGGCTCGCAGCGCGTATGAAATAATTCTGAATCAATACCCCGATTCAAACAAATTACCCGACGCGATGTATGGCCTAGGTCTTGCCTATCAAGGCATGGGGAATATTCAGCGAGCGCGTCAGCTCCTAACAGATATTAAGCGCCGATTCCCGAATACTGGCGTCGCCAATCTGGCGGACACTCGACTTCTCTCCTTATGACTCGAATCGCGAGCCTACGCGTCACCGAAATATTCTACTCCTTACAGGGTGAGGCCCGCACTGCTGGGCGTCCGACTGTGTTTATTCGACTCACGGGTTGTCCGCTACGCTGCTCTTACTGCGATACGGCCTACGCCTTCGAAGGAGGGCAACAGTTGAGTATTGATTCGATTGTCGAGCGGGTTGCAGAGTTCGGTGCTGAGTATGTATGTGTCACCGGCGGTGAACCCTTAGCTCAACGGGGAGTAATAAAGCTGATGACTAGACTATGCGATGCGAATTACTCCGTGTCCATTGAAACTGGAGGGGCATTATCTATTGCGGAAATAGATGATCGAGTATCGGTAGTATTAGATTTAAAAACTCCTTCTTCTGGGGAGAGTCAGAAAAATTTATACGAAAATATTCCATTGCTGAGAGCAAAAGATCAGGTGAAATTTGTCATTGGTGATCGTGGAGACTACGAATGGTCAAAATCACAGTTGCTACAATATGATTTGGCTGCACGAGTAGATGATGTGCTGTTTTCTCCTACTTTCGACAGCCTGCCTGCAGCGACGTTGGCGCAATGGATATTGGAAGACAAGCTTAAGGTGCGTATGCAACTGCAGCTGCATAAACAGATTTGGGGCGAGGAGAAAGGGCGGTGAACGAGCAAAGAAAACTAGCCATTGTCCTTGTCTCCGGGGGATTGGATTCCGCGACTTGCCTAGCGATAGCTAAGGCAGAAGGGTATGAATGCTACGCCTTGAGTTTTGACTATGGGCAGCGCTCTGTCAGCGAGTTGCGTGCGGCGGAGAGCCTTGCTGCAGCGATAGGGGTGGTCGAGCATAAGACTTTGCCGCTTGATATGGGTGCGATCGGAGGGTCGGCGCTGACTGATCGTGATATCGCAGTTCCTGAAGAAGAAACAGAGGGGATTCCCGTCACTTATGTGCCTGCTCGTAATACTGTTTTCCTCAGCTATGCGCTAGCCTGGGCAGAAGTCGTAGGAGCGGAGGCGATTTTCATCGGGGTAAATGCGGTGGATTATTCGGGCTATCCTGATTGTCGACCAGAATACATAAATGCATTTCAAGATCTCATGAATCTGGCAACTAAAGCGGCCGTTGAGGGAGAGGTGATAGAACTTCGTACGCCTCTAATAGATCTGAGTAAGGCGGAAATAATTACTGTGGGCACTCAGTTGGGTGTTGATTACAGCCTCTCGGTCTCCTGTTATCAGGCCGATGATGAAGGTCGAGCGTGCGGTGTCTGCGATAGTTGCCGATTGCGGAGACAGGGCTTTCTAGATTCAGGCTTAGAAGATTCTACGAAGTATCGCTAATTTTGGAAAAAGTGCCGATTCGGGCTTGTCTTTTTCTGATTTGATAGTACTATACCGCCCCTTCACGGGCCGTTAGCTCAGTCGGTAGAGCAGTTGGCTTTTAACCAATTGGTCGTGCGTTCGAGTCGCACACGGCCCACCATTTTTCCCGTGTTTTCTGCTGATTTCCGAGGGGCAATCCCTTCGAAGAGTGCTCTTCAACGATCAGCAGACCCACTCAGTCGTTAATATATCCCTAGCAAACTTCCTGCAGATCCTCGAAATCATCCTATCGTGTTAGAATTGACCGCAGGCTCAGCAGCTATATCGCTCCATAGCCGCGTCGTCAGATGAAGTCTTCGATTCGTTCTCAAGAGAATAGCGAATGCAAAAACAAGATAAGCATATGATCGGTGATCGCCTCGCAGCGGATACCGAGCTCGTGCGCCTACATCTTGAGAAACTTGCCTCTCAACCGTGCGAAGTTTTAAGTGATGCAGTTGTGCGTGATTATAAATTGCGTATCCTCGACGCACTAAATCACTGCGATGCTAAATTGGTTGCGCATTACTATACGGACCCGCTGCTGCAGGATTTAGCTGAAGAAAGCGGTGGCTATGTCGGCGATAGCTTAGAAATGGCACGTTTCGGCCGCGACTGCGATGCCTCGACTCTCGTGGTCGGCGGCGTACGATTCATGGGTGAGTCGGCAAAGATCCTCAGCCCCGATAAGCGCGTAATAATGCCAACTTTGGATGCGACTTGCTCGCTAGACATTGCCTGTCCCATCGATGAATTTTCCAAGTTTTGCGATGCCCATCCGGACAGGACTGTCGTTGTTTATGCCAATACATCTGCTGCTGTTAAGGCGCGGGCAGACTGGGTAGTCACCTCGAGCATCGCATTAGATATCGTCGAGCATTTAATGGAGCGAGGGGAAAAAATCCTGTGGGCTCCTGATCGCCATCTTGGCAATTACATCCGTGAGACGACGGGCGCCGATATGTTGCTTTGGGATTCAGCGTGCATTGTTCACGAGGAGTTTAAAGCACGGGGTTTACGCGATATGCGTGCTCTGTATCCAGATGCCGCGATACTGGCGCATCCGGAATCTCCCAGCGAAGTTCTAGCGATCGCCGACGTTGTGGGATCCACTACGCAGATAATCAATGCCTCGCAATCGTTGCCGCAGCGCCAATTCATCGTTGCGACAGATCGAGGCATCTTCCACAAATTGCAGCAACTTTCACCGGACAAAGAATTTATCATTGCGCCGACGGCGGGTAACGATGCGACTTGTCGAAGCTGTGCGAGCTGTCCATGGATGGGGATGAATACGCTGCCTAGCTTACTCGAGGCGCTAGATTCGCTGGCCGCGTCTGGAACGGGGAAGCCGGCAACCTTGCTAGCTAACGAGATCCTCGTCGACAGTGATACGGCTGGTAAGGCGATGCTGCCATTGCAGAGGATGCTCGATTTCGCCGCTGATAATCAGCTTAAGGTGCGTGGCAAGGCCTAACCCTGGAACTCTCTCTGTTGATCCTCTAAGGCGTTAATGCGTTCACGCAGGCGAGCCTCGACTGCCGCCCCAGAACCATTATCAACTTCTATCCGCAGCGCAAACTGCAGCTGTTGACGTGCGCTACTGAAATCTCCGAGTAATCGGAAATACTCCGCACGAGCCTGATGCACCTCACTTATGTTGCCGGCTTGACCTTGGGTCTCCGAAAGTAAGGCCCATGTGTGGTGGTCGTCAGGGCGGATAGTCGCGTGACGTTTTAATAGGTCCGCGGCTTCGGTGTAGTTACGCGCTGCGATTAACGCTTCCGCGTAAGCTATTGTGAGTGCATGGTTGTCTGGGTTTATTTGCATATGCCGCGTCAGATACTCGCGTGCCTGCCCCGGTTCGTTCTGCTTGGTTAATATTTCCGCCTGCGTAACTACATAACTAATTCGATTAGGATCTTTCGCGAGCAGAGGTGCGAGAGTCGCGCTAGCGCCGGCATAATTCTCAGCTTCCCACTGTGCGACGCTCAGTGCGTAACGCATAGCATCTCGCGTGAAAGAATCATTGCTGTTATTGAGCGCACGACGCATTTCGGCGACGAGGGCCTGCTTGTCCTCAGCGTAATGAGCTACCACGCGCGCACGTACGATTTGATATTCCAAGCTGTCTTCGTAGCTGCGATCGGGATAGCGGAATTCTCTGCTTCGGGCATCGGCGATGCGTGATTCGGTGATTGGATGGGAAAGTAAGAATTCGGGCGGTCTGCGCCCGAAACGGTTAATGGTGATGAGCCGCTCGAACAGCGAGGACATGCCTTCAGGATCGAATCCGGCATTAAACATCGTGTCTTGGCCGACTCTATCCGCTTCCGCTTCATTGCTACGGCTAAAGCGAAGCTGATTTTCGAGCGCGCGCCCCTGTACGGCAGCAACGGCGGCAGCACCGTGTCCAGAGTCGGAAGTTGCCATTACCGCCACGCTAGCCAACAGAGCGGCCATTTGGGGGATGCGGCCCGCTTGCGCCTCATCTATCCCTCGTGCGAAATGACGTTGACTCACGTGTGATATTTCGTGCGCCATGACCGATGCGAATTCAGCTTCAGTGTGAGCGTTGAGAAATAGCCCCGTGTTCACTCCAATAATGCCTCCAGGTGCCGCAAAGGCGTTTAGTTCCTCGCTGTCGATGATGACGAATGAGAGCCTGTGGTCCTGGAGTTGGCTCCGAGAGGCGAGCTTATAGGTGACGTTCTCGAGATAGGCATTGAGAAGGGGGTCCGAAATGGTCGGAGCGCCTCGGCGGATGCTGGCTAGAAATTGCTGACCGATTGAATACTCTTGCTCGAGGGAGACAGTCCCTGAGATACGGTCCCCTAGAGTAGGCAGGGAATCTTGAGCTAATACGCTTAGGTTAGTGGCAAGCAGTAGCGAAGAAACAACAATTCCCCGTGCGACAGAGGGCACGCGTACGGTTCCGAAGTGAAACATTGGATGCATAGTATCCTTTTTAATCCTAATTCAGTGCGCTAATGGCACTAGGTGTCGCTAGGCTGCTATTCAAACACCTAATTACTTGGCCATATTACTTAAATACTCCAAAAATTAAAGCCTTAGATCATGGGCATTCTTTGGCAATGCTTGGTAAAATAGCCGGATGGATTTGAATTGTGACATTGAAATAGATCTCAGCGGCCTGCAATGCCCCATGCCCTTGTTGAAAGCGAAATTGGCGCTCAATGCCATGCTTTCGGAACAAGTGCTGAAGGTCATCGCAACAGATCCCGCATCTGAAAAGGATTTCAAGTTATTCGCCTCGCAGAGTGATAACGAAATCCTGCTATTCCAGAAAGATGCTGATGCGTACATCTACTGGATCCGCAAAGCTTAGTTCCGAAGCCCGATGGAGGGCGTTTTCATGAAAAAGCTAGTCCAAGATTTCCTTGATCGCTATCTCCACGATGAGGAGTCGATCATTCTTATCTTGCTGCTCACTGCGGGGCTGTTTGTGCTTCTCTACTTCGGCGGCATTCTGGCACCGCTCCTGACTGCGATTATTGTCGCGTATCTCATGCAGGGATTGGTCGATGCCTTGCTGAAATACGGTCTGTCGCAACGACTCGCCTTTGTGCTCGTCTACACGTTATTCTTCGGATTGTTCGTGATCGGGTTGTTTTTCCTATTACCTCGCGCGTGGAATCAATTACGCCGACTGATTGAAGAGTTGCCTAATCTGTTGAGTCAATGGCAGTCGACATTGATGCAATTACCGGAGCATTACCCCAATCTGTTTTCAGAGGCTCAGATTCAGGAGTTTATCCTCAGCATCCGAAGCGAGTTAGGCGGCTACGGTCAGGTTGTACTCGAGTATTCGCTGGCCAGCATACCGGGTGTTATCAATTGGCTCGTATTCCTTATTTTGGTTCCAATTCTCGTATTCTTCGTGATGAAGGATAAGTCACAGCTAATAGAATGGGCGGGAAATTTCTTGCCACGGAACCGGCCGTTAATGAGTAAAATCTGGCACGAGATGGATCAACAAATATCGAATTATGTGCGCGGCAAAGGGCTCGAAATATTAATTGTCGGTCTTGTGAGTTTCCTGCTGTTTGAAGTTCTAGGTTTGAATTATGCGCTACTGCTTTCGGTGCTGGTCGGCCTGTCTGTTATTGTGCCCTATATAGGCGCGACGGCGGTTACAGTCCCGGTGGCGGCGGTTGCTTACGTGCAGTGGGGCATAGGCGGTGAGTTTTATACGGCCGTCATAGCATACGGCATATTACAGTTGATCGATGGCAACGTTCTCGTGCCTATTATTTTCTCGGAAGCTGTGAATCTCCATCCCGTCGCGATTATCGCGGCGGTCCTAGTGTTCGGAGGAATCTGGGGTTTGGCGGGTGTGTTTTTCGCGATTCCGCTTGCGACCCTCGTGAAAGCGGTGATTAACTCTTGGCCTAGTAAGTTGATGGACGGGACGGTCGATCAAACCATGGCTCCAACTGAGTAAATTTCCAGGGTTTGAATTTAGGCAGATTATGATGACTGAAGTGAATTCGCGTAAGACCCCTACGGGTAGTCTGGTGGCTGTCGTCACCCCTATGACCGAGGACGGGAAGATTGACCTCGAGGCATTCGACGCACTCTTGGAGTGGCATGTTGAACAAGGGACTCATGGCATTGTTGTCGTGGGTACAACAGGGGAGTCAGCCACGCTCAGTTCTGATGAGCATATCGGCTTAATAGGACGCTGTGTTGAGACCGTAGCTGGAAGGATTCCCGTAATCGCCGGAACAGGCTCAAACAACACCGCTGAGGCGATGATGTTTACGCATGAAGCGAAAGAAAAAGGTGCGGATGCTTGCTTGTTGGTGACTCCTTATTACACGAAGCCTTCCCAGCGAGGGCTATATGAGCACTTTAAGTTGATAGCGGATCGTGTTGATATTCCACAAATTCTTTATAATGTCCCCGGTCGGACAATGTGTGATTTGGGTATCGAAACGGTTGACCGTCTCGCGGATCATCCGAACATCACTGGCATCAAAGACGCAACAGGTGACAAAACCAGAGGCCTAGAGTTGATACGCCGCTGTGGCGATAGGCTAGCGGTTTATTGTGGTGAAGATGGCCTCAATTGTGAGCTCATACTCGCTGGAGCAAAGGGCGCCATTTCAGTTACGGCAAATGTCGCGCCTGCTTTAATGGCTAGAGCCTGTGAGTTGGCCTTAGCGGGAGATGAAGAGGGAGCGCTCGCAGTGGACGCTAAACTTCGGGCGCTACATCAAAATTTATTCCTAGAGGCCAATCCAGTTCCGGTGAAATGGGCGCTGTGGAAAATGGGCAAAATAGCCCGAGGTATCCGACTGCCTCTCGTGGAACTTGACCCGCAATATCACGTCCAAGTGCTAGAAGCATTACGCAGCGCTGATATCACAACTTGAGACGCTAATCCTGCCTCCGGGCGGCAATGAAATTCCTTAGGAAGCATAGAATGCAACATGTCCGTTTTCACCATATTGCCACGTCATTTTGCCTATTGGCGGCGCTTACTGCTTGCGGTATTCCTGGCCTCGATAAGATAGGCATCACTGGCGAAAACGGATTGATTAGAGACCGGGTAGGGGACTATCGAGATGCGCCGGTTATGCCAGAAATGCGAGTGCCCGATGACTTGGACAGTTATACCATTGATCAACTGTATGTTATTCCTCAGGCAGTGGCCGCGGCCGAAGAGTCGTCACCTTTCGACAAAGTGCCGATGCCAAAGCCGATCGAGACGCGCCGCAGAGAGGGCGTCATTATTCAAAATCTTGGCGATGCTCGCTGGATATTATTGGATGCAACGCCCGCGCAAGTCTGGCCTTTGGTGAGAGATTTCTGGTCTCGCCTCAATGTGGGGCTGGATTATGAAAATCCGAGTAGTGGTATTGCAGAGACCGCGTGGGTTGAAGTGAATGCAGAGCCAACTCTGCGGCACAAATACCGGATCAGCATCGAGCCGGGACTCCATTCCGGCTATGCGGAAATCTATGTCCGCCATCTATCAAACTTACGATCTGATCCCGTACCTGTGGTAATCACATGGCCTGAGGTTTCTGATTCGGAAGATAGAGAGCGGCAGATTCTTGATTCGCTGTCGCAGTACTTAGCTGATCGTAACGATGTCTATCAAGCGTCCACCTCAAGCCTGCTCGCAGGCAGTATAGAAGCCGAGCGAAAGGCGAATGTCATAGTTAGCCCTAATGGCGAAGAAATTTTGCAATTGCGAATCAATTACGGACGAGCTTGGGTTCAGGTTCGGCAGGCTATTGAGCGCGCGGAGATCGAAATACAAGAAGCGAATCGAGATCAGTCGGTCATAAGCCTCCGTTTCGCAGGTGTCCAAGAAGAATCTGAGGAGCCCGGATTCTTCGGCCGAATGTTTGGCCGTGGTGATGCGCAAAGGGAAGCAGAAATGCAGCCATTCGCTGTTCGACTCCTCGATAACGGAAGTGTCGTGGATGTGTCTGTGGAGGCTTTGAGCGATTCGGAAGGTGATCAGGACGAACTCATGACCGAATTGTTGCAAGTGATAAATGACAATCTCCTCTAGTCTACGATCGAGCGATTAGCATGGAGAACATACTCCTAATCCTCTTATTAGCTATTGCCGCTGCAGCAGCCGCGGGGTTGGTTTGGGCGCTTCTGAAACTCCAAAAATCGAAAGCTGAGTTACACACGTCGCAGCAAAAAAACGCCGTGCTTGAAAACACGCTTGAGATGGAGAAGGGACAGTTCGAAGAAAAGTTGGCGCTGCTGCGAGATTCGAAACAGGAACTCAGTCTTCAATTTAAAAATATTGCGAATGAAATCTTTGATGATAAGAGCAAGCGCTTTGAAGAAAAAAACCAACAAAGTCTGACTAATCTCCTAAATCCCTTGCAGGAAAAGATAAAAACTTTCGAAAAGCGAGTGGAAGAGAGTTATATCAGCGAGGCAAGGGAGCGCACGTCTCTCGGCGTAGAAATTAAGAAACTCTATGAATTAAATGCTCGCCTCGGAGAGGAGGCTGCTAACCTCGTGCAGGCATTGAAGGGTGATAATAAGGCGCAGGGCAATTGGGGAGAGATGATTCTCACCACATTGCTGGAGCGTTCGGGACTGACCAAAGGCGTGGAATATGAAGTTCAGGTCAGTCTCAATGACGAAGACGGCAACAGGCTGCAGCCAGATGTTGTCGTACACCTACCCGAGTCACGCGATATCATCATCGATTCCAAAGTTTCCCTCAAGGCCTGGGAAGGCTTTACTAGCGCCGAAGATCCAGCCGAAAAAGAGGCGCACATCAAAGCTCATGTTCAGTCTATCCGCGGCCATGTGCGAGGGCTTTCGTCTAAAAGCTATCAAAATCTAATTGGCGTAAATACTTTGGATTACGTGTTTTTGTTCATGCCAATAGAGGCCGCATACTCGGTCGCCATTCAAGAAGATCCGCAATTGAATAATGAGGCATTCGAGAAGAATGTCATTTTCGTTGGGCCAACAACATTGCTGACGACCTTGAAGACCGTTCAAAACCTATGGCGTTTCGCGCAACAGAATCAGAATGCGAAAAAAATTGCCGAAGAGGCAGGCAAACTCTATGACAAGTTTGTAGCCTTCAGTGATGATATCGAGGATTTAGGCAAGAAAATTGATGCGACTAATGTGAGTTATTCTAAAGCGAAGAATAAGCTCGCAAGTGGTCGAGGCAATCTAATATCTAAGGCTGAAAGATTGCGAGATCTAGGTGCGAAGACTGCCAAAAAGCATAAGCCGCATGTACTGCAAGAGGCTCTCGGCGATACCGGGGAGGATGAGGCTCTAGAGATAGAGGGCTTGGCCTTGGAAAATGAGAGTCCTGAGAATGAGTGACACACTCGAAAAGCTCTTGGCTCCAATCAATGATTTTCTTCACTGCTCAACGCCAGGGAAGTGGATAGAGACGGCATGTTTAAATCAGTCGGTCTTGCTGATTGATCACGCAAATTGTGAAAAGAAGGCTGCTTCCACGGCAATGAATTTGATGTACAAATTCACGGATCGCCCGGAACTCCTGAAGAAGATGTCTCAACTTGCGCGCGAAGAGTTATTGCATTTCCAACAGGTCGTAGAAATTATGCAGGCGCGAGGCATTGAGTATAAGAGTGTGAGCGCCTCTCGATATGCATCATCGCTGCGCGCGTTGGTTACATCAAAAGGCGAGGCTCAGCTGATAGATACTCTATTTATCGGCGCGATTATAGAGGCGCGCTCGTGTGAACGCTTCGCCGCTCTAGCTCCTTTTTTGGATGATGAATTAGCAAAATTCTACAGGAGCCTGCTAAAGTCCGAGGCGCGTCATTACGAAGACTATTTAAGTTTAGCCTCTCGCTATGCTAGTGCTGCAGGGATTGATGGGGAATCGCGTCTCCAAGAATTGCTTGCCGAAGAGGCGAAGCTTGTTAATGCGCCGGATCAGCAATTCAGATTCCACTCGGGCACGCCCTCATTGCAATCCTAGTTCTAGGGAGTGCAGCTTTCCGGCGCGGTGAAATTGGCGCCTAGTTTGTTTTCGAGTAGTGCTACATCATCGCAAGGGATTTGATTGTTCCCGATTAAGCTCAATGAGCGCAGTGTCGCGATACGGAGCAGAGGGGAGATGTCTTTAACTTGGTTGTTGCTTAGATTGAGTCCACTTAATTTCCGCAATCGTTCCAGTGGTGCGAGATTGCTGATGCGATTACTGCCTAAGTCTAAGAAGCGCAATTCGGTTAAATTCGCGATATTGGTGAGCTCGGTCACTTCGGAGTTGGCACAGGCGAGTACCTGTAATTCCTCGCTCGACTTCAGCTTTTGCTGTGTCAATGCGAAATTAATACAACCTTGCAAGTCGGCGTTGCGGACTTCTCCTGTGTAGAGTCTATCCTGCGGATCAAAGACCGCGTTGTTGTTAACAGAGATAGTGTAAGGGCTTGAACAAGCGCTGATTGCTAAAACCGCCAGAACGCTTGCCAATGTACTCCTTGCCCAAGTTGTTTTTATGCTTCGGCTAAAGTTCGGCTCTGTCGAGCTCGTTCCTTGTTGCATGGTGGCTGCTCCTGCGCTGGTGCACTCATGGACACACGTGCTTAAGTGTAGCATTGTTCGAACCTCGGAAGATCTTATTCCAGCAGGCGATTGGGGGCGCTGCGGCTAGCAATTGATGAGCTTCCTCGTTAGACTGCGACAATCGTTCACTCGCCAAACAAGGAATACTCAATGTTTACACGGCCTATGTTTTCTCGGCTCAACCCTTTGCACCACAAGACGGCTCTGCGTTCCATCGCGGCCGCATTAGGCTTCTCACTGCTAGCTGCTCAAGTGAATGCGCAGTCTGCAGTTGATCTTAGCGATGAAGATAACCGTATCGGCTATTCTATCGGGGTTAATATTGGTCAAAATCTAGTGGCTCAGGGCATTATTGCTGACATCGATATGGATAGCTTTGTCGCGGGGATGCGTGATGCCGCTGGCGATACTGTTCAATTGAGCAATGATGAGCTGTTCGCTGCGATTCAATTATTTCAAGAGCGCATGGCGGCAGCTGCGCAAGCCGAAATGGCGGAAAACCTAGCCGCGACTGAAACTTTCTTAAGCTCGAATGCTGCGAAAGAAGGTGTGACTACAACCGCGTCGGGATTGCAGTATCTCGTGTTAGAAAGCGGACCGGCTGATGGTTCGTCACCCACTGCAAATGATGCAGTTCTCGCACACTACCACGGCACCCTGATTGATGGCACGGTGTTCGATAGCTCAGTCGATCGTGGCGAGCCAGCGGAGTTTGGTCTGTCGCAAGTGATCAGTGGCTGGACCGAAGCTCTTCAATTGATGAAAGTGGGGGATAAGTGGCGCTTGTTCCTGCCACCTAATCTTGCCTACGGTGAGCAGTCGCCCACGCCGGCAATTCCACCAAACTCCGCATTGATTTTCGACGTTGAGTTACTGGAAATACGCTAAACTGAGCGTAATTCCAAGCTAGGATGAGAGGCGGCTGGAGCCGCCTTTCTTTTAATTTAATTCTCTGTGTTAGTGGGTCCCATGAGCGCTGACTTTAATTCTCGCCTTATTGAATTTCTCAATGCCAGCCCAACGCCATTTCATGCCGTCGAGACATTAGCGCGACGGTTAAATGAACATGGCTTTCATCGTCTCGAAGATGGTGACAGCTGGAACTTGAATCCTGGTTCGGCTTACTACGTTGTTCGCAATGATTCGGCGATTGTCGCATTTCGGCTAGGAACTCAAGCCGTGCTTGAATCGGGGATGCGCGTAGCGGGAGCGCATACGGACAGCCCTTGCCTCAAACTGAAGCCCACGCAGGAGCTCAATAAGAAAAGCTATGTCCAACTGGGGGTGGAGGTTTACGGCGGCGCGCTGCTCGGTCCTTGGTTCGATCGAGATCTTTCACTCGCTGGAAGAGTGGATTTCGAAGATCAAGAAGGGGCGTTGGGATCTGCGTTAATCAATGTCAGAAAGCCAGTCGCATTTATTCCGAGTCTCGCCATTCATCTGGATCGAACCGCGAACGAAGGGCGGACGATAAATCCGCAGACTGAGATGTCGCCAATCTTTCTGCAACACGCTGAAAATGAGACATTCTCTTTCGACGACTTCTTGTTGCAGCAGCTTCTCACTGATGGTGTGAAAGCGCGGCGCGTATTAGCGCATGAGATCATGCTCTACGACAACCAGCCGGCGAGTTTAGTCGGGCTTAACAACGAATTTTTAGCCTCATCTAGGCTCGATAATTTGTTGAGTTGTTTTCTTTCATGCGAAGCTTTGATCGCCGCATCGAATGAATACACTTCTCTGGTAGTGTGCAATGACCATGAAGAAGTAGGGAGCCTTTCTACATCCGGTGCGCAGGGGCCGCTCTTGCGATCGGTCGCAGCTAGAATTTTGCATTCCCAAGCGGCGGACAAGGATGGCTTCGACCGTTTGATGAGTCGTTCTTCCATGTTGTCGATTGATAATGCGCATGGTGTGCATCCCAACTTTAGTGATCGTCATGATGACAAACATGGTCCTATTCTGAATCGAGGACCGGTGATCAAAATCAATGCGAATCAGCGCTATGCGAGCAACTCTCATTCGGTCGCACTCTTCAAGTCACTCTGCTCTCGAGTTGGGGTGGATTCGCAAGCGTTTGCGATGCGTGCAGACATGGCGTGCGGAAGTACGATTGGGCCGATCAGTTCAGCTGCTCTCGGCATAGAGACTATCGATGTAGGTGTTCCTACCTTTGGAATGCATTCCATTCGCGAGCTTGCAGGCGCAGATGATGCGCAGGCCTTGGCGAAAGTCGTCACCGCATTTTTTTCGCGCTAAGTGCGCTGGCGCTTTAAATCCCTGATCAAGAAGCGCGAGGGGGAGAGTAGTACTTCTTCGGCCGCACTTAGGGGTGACGGCTCATCAAAGATGAGACTTGCAATGTGAGCCCCGCTAAGAGGGCAACTGGCGACCCCATTCGAGCCATGCCCAATATTTATAAAGAGCCCCTCTATATGGGTGTCTGATTCATCGGCGCTAGCTCTTGCGTTGCGCCGCAGGATCGATAGTCGATCTCTGATTTTGGATGCATCCGGCGCTCGACCGAGTATTGGCAAAAAATCTTCACCGGCACTACGTATCGCAACGCGTGGCCGGCACGATTCCTCGCCTAGAGGTTCGCTTAATTGCCAACGGCGCTCCTTAAACCCCAGCAATTTGTTGAGTCCGTCTAGATTGGCTTTATCGTCTTCTGGGTTGGGTTTCATGGAGCATGAATTCGCTTGATAACTGGCCGCAATAAGTTGACGGCCTTGTGAGGCGGGAAAGAGGCTGCGTTCGCCACTAACCACACAATGAGGTAGCGCAGCTGATGTGTCTGCCATGACTTCGGTGATTTGACCGCGAGATAATTGTAAGCGGATGCCTGATTCGGGCAGCAGCTCACTCGCGCCGTGCGAGTTACAAAGCACAACGCTGCTCGTCTTATACTCGATTCCATTTGTGTTTCGAGCGATCCATGATGTTTTATTGTCTTCACTTATTTGGTGTTGGAGATTAATAATTTTACTGTCAAAGCATGTAGTGCAATTGTCATCGTTCGCAAGTTGCGAGAGCATACTTGTGGCGAATTTTTGCGCATCGATCCAGCCGCCCTCGGGTGAATAGAGGCCCGGTTCAGCTAGGGGGATGCCAGCCAGGGTGGAGGCTTCTGCGTAGTCGATAGCGCGGACTAGACGTTCGTCGTACAACGAGGCCAATTCTGTCGTTGAGAACGTTTTTTTCCTATTTTGCGCCGTGGCCAATTGCAGCATCCCCGTCGGATGCCAAGCCGGAGATCCGTTGTACTGACGTCGTGCATAGTGAAATGCTTTTAGAAAGAATCCTGCGCTGATGCTTGGCTTGGCAAATAGTCGAGGTCGTAAAGCGATTTGAGGAATGCCTGATGCCGCTGCGAACGGGCCATCTGCGGCATCTACGAGGGTGACCCTAGCTCCGCGTCGTAGCAGGGCTAGTGCTGTGTAAATTCCCGCTAGTCCTGAACCGATTACGAGTATGCCATCATCGTACTCTTTGGTGTGCCTGGATTGCTGGGCTCTTTGTGTCTTATTAGCCGTGAATTCGGCGAACAGACAGTGGCGTTTTTTTCCAAATCCAATGCGTTTCTCCACAGAAAATCCTGCTGAATTTAACGCGCGGCGGGCGCTGCCGGCGACACTGTAGCTCGCTACAGTAGCCCCGCTTCGGGCTAGTCTTGCCATATTCTCAGCGATTGCTGTGTCCCAGAGACTCGGGTTCACCGCTGGACTAAACCCATCTAAATACCATGCATCAACTAGCCCGTGGGGTTTTTGGGAGATGGAGTCCATTTGTTGTAGGGCGTCGCCGTAGTAAAGGTCGAGCGTGATTCCGTCATCGAGGTGCAATCTGTGGCAGCCGACGCCATGCTCTGGATAGTGATGCAGTAGTTGCGTGGCGAGAGGGGCCAATTCCGGCCATTGAATGAGCGATCTAGCTAAGTCGCTGTGGGATAGAGGGTGTAATTCAAACGCAATATATTGCAGCTGTTTGGGGCGCGAGTCTGAGGCCCGCCAGCTCCGCCAAGTTTCAAGAAAATTAAGCCCGCAGCCGAAGCCCAGTTCGGCGATTACGAAGTTCTGGTTGTGCTTGGTCATCTCCCACCGAGTAACGAGATTGCTGCCCGCAATGAAAACGTGGCGGCTTTCCTCTGGCGCCCCTTCGGACGAATGGTAGGTGTCTTCGAAATCTAAGGAGTAAGGAAGGCCGTTTTCTTGCCATCGAATGCGTGCGTTTTGCACTTTCAGGGCGGGGAGCTCTTCGGTGCTTCCCGGTGCTTTACTTTGGGTCATTGTGAGCCTTAGCCCGCCAGTATTGCTTGAAAAGAATGCAGTCTAGCATGGGTTTTGCAGCGCTTGTGTTCGTATCCAGCCTTTGTTTCGAGTAAAATGCGTGGCTCGACGTGGAGCGGGAATGAGCCTGGCTTGCGTTTATGAATCACCGGAAGACTAGCATGCTTGAAATCAATGCCTATATTAACCAACTCCGTGAATTGAGATCGCGCTCAGAATCCCTCAGGGGGTATCTTTGACTATGATTCAAAGCGTGAACGACTCGCTGAAGTCGAGCTGGAATTAGGCGAAGCGGCGGTCTGGGATAAGCCTGAATACGCTCAAACCTTGGGCAAGGAACGGGCTGCGCTGGAGTTAGTCGTAAAAACGATCGACGGTCTCGAAGAAAGTCTTACTGATATAGAAGATCTTTTTAACTTGGCGAGTGAAGAAGATGACGAAGAGCTTTTTGAGGAGGCGAAGTCGGATCTGGTGCAGAGGACGAAAAGTCTCGAGAAATTAGAATTCCGACGGATGTTCTCGGGCGCCACCGATGCCAATAGCGCATTCCTCGAAATTCAGGCGGGTTCGGGCGGTACCGAGGCGCAGGACTGGGCTGAGATGCTGATGCGCATGTATCTACGCTGGGCCGAGGCGAAGGGCTTCGACGTCGAGGTATTAGAGGTTTCTGGCGGCGAAGTGGCCGGTATAAAAAGCGCCACTTTGCACATACAAGGAGAATTTGCTTTCGGCTGGCTCCGAACTGAGACCGGAGTGCATAGGCTCGTGCGTAAGTCGCCATTCGACTCTGGCAATCGACGTCATACTTCGTTTGCATCGGTATTCATTTCGCCTGAGATAGATGATGATATCGATGTAGAGCTCGATATGTCCCAGGTACGAGTCGACACGTATCGCTCTAGCGGTGCGGGCGGTCAGCACGTGAATAAGACCGATTCGGCGGTGCGGTTGACGCATGAGCCAACGGGAATTGTCGTTCAGTGCCAAAATCAGCGCTCCCAACATAAGAACAAAGATGCGGCGATTAAGCAGCTCAAGGCAAAACTGTACGAACTCGAAGAGCTCAAACGAAAAGACGCCGCTCAAGATGTTGAAGATAATAAGGCGGATATTGGCTGGGGTAGCCAAATTCGGTCCTACGTATTGGATCAATCAAGAATCAAAGATCTGCGTACAAATGTTGAATCAAGCAACACCGGAGCAGTACTTGATGGAGACCTCGATAAATTTATCGAGGCGAGCCTGAAGATGGGGCTGTGATAGCTGAATAGTGAAAACACTCGATTCCAACGCCGCCAGCGGTGCCATTTAGACAAAATTAATAGAGCTAGCAATGACGACAGAACATAACGACAACGCGATTAACAATACCGACTCAGGCGAAGAAAATAAGTTGATCGCGGCGCGCCGTGAAAAATTGACTGCGATTCGGGAGAGACGTGTCGCATTCCCTAATGATTTTGTTCCCCTCGCGGATTCGGCGAGCCTGATTGCTGACTATGATGCCTTCGATAAGGAGGCGTTGGAAGCGAAGGCGATCAAAACGTCTGTCGCCGGGAGAATTATCCGCATGCGTGGCCCCTTCACCGTTATTCAAGACGGTGCGGCACAAATGCAACTCTATATGAATAATAAGTCCTTCGCCGGTGAACAGGCGGAAGAATTTAAGGGGCTCGACCTCGGCGACATCATTGGCGTCGAGGGTGAATTATTTAAGACAGGGAAAAATGAACTCACTCTCCGAGTCGCTAATTTCAAGCTGCTCACTAAGTCGCTGCGTCCACTGCCCGACAAGCATAAGGGCTTAACCGATATGGAGATGCGTTACCGTCAGCGTTATGTCGATTTGATCGTGAATGAGGACTCCCGTCGGATATTCGCGATGAGGTCGAAAATAGTTCGCTGTATCCGCGACTATTTCGAAGCGCATCAATTTATGGAAGTGGAGACGCCGATGATGCAGGTGATCCCCGGTGGTGCCACGGCGCGGCCATTCATTACGCATCATAATGCCCTCGATCAGGATATGTATTTGCGCGTGGCGCCTGAATTATTTTTGAAGCGACTTGTCGTTGGGGGCTTTGATCGAGTTTTCGAGCTCAATCGGAATTTCCGCAATGAGGGCTTGTCGACTCGCCACAATCCAGAATTCACCATGTTAGAGTTTTATCAGGCCTATGCGCGTTATACGGATCTCATAGACCTTACTGAGGATTTATTCAGAACCATTGCCGAGACGGTCTTAGGGACAAGCATTGTCCACTACCAGGGTTCTGAATATGATTTCTCGAAGCCATTCGCTCGCTTATCAGTCATTGAGTCAATTAAAAAATACTGTGACGTCCAAGATGACGCTGCCTTCGCCACCAAGGAATCGATCATGGCTCTCGCGGATGGCTTCGGAGTGCAGTATGACAAGTCCTGGGGTAAGGGAAAAATCATGATGGAAATATTCGATGAGAAGGTCGAGCATCAGCTCGATCAGCCGACATTCATCACCGAATATCCCATCGAGGTATCTCCACTCGCGAGACGAAACGAAGAGAACCCTGAGATAACTGATCGTTTTGAATTGATTATTGGGCGTCGTGAGCTTGCGAATGGATTCTCGGAACTCAATGATCCAGAGGATCAGGCGGAGCGTTTCCAGGCTCAGGTCGAACAAAAAGACTCTGGCGATAATGAGGCAATGCATTTCGATGAGGATTACATCCGCGCACTCGAATACGGTATGCCTCCGACTGCGGGTGAAGGTATAGGCATAGATCGCCTAGTCATGTTATTCACGGATAGTGCCTCCATCAAAGACGTGCTGCTATTCCCGCATATGCGTCCCTTGCACGACCAGGGTTAGAGACGGCAGTGACGGCTATGCTTAATTCGCTAGCGACTCTGATGCCGAAATCTTGGTTGAGAGCGATCGCGAGTTTGCCTGGGCAAAACGAGCGCTCGGTGCTGAACCTGATTGAAGAGTTAGATGGTGCCCTGGCCCGCGAGAAGGGCTTCCCAGTTTATCCTCCCCGCGAGCAAATATTCGCCGCGCTGGAGTTAACACCGCCTTCTTCAGTAAAAGTTGTGATATTGGGGCAAGATCCTTACCACGGAGGGCAAGCGCACGGGCTGAGTTTTTCGGTGCAACGAGGCGTCAAGCGACCGCCATCTCTCAAAAATATACTAACTGAATTAGAAGAAGATCTCGGCGTGTCGATCGAGCCCGATGCTGGGGATCTCAGTGCTTGGGCAAAGCAGGGTGTGTTATTACTCAATACGGTGCTGAGCGTGCGGGCGGGTGAGGCCGGCTCTCATATTAACGTGGGGTGGGAGAAGCTCACCGACTTAATTATTCGCGTGGTTGGCTGTGGCCCCCAACCCAGTGTTTTTTTGTTATGGGGCAAATTTGCCTCAAAAAAAGCGGTGTACATTGATCTCTCGCGTCATTTGAAAGTCGAAACCCCGCATCCGTCACCGTTGTCGGCCTATCGCGGATTCTTCGGAAGCAAGCCATTTTCGCGCAGCAACGCATTCTTGATTCAAGCTGGAAGAGAGCCGATCGACTGGGCCGGAAGTCTGTCGTCATTGAGGGGCTCTGACATAAAGGAGACTGTTAATGGGTGATCGTACCTGTATTGTGATCGGTGCGAGCCATGCAGGCACTACGCTTGCATTACAACTGCGAAGAGAAGGTTGGGAAGGCTCGATAAAATTAATCAGCGAGGAGGGTGAGCTGCCTTATCATCGTCCGCCTCTGTCGAAGGAATTGCTCGCGGGTACGAAGACGTTAGACGATATACGCCTCCGACCTGCGAAATTATTTGACGACAATGCTGTCGATCTAATGCTCAATACCCGCGTCGAATCTATTGATCGAGAAGGGAAGACCGTTCGTTTGGCTGATGGCGCGACGCTGAGCTATGACAAGTTGGCTATCTGCACGGGTGCGAAAGTACGAATTCTGCCGGGAAGTGAGCGATTCAATAACGTCTTCACTATCCGCAATGCCGCCGACATAGAGGCATTCAAGCCCTTGGCTAAAGAGGGAAGGAAGGTGGTCATCGTGGGTGGTGGCTACATCGGTCTCGAGGCTGCCGCGGTCCTACGGAAATTGGGCCTCGATGTCACGGTGATAGAAGCGGCTAGCCGAGTCTTAGAGCGCGTCACGAGTGAGGTGCTGTCTGCTTATATGACTCAGCTGCATATGAGCAAAGGCGTTCGGATTGTAAGCAAGGCCATGGTTAAAGAGCTGCGTGGGACGGAGTCTGTGGAGCTAGTGGTTTGTGACGATGGCAGCGAATACGAAGCAGACTTTGTTATCGCCGGAATTGGCGTCATCCCGAATGTTGAATTATGTGAGAAGGCGGGATTGGCGACGGATAGAGGCGTTCTCGTTGACGAAAATGCTCAGACTACCGATTTTGATATTTATGCTGCCGGTGATTGTGCGCGTCATCCTAGCGCGCTTTATAACCGGCCGTTGCTGTTGGAGTCTGTGCAAAACGCGACCGATCAGTCGCGCGTCGCGGCAGCAAATATTTGTGGCAAGCCAACTGTCTATGACGCCGTACCTTGGTTCTGGTCTGATCAGTACGACATCAAGCTGCAAATGGTTGGCCTTAGTGAAGGCTTCGATGAGCTCGCAATCCGCGGTAATCCTGAGTTAGGCGTGGAGGCTGGCTTTGCTGTGTTTTATCTGAAAGAGGGAGTTGTCATCGCGGCAGATTGTGTTGGCCGTCCCAAGGAATTCATGATGGCTAAGAAGTTGGTGAAAGATAGAGCGAAAGTCTCAGCCGCGCGCCTCGCAGATGAATCTATTGAGGCTGCGGCATTAGCTGATTAGTCGCCAAAATAGATGCAGCCGCTGGTGCAGGTTTCGCGAATTTCGACGGCGCTGAGTTGTGGCAGAGAGGGGCTAAGTTCACGCCAGATCCAACGTGCGAGATTCTCACTTGTCGGATTCTCGAGGCCTGGAATTTCATTGAGATAGTAATGGTCGAGGCGCTCATAAACCGGCTTAAAAGCCGACTTAATGTCTGAAAAATCCATGACCCACCCGCTGTTGTCACCGACTGGGCCGTCCACGCTTATGCGGACCGCGAACGAATGGCCGTGCAGCCTAGAGCACTTATGATCGGCTGGAACCTGCGGCAATCGATGAGCCGCCTCGAAGGTGAATTCTTTAAATAATCGCATGGGACCTCGGGATTTATGATGCGCGGCGCATTCTAACGATTTAGCTTTTCGCTGTATATCTTAGCGTTTACCGGCAGAGCTGACTAATTAAGTCTGGGACCCGTCGAGAGCGGCTGGGGGGTTAATTCTGGCGTGTAGATAAATATCTTGTCCCAGATCGAATCGGCTTATTGACATACCCCCGATAGTCGGTAAAATGCGCCTCTCTCTGTGACACGGGTGATTAGCTCAGTTGGGAGAGCGTCGCCCTTACAAGGCGAATGTCGGGGGTTCAAATCCCTCATCACCCACCACCTTTTTGCGTAGCCGCCAGGCTTAGTCGAGATAGGTGGAGCCAAGCGGAAGCGGAGGTCGAGCTGAACAACTCGGCTTCATTCTTGAGCTAAGCGAGGCATTGCAAGTTATGCGGACCGGTAGTTCAGCTGGTTAGAATACCGGCCTGTCACGCCGGGGGTCGCGGGTTCGAGTCCCGTCCGGTCCGCCATATATACTGCTTAAAATCAATGAGTTAGGTAGCAAACTGCTCAAAACCCACTCTCTTCTCGCTGTCGGAGAGATGCTGGAGAAACTGTACTCCCTCCCTATATTTGCCTACACTCTGACTATCCGATTTGGAGAATTGTTGGAGAAACGTCGCTATGCCGAGAACGATTTTAGGTTCAAAGCGCAAACATCCTCACATCGATAAACTCACGCTATTTGCGTCTCCTGACTCAAAAGGAATCAGAAGTATCTGGTATTGTCGTGCCTCCTTTGGGCGAGCGAGATCACCAGTCCGTTCCCTTGAGCTCGACTACATAAAAGATGACCCCAAAAATCTTGCGAAGGCCGAACGTAAGGCTGCTAATTGGTTCTATGAACTAGAAAAGGATTGGCGACTTGGCTTACCGTTACGAAAAACTTCAGTAGCACGTGCCGCAGAGCAATACATCGAAGAAGCGCTTGAGGGTTTAAAGCAAAATCGAGAATTAGATGAAATCGACTCGGCAAAGGCTAGGCCTAGAAGACTGATTCCTGGAGGCTCGTCAGCATGGAATAAGGAGAACTTTCGTCAATCAAAGTGGGTCATTGAAAACCTGATCACTTGTTACTCTGACTTTAGGCATGGAGACTTACGACTTATTAACTTTCGTGAGATTCAGAACTGGAGTGAGTGGAGAAGTACTTGGAAGCAAAAGGAGCTTAACCGTAGTTGGACGTCAGGCACGCTTAATAAGCAAAACAGAGTCCTCAGGAGTGTCTTTAAGTGGGCGCGAATGAAAGGACTCATAGACACTATCCCCGAAATAAAAGACGTTCCAGAGTCTCTGCGCAACTCTCGACGCCCTGAAATGACACAATATCAATACACGACTCTTCTGAAATATATAGAAAAC
>JALQUB010000026.1 GCA_023268635.1 Pseudomonadales bacterium
CCTGTATAGCCATGATCCCATGGCGAGAACAAAAATACGTAGCGCCCATTCGCGGTGTTTTACAAAATTGCGAGCGCTCGCATAGCGCACGGTCTGAATGCTGCAAATGAATACGCAGCCGCCGTAGAGTGCGAAAGCAAAGTCCATCACCGGACCGCCGATCGTCCGGTTTATTACGATGAAACCTAAACCTGCGATGGCGGTGATGAGTGCCGCTGAGAAAAAGATATAGCCGGTCCATCGATGGAGCATTGGGTAGCGTTTACGAAGCGGGGTGATTAATTGCAATGGGGCCAGCAAGGTAATCACAGCGCCGGTAAGCATATGCGAAAAAATGGCAGCGTTTGGCGTGATCGAACCAGAAGTATACAGGTGAGTTTCTTCGCTGATGTCTAGGGTAAACCCGCGTATTCCGAATTGAGTCGCGTAGTAAACAAAGAGCGTGGCGAGAAAGCCCATGGTAATGACTAGAGCGAGGTTGAGTTTGCTGTCGATTGAATTAGGCATCTGCAACATCGGATATCTCCGCGGCTGTTTTTATTGATTTAACGCCCCCGTGAGGAACTGCCGTGCCAGATATTCAAACAGCAAAAAGCCGGTAAGGGAACCCTTGTTTAAGGGACACATTACCGGCTTTCGATCGCTCCAATAGCGTCCTCGAGAGGGCGCTAGCGGCGATTAGATACCAACGATTTCTACGCGACGATTCTGCTGATAAGCAGCTTCGGTCTGACCGCGCGATGCAGGGCGCTCTTCACCGTAGCTAACCACTTCGATCTGATTGCGTGCTGCACCATTGACGATTAGGAAGTTGAGTACGCCATTCGCACGACGCTCACCCAATGCCAAGTTGTATTCGCGAGTACCGCGCTCATCGGCATGGCCTTCGAGACGGATACGCTTGCGAGGATTCGCTGCGAGATCTTTTGCGTGGTAGGTCAATACGTCACGATCGGCTTGACGGAACTCGGCCACGTCGAAGTCGAAGTAAAAAACAGTTGTGCTGAGTGCATTGCGCATCATGCGCTCTTCGGCTGCGGCAGCCCGGGCGCGAGCCTCTTCTTCCTGTTCTGCGGCGCGGCGTGCAGCGGCGTCAGCAGCGCTCTCAGTCTCGACGACTTCAGGCGCTTGAGCCTCTTCGCCGGTCGAGCTACAGGCCGCGAGGCCAGATAGCGAGAGAATCAGAATAGCCATTTTCGCCAGATGTGAGATCTTCATTTTAGCTCCTGCTAGTATTAAATTTGACGTGGGCATTGATCCAAGCTTGTATCAATTTTTACAAGGACAAAAGCATATAGCATTCATCTTGCGATTACTACCTGAGTCTAGCATATTTTAAATCATCCAAAATCGGCCACAGGGCACGTCATTGCTGAGGTTTATCCCTGTCGCAGCCTACGAAGTACGGCGGTAATGAGGCAGAAGCCAAAAATCGAGCAAGCGTTCGATTTTTGCTTATCAAGGCTCACCAATAGTGCTAGTCTTGAGGCCTAATTAGGGTCAAGCTAGGCACTAATCACTCAATCGAACATTGGTCACCGCTTGGTTCATGGTTTTGCCTCGCGGGGCATCAGTTAGACTGCAGATTATCGACATAGGAGACACACCGTGAATGCAGATTTCACAGCGGAAGAGCTAGCCTTTCAGGCGGAAGTACGCGAATTCCTCACTAACGAATTTCCAGCAGAATTGAAGGCGAAGGTTGATAACCGCATCCGCCTAAGCAAAGAAGAAATCGTTCGCTGGCAGAAAATCCTCTATAAAAAGGGTTGGATGGCGCCTAACTGGCCGAAGGAATATGGTGGCACGGGGTGGACTCCTACCCAGAAATATATTTTCAGTACCGAAATGGGACTTGTTGGCGCTCCCGAAGCGACGCCGTTCGGTGTGACCATGGTCGCGCCGGTCATCATGGCGTATGGCACGGAAGAACAGAAGCAGCGCTTCCTGCCAGATATTCTCGAAAGCAATGTCTGGTGGTGCCAGGGCTATTCGGAGCCGAATGCCGGTTCTGACCTGGCATCTCTCAAGACGATGGCAGTGCGTGATGGTGACCACTATGTCGTTAACGGTAATAAGACATGGAATACCTACGGGCAGTATGCCGACTGGATTTTCTGTCTCGTACGCACGGATAACAGCGTGAAGAAGCAGGAAGGCATCAGCTTCCTGCTTATCGATATGAAATCGCCAGGCGTTTCGCTGAAGCCTATTGTGCTCTTGGATGGCCATGCCGAAGTGAATGAGGTCTTCTTCGACGACGTCCGCGTCCCTGCGGAAAACTTGATCGGTGAAGAGAACAAAGGCTGGACGTACGCGAAAGTCTTGCTGACTCACGAGCGAACCAATATCGCGGGCGTGCCACGTTCCAAGCGTCGTCTCGCCTCGCTCATGCGCACAGCAGCCCAGACTGACGACGGATTCGGTGGGACTATGGCCGAAAACGCAGGCTTTAAGGCGCAATTGGCTGAAGTGGAAATCGAATTACAGGCTCTGGAAACTGCAGAGCTGCGTACACTGGCAGCACTTAGTGTTGGCAAGGCTCCCGGGCCAGAATCATCAATCTTAAAAATTGTTGGCTCAGAGTTAGCTCAAAAGATGGATGAGCTGGCGGTGGAACTTGCAGGCTATAACTGTCTGCCATTTGTGCCGGAACAATTCGAAGACGGCTTCGAAGGCGAACCGATGGGGCCTGGAACATCTGCCGGAGCCGCACTCACCTATTTCAATAACCGCAAGCTTTCAATATTCGGCGGTTCTAATGAGGTTCAGCGCAACATCATCAGCAAGGCGGTGCTGGGGCTGTAAAGCTCCCCGACTAGCTTCATGCATGTTCATCACTAATTCGAAAGAGGTTTGACAGTGGATTTTTCATATTCAGAAGAGCAGCAGATGCTGCAAGAAAGTGTTCAGAAGTTTGTCCTTCAAAAATACGACTTCGGCACACGCGATGAAATAATTAAAACGGATGCCGGTTATAGTTCTGATAACTGGTCGCTCTTCGCAGAGCTCGGATGGTTAACCGTGCCCTTCAAAGAGGAAGACGGTGGCTTCGGTGGTCATGCGGTCGACCTGATGGTCATGATGGAAGAGTTTGGCAAAGGCATGTTGGTCGAGCCCTATTTGTCGGCAGCCGTCATGGGCGGCACTCTGATCGCTGATTTGGGTAGCGATGAACAGAAGTCGGCCTTGATTCCACAGATTATGGAGGGGGGATTGATCACTGCAGTGGCATATGCTGAACAGGGGAGTCGTTTCAATCCTTTCAATGTGACTACAAGCGCGAAAGCCGATGGCGATGATGTGGTCCTCAATGGCGTCAAGACTGCTGTGCTCGGTGCGCCGAATGCAAAAATTCTTATAGTGACTGCGCGCGAGTCGGGCGCGGACACTGATGCTGAAGGAATCGCTGTCTACTTAGTAGATGCAGCAGCCGAAGGCGTTGCTATTAAGCCCTTCACTACGATAGATGGAAGGAAGTCAGGTGACGTCAGCCTCGATAATGTCCGCGTGCCTTCGACCGCACGTCTGGGCGCAGCGGGAGCTGCGAGTTCTGCACTGGCTGCCATGATTGACCGTGCTGCTCTCGCAGTCGCTGCGGAAGCAGTGGGAGCGATGGACTCATTGCTTGCTAAGACTGTGGAATACAGTAAGACGCGCAAGCAATTTGGCACCGCGATAGGCACGTTCCAAGCGCTTCAGCATCGCATGGCGGATATGTTTATTCAGTGCCAGTTGGCTCGTTCTATTGTTGTTCGCGCGGCGATGGTTTTGGATAGCGACGACGATGCTTCGATTAAAACCAAGGCAGTCTCATCGGCCAAGGCGCGAGTTGGCAAAGCTATTCGCTTGGTAGGCCAGGAAGCAGTTCAAATTCACGGCGGCATCGGTGTGACGGATGAGCTCGACGTGGGTCATTTATTCAAGCGTGTCACAGCATTGGATCTCATGTTTGGCAACGCGGAGTATCATCTCCAGCGCTTTGCTTCACTCTAAAAGTCCGATAAGACGCGTATGAGTGAACTCATTCTTGTCCGCCACGGACAGGCGTCCTTTGGTGCTGAGTCTTATGACAAGCTCAGCCCGAAGGGTGTTGAACAAGCGAGAATCCTTGCCCAGCACTGGGAAGCGCTGGGTGAGCGTTTCGATCATATCTACAGTGGTAATCTGTTAAGACAAAGAGAAACTGCTCAAGAACTCCTCTCCCTCGTAAATGGTAAGCCAGAAGCCTCCGAACAGCTCGCTGGATTTAACGAATACAATGGCGACCCTCTGATACAGACTCATTTACGCGATGAGCGTGAGGCGGGTAATGGTTCGGAACAATTGACTTGGCCAATCCGTGACGAGCGGCAGTTCCAGAAGGTGTTCGAAGTTGCCACCGCACGTTGGATTCGAGGAGATTTGGACCCTCGAGATGACATCGAGGGTTTCGAGCATTGGGCCGACTTCAAATTTCGCGTTTACTCAGCGATGGACGAAGTGATGGCGCGTCATGCAAATGGGAGCCGCGTCATTATTTCTACTTCGGGCGGTGTCATAGCCATGGCCCTGCAGAGGGTGCTAAATTTCCCAGACGAACACGTAATTGCAACGAATTGGATGGTGCGCAATAGTTCGGTAACTCGAATCATCTATGGCAATGGCAAATTGTCCTTAACTCAGTTTAATAATCTGGCGCATCTCGAAAGCCCGGAAAATAAGCATAAGATCACCTACCGCTGAGCGAGGCCTCGCCGCGGTATTAGAGGGTGACAAGAACAAGCAGAGGAAATGCTTTGACGACCAGTAGCCCAGCAAAAAAAGACTTAGTGGACCAGGCGGGAAACATTCGAGAGGGCGAAGAGCTCGACCTCGATGTGCTGCGACAATATTTGGAACCTATCTTGGGATCCAAAGCATCCAATTTACAGCTTAAACAGTTCCCCGGTGGGTTTTCTAATTTAACCTATTTATTGAGTAGCGGCGATGAGCGCTGGGTGCTGAGGAGACCCCCGTTCGGCAGCAAGGTGAAATCGGCTCATGATATGTCGCGAGAATTTAAGATTCTATCGGCGTTGGAGGGAGTGTTCCCATACGGGCCGAAGCCGGTACATTTTTGCGATGATCAATCGGTGCTCGGCTGCGATTTTTATTTAATGAGTTATATCGAGGGGTTAGTTATTCGTAGAGAGTATCCTGCGGCCCTGAATTTTTCCGCTGAACAGGTGCGCGAGCAGCTGTTTAATTTCTTCGATGTGCTGTCTGAGTTGCATTCTGTAGATTTGGTTGAGGCGGGTCTGGACACGTTCGGACGACCACAAGGTTATGTTCAACGACAAGTGGACGGTTGGTGTAAGCGCTGGATGGATGCGGTCACGCCTGATACGGTGAATTGCGATTCGACGATGCAGTGGTTGCAAGACAATATGCCTACCGAGAGCGGTAAGGCGAGTGTGATCCACAACGATTACAAGACGGACAATGTCATTTTTTCACTAGAAAACCCGATGCAGGTCATTGGCATTCTAGATTGGGAAATGGCCACGGTGGGCGACCCACTCATGGACCTTGGTTGCACCCTGGGATATTGGGTGCAGATGGATGACCCTGATTTCTTTCGTCAATATCGAACGATGCCGAGTGATGTCCCGGGCGCGCCTACACGTGCTGAGATCGTGAGTCGCTTTCAAGAAAAGACAGGACTGTCCGTTGATAATTTCGCATTCTATTTCGTGTTCGGTTTGTTCCGTTTAGGAGTGATTGGGCAGCAGATTTATTATCGTTACTATCACGGCCTGACTAAGGATGAGCGCTTCGCGATGATGGTAAACAAGACCGACGTGCTACAACGGATGAGTGAAATGATTATGCGCGGTGAAATCACTTCATAATTACCTTCGAGCTATGAAATTTATTAACTAAAAGTAACTCCCGAGAGGCATGAAACATGAACTTAGCATTGAATGATCTGTTCTCAGTGGCCGGCAAGGTTGCCGTCGTCACTGGTGGATCTCGGGGTATTGGCAAGATGATCGCTACTGGTTTTGTCGCCAATGGTGTGAAGACCTATATCACCGCTCGCAAGGCCGAGGCTTGTCTCGAGACCGCAGAAGAGCTTTCAGCGCTAGGTGAGTGCATCGCATTGCCGGCCGATTTATCGACGAAAGAGGGGCGAGAGGTATTCGTCAATGAAATCAAAGCCCGTGAGAATAAGATCGATATCCTAGTGAATAATGCGGGCGCGGCATGGGGGGCGCCATTCGAGGAGTATCCCGACGAGGGCTACGATAAGGTGATGGATATTAACGTGAAGGCGATATTCACACTCACACGCGACCTCATGCCCTTGTTGACTCAAGGCGCGAGTCAACAAAATCCAAGCCGTGTGATCAATATTGGTTCGATCGATGGTCTCCGAGTCTCGACGATGGATAACTTCGCTTACGGTGCGAGCAAGGCTGCGGTGCATTTTTTGACAAAGAATCTCGCATTGCGTCTTGGGCCGAAGGGCGTCACCGTGAATGCAATCGCTCCTGGTGCTTTCCAGAGTCATATGATGAATGCGACTCTCGAAAAATTTAAGGACAAGATCGAAGACGAAAATCCATTGGGTAGGATCGGCTCGCCAGAAGATATGGCGGGATTGGCGCTCTACCTCGCCTCTAATGCCTCGAGGTATATGACGGGACAAGTTATCGCGTTAGATGGTGGTCGCCATATAGGTGCACGCCAAGATTAAGAGCGAAGAGTAAGGAGCCAGTCGGTGTCGCAGTCTTCTCAATCAATTCCGGGTTTTTTGGTAGTCACTGCCGCTTTTGTTAGCGGCTTCTGCATTATGACAGTTGAGATGCTCGGTGCGCGCATCATGGCGCCTTATTTCGGCGGCAGTCTCTCCGTATGGGGCAGCATCTTAACGGTGTTCATGTTGGCTCTGGCTTGCGGCTATCTTATCGGTGGCAGGCTCTCGGCGCGGCATCCCAGTCTAGTGAGCTATTCGCTATTCTTCCTCGGGGCAGCCGGCATGTGCCTGCCTATAATTTTCTTTGCCGATGAAATCATGCGACCCATCTTCCTCGCTTTTGAAGATCCCCGCTATGGATCCTTGTTGGCATCTATGTTTCTTTACTTCATACCGACGACGATTCTCGGCATGATTTCGCCTTACTCCATTCGACTCCTTGTTGAGAATAGTCATCACAGCGGTCAAAAAGCGGGTCTGCTCTTCTTCGTCTCGACGATAGGGAGCGCCGCGGGGACTTTAGGCACTTCTTTTTATTTAGTACTCTGGTTCGAGGTTAATGAAATAGTTCTCGGTACTGCCGGCGCTCTAACGCTTATGGGCGCTTTGTTGCTCATGGTAGGGATCACAGGGAAAGAGAAGGCTCATGCGAAGAACGCGTAGTCCAGTATCTATTGTTTTTATTTTCACATTTGGCTTGTTGCTCGGCTGGCAAGCGGCAGGTGCGGAAGTGCTACACGAAGAGCGCTCCTTATACCGTGACATTACGGTGACGCAGGAAGGGAATCGACGCTGCTTGGTTTTTAATGTGCACCGAGGCGACCGTAATCAAACCTGTATGAATACAGCGAATCCAGAACGCTTGGTTTTCGAATATGCAAAAATGACCTTTGCTGGATTACTACTCATGCCCGAACCCAAGCGCATCTTAATCGCCGGCTTAGGGGGAGGCTCGCTGCCAATGACGCTTACCAAACTCTATCCGGAGACGAGGATAGATGTCATCGAGATTGATCAAGCTGTTGTGAATGTGGCGAAGGAGTACTTCGATTTTGAGGAGACTGAAAACGTAAAGGTTATCGTCAACGATGCGCGGGTTTATGTGAAAAGGGCTGGGCTATTGGATCAGCGCTATGATTTTGTCATCCTAGATGCATTCACCGGCGATTATATCCCTGAACATCTTCTGACGAAGGAGTTCCTCGAAGAGGTCAGGGCGGTGATGACTCCAGATGGCATTCTTGTCGCCAACACATTTTCGACGAGTCGCTTTTATGACCACGAGTCAGCAACGTATCAAAGAGTGTTCGGTGAGTTCTTTAATTTTAAACTACCCAGTTCGGGCAACAGAATCATTATCGCTAGGGAAGAGACTCTGCCTGCTCGGGGAGCGTTAATGGAAGTAGCCCGAGAACTAGCGCCGAGGGTTGAGCGCTTTGGTGTGCCCCTTTTGGAGTACCCTAATCGGCTATCTACACGAATAGATTGGGATATGAGTAGGCGGGTTCTGACCGATCAGTATTCCCCGTCCAACTTGCTGCGAGATAACTAAGCTCTTTCCAACGCTATCGAGTTGGAATTTTAGATATCATCGGCGCCAACGATTTCTCGAAGAGCCGCCAAATTCAGAAGCGAAATCTCTCGATTGTCTACTTCGATATATTCTTTCTTTTGCAGCGCTGTGAGCAATCGACTTACTGTTTCCACAGTCAGGCCTAAGTATTCACCTATATCGCCACGAGTCATGGGTAGGTGGAAGCGTGAGGGCGACAAGCCGACACGAGCATAGCGGCTGGAGATGCCCAAGAGGAATGACACGATGCGCTGTTCAGCGCTGTAGCTGCTCAAAATCGTGTGCACTTTCTGAACCTTGGTGATTTCCGCACCCATGATCGAGAAAAAATTGTGCTGCAGTATAGGCAGCTTCAGGCTGAGTGATTCGAGCTGGTTGAATGGGATTTCACAAATAGAGGAGTGTTCCATTGCGATGGCGGAATTAGCGTGGATACGATCTGCTATGCCATCCATGCCGATGATTTCCCCAGGCAGGTAGAAACCGGTTACACGGCCTGCACCGGAACTGCTCAGTACATAGGATTTAAAGCTGCCAGAACGGACGGCATAAATAGATTTGAAGCGGTCATGTTGACGGTAGAGATGCTCGCCCTTCTTGTAGGGACGATTCCTCTCCACGATGTCGTCGAGCTGCTGCATCTCGCCCTCATTGAGGGCAATGGGTAGGCAGAGGTCATTGAGTCTGCAGTTACTGCAGGAGATGCCAGTGTTGTGTGGACAGAGTTTGACTACCGGCGCAGTAGCACGGCGCTCTTCTACGTTTTCCGTGACATCTATCCCATTACCTGAACTTTCCACTGGGCGCATTCCTCTGACTCTCCCCTGAATCTTTGAGCTATATCAAAATAACGGGGCGATTTTGCCATTGTTTGGCTATTACGACAAATATTGTCGTGCGCTATGGGTGACAAACTGTGACCTAGTCTTAGATTCATTGCCCAGCCCTAGACGCTTTAATTGCCAGATTCGGCCGTTTACCCGCTAGCCAACATAGACAGTTAGGACGTCGCAATGTGCGCCATGAAGGACGCTGTTAGCCGTCGAACCGAGCAAGATTTTCCAGCCGGAGTGGCCGTGGCTTCCTATGACGATGGCATCTACGTCTAATTCTTCCGCTAGTGCGCGTATTTCCGTCGCAGGCGAGCCGAGCAGCGAATGGGTAGACCCAGTCTCGAGATTCCATTCAGTACCAAGCGCTGTGAGACGCTCTTCGGCAAATTTAATGGCCTCGGTTTGCAGCTCACTAACATTAGCAACATAGATGTCCATGCTGTATGCCGCAGAAATAGGCTCAACGACGTGGACGAAATGCAATCTGGATGCATCGTTCTGAGCCATCCCTAATGCAGATTTGATGACTTTGTCGGTATCCTTGGAAAGGTCTATGGCAACGAGTATTTTTTTATACATGGTGTTGTCCTACTTTTCTGCTTATTGTCTTCCACCGAAGCGGAGTTGTGGGCGTGCTGGCGAGAGTCGCTCAGCTCAATATCAGCTCCATAAGAGTCTTATGACTAAGATACCCTGACTTAAGTCACTTTCCAATTATATTTCACTCCGACGCTGCGCGTCGCGAGCGATATCAAATCGCCCAAAATGCTGCTCATCGATTTTTAGAGGAAGGGTGAAAATAGCCAAGAGATAGCGTCCCGTAACACCATCCATTTAGGTCGTTTATCCAGCGCCAGGGGGTCTACTCTTTCGGCTTGGGTAAGTAGCTGCTCGAAATATTCTTCTAGCCATGCGGAGCATTCTACTGAGAAGAGTTCGATGCCGAGTTCGAAATTTAGACGAAGACTGCGGGGATCAATGTTGGCGGAGCCCAAGAGCGAGTAGTCATCATCGATGATAATTGCCTTGGTGTGTATGAATGGTGCCGGTATGAGATAGATGGGCAGACCGTCACGAACCAGCCGGCGGACGGTATGCTGTGCCGCCCAGTGAGCGAGATGGATATTACCTCGCTCGGGCAATAAAACGCGGACATCCACGCCTCGCAGACGCGCGGCGGTCAATGCGCCGATGATGTCTGAGTCGGGTAAGAAATAGGGAGTAATTAGCCAGAGTTTTTGTTTCGCACTCGAGAAGACCCCGAGCAAAACGTCATTGAGTTTATCTAAATCTTCATCGGGTCCATCTAGAATGAGTCGCGCCTCGCCGAGGGCGCTTTGACTAGGTGGCAGAGTTGGGGGGGCATCCGATAATGCTAACTCTTCGCCGGTGCAGCGTCTCCAGTCGTCATGGAATGCCAGTTCGAAATTCTCGGCAATTGCACCTGTGAGGCGCAAGTGCAGGTCGCGCGCTGGTTTCTTTATCGCAGGATCTTCGACCAAGTGTCGAGCGCTAATATTATGGCCGCCGGTATATACAATGCGCCGATCGATGATAAGTGTTTTGCGGTGATTACGAAGATTGATGTGCAGCGAGGGCGGAATAAGCCGGATGGGATCGAATAGCGCGATACGCAATCCGGCACGGCGCAAGGCTTTGGCAACTCTCGGAGGGTAAGCGAGTTCGCCTAGGCCATCGATGATAATTCTAACTTCGACTCCCCGCGCTTGAGCGGCCTTAAGGCTGCTAATGAATTGTCTACCCACTTGGTCGTGTTGAAAGAGATAGGTACATAGGTGAACCTGCTGCTTCGCGTTGGCTATGTCTTCTAGCATGGCGGGAAAAAGCTGTTCGCCATTTTCTAAGAAGTCGAGTGAGTCATAGCGGCTAAGCCCGCGGCCGCTCGCTCGTTGTCCGATTAATGCGCGCTCGTGGCCTCTGTATGAGTACTGAAGCTCCAATTCTGGAGGGCTTGGCTGGTTGCTGTGATAGAGGCGTTGAGCGGCGCTTCGTGTTCGGTTAATGCCGAATAATACATAGGCTATGGGGCCCACCAGAGGCATGAGCAAGCAAAAGCTGACCCAGGCGAGAGCAGATCTTGAGTCATCTTTAGTCAGCAGCGCATGCGTGGCGGCTCCTATTGAGAGGAGTACGAGCGTTATACTCGCCGCGACATTAAACATCTTCTAGACTCGACAGTCTGGCGCTCAATGCGCAGTGATCAGAAAGTTGGCGCCAGAGGGAGCTTGTCACTAGCGAGGCCTCTTTTATTTGCAAATTCCGGCAATAGATGCGGTCTACAGCGATCAATGGGAATAGCGCGGGGAAAGTCTTCGCGAGAAACCCCTGCGAAGCCAGATGCGCCTCAGATAAGCCTAGTTCATTGCAGAGTCTGCTGTGGGCGAGGGTGCGCCAATCATTAAAATCACCGGCTAATATCAGCGGTGCCTCCGGAGGAATTTCACTGCGGATATAGTCGATCAGCTGGTCTAGCTGCCGCTGCCGTTCGCGCTCAAAAAGCCCTAAGTGAATACTCAACAGCTCGATGCCATTCTCGAGTGTGGCGTGTAATACACCTCGCTGAGATATTTTATACAGGCTGAGGTCTTTGTTGTGAGTGCAGCGAATCGGAATTTCGCTCATGATTGCATTACCATGATGACCATCGCTGGTAAGCGCATTTTTTCCGTAAGCAAAATGGGGCCAGATACTGTCGGCTAAATATTCGAGTTGATTGGTGTTCGGCCAACCGTTAATCCGTTTGAGGTAACGCTTACTTTCACCGCTAATTTCTTGTAGAAAAACCAAATTGCAGTTGCTTTTCCTGAGCACCACTCGCAATGCTTCGAGGGTGTGACGCAGATTGCTCGCTGAGAAGCCTTTGTGAATATTTAATGTGAGTACCTTAATCTCATCCGACATTAACAAGGTCTCCCGGTTCAGCTGGTTTAGCTTTGGCTAATTGGGGTGCCACAGTGTTTGCAGTATTTCGCATCGTGGTCGTGACCGCCAGCTCCGCAATTAGAACACTTGTCGGGAAGGCGGGACTGATGTGCGTTCAATTGCACCTGCTGCATAAGCTCTGCGCCGATGATCCCGGTAGGGACTGCGATAACAGCATAACCACAGATCATTGCTATGGCCGCTATGAATTGACCAGTTGCAGTTTGGGGAGCTATGTCACCGTAGCCTACCGTGGTGATGGTGACGATCGCCCAATAGACTGATTTCGGGATGCTGGTAAATCCATGCTCTGGTCCTTCGATAAGAAATATGAGGGCGCCAAAAACAACTATGAGAACAACGACTGAAAAAAGAAAGACCAATATTTTATAGCGTGCCTGCATCAACGCCGTATAGAGGATATTTGCCTCGCCCATATAACGGAAAAGCTTCAGGATTCTAAATATTCGCAATACTCGCATGATGCGAATGACGAGTAGATATGCGGCTGAGGGGAATATGAAGGTAACGAAGGTAGGCAGTATCGAAAACAAATCGATAATGCCGTAGAAGCTGAATATATAGTCCTTTTTCCGTGGAGTAGAGTAGATGCGGAGCAAATATTCGGCCGTGAATAGCAAGGTGTATACCCATTCTAGTCGATAGAGTGTGGCTCCGTATTCTTGGTGGATGCTGGCCACAGAATCCGCGAACACAGCCGCCACGCTGGAAAGAATGAGTATTATCAGAACGAGGTCAAACCATCGACCCGCTTTCGATTCATAGCCGAAAATAACTTCGTAGACAGCTTTCTGAAATTTAGTTTGCTGTTCAGCGCCGACATTGAGCTGAGATGGACTTGACTGTTCTGATTGCGGCTCGGTCATCTCGTAAATTCTCGTGAATATTTTCTGTCGTGAGTGTGGGTCTAGCTAGCCGCGCGAATCATATTGCGTGCAATAATAAGTTGCTGTATCTGGCTAGTGCCCTCATAAAGCCTAAATAAACGCACGTCTCTATAGAATCGCTCGACCGCATATTCAGACATATAGCCGGCTCCGCCATGGATTTGTACAGCTCGATCGGCCACGCGACCTACCATCTCTGTTGCGAATAGCTTGCAAGCCGAGGACTCGGTGCTGATATTCTCTCCGCGGTCTCTGCGGCGTGCTGTTTCAAGTGTCATGCACTCAGCGGCGTAGGTTTCAGTTTGTGAATCAGCGAGCATTGCTTGAATGAGCTGTTGCTCTGCGATGGGCTGGCCGAATTGTTTTCGCTGCATGGCATAGTCTAAAGCGTCGGCGATGAGTCGTTTGGCTACGCCGATCGATACGCCTGAAATGTGAAGACGACCGCGGTCAAGTACCTTCATCGCGGTGATGAACCCTTCGCCTTCTTCGCCGATGATGTTTTCCGCGGGCACTCGTACATCTTCGAAGATGACGTCGCAGGTCATCGATCCCGATTGACCCATCTTCTTGTCGATGGGGCCCAGCGTGATTCCCGGTGTGTCGCGTTCAACGATGAATGACGAAATTCCGCGGGCGCCTTTTATGTCGGGGTTTGTCCGAGCCATCACATTAAAAGTGTGAGCCACGGGCGCGTTGGTGATGAAGCGCTTGGTTCCATTGATAATATAGTGATCACCGTCGCGGCGGGCTGTTGTGCGTAGCGATGCAGCATCGGAGCCCGCTTCGGGTTCGGTGAGACAGAAGCAGCTAATCCATTCTCCGCTGGCATATTTCGGCAAGTATTTTTGTTTTTGCTCGTCGGTGCCATTGAAAACGATGGCGGCCGATCCGATACCGTTATTGGTGCCCATGATGGAGCGAAAAGCGGGAGACGTGCGACCCAGAGCCATCGAGACTAAAATTTCCTCTTCCATGGTGAGGCCAAGCCCCCCGTATTCTTCCGGAATCGTTAAGCCGAAAAGTCCAAGTTCGCGCATTTCCTGCAGTAATTCCTCAGGCAACTTACCTTCCGTGGCCATCTGTTCTTCGGCGGGAATAAGACGTTCCCGAACAAAGCGTTCGATAATATCGACGAGTTGATTGATGGTCTCTTGGTCTCGAATCATGGGTTTACCTGCTGTCTGGATTTAATGTGTTCTTCAGTTAAAAAGCTACGACCTGCACGGGCTATGATGCCGAATTATCGGCTCGATGCATGGGTCGCAAGCCGTCATAGATCAAGGAATCTACGGTCCCTGAGGTGCTTTGGATTAGTCGAGGAAATTAGCATAGAAGCGATGGCTATGCGACCAATGAAGGAGCATGCCAAGGGCTCCGGCCCTATGCTATTATCACCAGATTCTGCCCTTACCGTGGTTGGTGGCGAATTCGCTGCTTTGTCTGAGGGTCTCAGCTAAAAAAGCCTAATCTAAGAGAGTCCCGATTATGTCTAATAAATCACTCAACGATGCATTCATTTACTCAGGCGGCCGCTCGGCATTTGGTCGCCACGGTGGAGCATTGTCGTCTATACGCCCCGATGATTTGCTCGCCCATATTATCAAGTCTGTGGTGGAGACGAGCGGATTCACGCCTGAAGCCTTCGAGGATGTAGTCATGGGTAATACCAACGGTGCGGGTGAAGATTGCCGCAACGTTGCTCGGTTTGCATCGCTTCGTGCGGGCATGCCAACTGCGTTGGCGGGTATAACGGTTAATCGACTCTGTGGATCCGGTCTCGCCGCCACACTCGATGCCGCACGAGGCGTGAAAGTAGGTGAGGGTGATTTATTTTTGGCAGGCGGCGTTGAGTCTATGAGCCGCGCGCCCCTAGTCTTGTCGAAGGCGACTAGTGCATTCGATCGAGGGCAGCAGATCGCCGACAGTACTTTGGGAGCGCGTTTTACCAATCCTGAATACGCCAAAGTCTTTGGTAACGACACCATGCCTCAGACGGCCGACAATATCGCCGCCGACCTCGGTATATCACGGGAAGACAGTGATATTTTTGCGGCCGCGTCGCAGGCCAAGTATGAGGCTGCACGAGCAGAAGGTTTTTTTAAAGACGAAATTATTCCGATTGAAGTTGACCAGGGCCGTAAGAAACCTGCGCTTACCGTTGATGCAGATGAACATCCTCGACCTTCCTCCGATCTCGACGCGTTGAGCAATCTCAGGTCGCTCTTCGACGGCGGTGTGGTGACAGCCGGTAACGCCTCAGGCATCAATGATGGGGCGGCGGCTTTGGTGATTGGCAATCGTGCAATAGGTGAAAAGTTTGGCGTGAAGCCTCGCGTGCGGATTGTCGCTGGCGCGGTAGCCGGAGTGGAGCCTAGGGTGATGGGGCTTGGGCCAGTCTTCGCTATCCGTAAAGCACTTACGCGCGCCAATCTGACTCTGAATGATATGGACGTTATCGAAATAAATGAGGCCTTCGCGACTCAAGTGCTCGGCTGTCTCAAAATGCTCGAAGTTGATTTCAATGATCCTCGTGTGAATCCAAATGGTGGCGCGATCGCTGTCGGTCATCCGCTTGGCGCGTCGGGAGCACGGATTGCATTGACGACGATGCGTCAGCTTGAGCGAACAGGTGGGCGCTACGCGGCAATAAGTCTTTGTATCGGTATTGGTCAAGGTGTGGCGGCGATCATTGAACGACTCGATTAAGAGAGCGTCAATTGGGGCTCGCTGCAAAGGTGTGGCGAACCATTCTTTGATGCCATGAATTTTTGAAATAGCGAATAGAGAAAAGGGGAAGAAACAATATGTCAAACGTAGTTAGCTACCAGATTGTCGATAATGTCGGCGTAATCAGCGTCAATAACCCGCCCGTCAATGCGTTGGCGCAAGTTGTGCGAGCGGGAATTTTGGAAGCCGTCACTGCCGCACAGAACGATGCGAGTGAGGCTCTGGTGTTGCGTTGCGAAGGTCGTACCTTTATCGCGGGTGCAGATATCACTGAATTCGGTAAGCCACCACAAGAACCGGGTCTTCCAGAAGTGTTAGGTGCGATTGAGAATTCAAGTAAGCAGGTTATCGCAGCTATTCACGGCACGGCTTTGGGCGGTGGTTTCGAGGTGGCGCTGGCGTGTCACTATCGCTGCGCTATCGCCTCTGCGAAAGTAGGCCTACCCGAAGTGAAACTCGGCTTATTGCCAGGCGCAGGCGGTACCCAGCGTGTGCCTCGTATCGCGGGCGTGGAAGCAGCTCTCGAAATGATTACTTCAGGTAATCCTATTGCCGCTGCTAAGGCGAAGGGTATGGGTCTTATAGACGAGGTGGTCGAAGGCGATGATGTTCAGTCTGGTGCGATCGCTTATGCGAAAGAAATAGTCGCCTCTGGAGCGCCTTTGAAGCGTATTCGTGATATTACGATTGATCCTGCAACCGTGGCTCCTGGTTTCTTCGATGCGGCCCGCAAAAAGCTGGCGGCTCGAGCGCGTGGTCAGATAGCTCCTGATCGAATCGTTTCATGCATCGAAGCTGCGGTCGGGCGTCCAATGGATGAAGGTCTTGCTCGAGAGCGTGAGTTGTTCATGGAGTTAGTGACCTCGCCAGAATCGGCTGCGATGCGGCATATTTTCTTCGCAGAACGTCAAGCGGCCAAAATCAAGGACCTGCCTAAGGACACTCCCCTCCGCGAAATCAAAAAGGTTGCTGTCATCGGTGGTGGCACCATGGGCGGAGGTATTGCGATGTGCTTCGCGAATGTTGGCATCCCTGTCGTCATGGTCGAAATTAATGACGAAGCGTTAGCGCGAGGTCTCGGAATTATTGAGAAAAATTATGCCATCACGATGAAGAAGGGCAAGCTTACTGAGGCACAAGTCCAGCAATGCATGGGTGCAATCAGTGGCACGACAGACTATGCCGATCTTGCTGATGTCGATCTCGTCATCGAGGCGGTCTTTGAAAATCTCGAGCTCAAGAAAGAAATTTTCGGCAAGTTGGATGCGGTGTGTAAGCCAGGCGCCATCCTCGCTAGCAATACTTCCTATCAAGATATCGATGCGATCGCAGCGGCGACAGCTCGTCCTCAAGATGTTCTAGGCATGCATTTCTTCAGTCCGGCCAATGTGATGAAGCTGCTCGAGGTCGTACGTGGTGAGAAAACTGCCAACGATGCGTTAGCGACGGCTATGGCTGTTGGCAAGAAGATTGGCAAGGTGTGCGCGCTCTCACGCGTTTGCTACGGTTTTATCGGTAATCGCATGCTTGGCGGTTATGGCCGAGAGGCTCAGATGTTGTTGTTGGACGGTTGCACACCGGCGCAGGTCGACTCTGCACTTGAGAATTTCGGCATGGCGATGGGTCCTCTGGCGATGGGTGATCTGGCCGGACTCGATGTTGGCTACAAAGCGCGTCAAGGGCGTACTGATCTTCCAGACGATCCTAAACTCTACCGCATGGGAACAGTCTTAGTGGAAATGGATCGCTTCGGACAAAAGACAGGGTCGGGATTCTATAAATATGATCCAGCGACACGTGCACGTATGAATGACCCTGAAATCGAGGCGCTCATCAAGTCAGAAGCAGCGGCTCTCGGTGTCGAGCAGCGCGATGTGACAGACCAAGAAATTATTGAACGATGCATTTACCCGCTGATTAACGAGGGTGCGCTTATCCTTGAAGAAGGTATTGCGCAACGTCCTAGTGATATCGATGTGGTGTATGTCTTCGGCTATGCTTTCCCTGCACCGAAAGGCGGACCAATGCATTACGCGGATCATGTTGGTCTGAAAAATGTCTACGACAAGATTTGTGAATTCCGTGATCGCTATGGGGAGCAGTACTGGAAGCCGGCGCCGTTGCTTGAAAAGCTGGCGGCAGAAGGAAAAACCTTCGCGCAGTGGGGCGCGGAGCAGGAATAAGTTTCCTAATTACGGCGTCTTCGGGCGCCGTATTAATTTTCAGTCGCCGTTTCTCAACTTAAGGGCGCTTCTTAGCCGTTTAACAATAGGATTCTCAGTATGCTTTCTTTCCAAACTACAACTCCGGGCGGTCCTCTAGCTGCGGTTGAATCCGAACTCCCGCAGCCGCAGGGTAGTGAGGTTCTCGTCAAAATGCTCGCTTGTGGCGTATGTCATTCCGACATCCATTTACACGATGGTGTGTTCGAGCTCGGTCATGGCAAGCAACTCGAAGTCGGTCGCCAAGGGCTGGTGTTAGGGCATGAAATTTTCGGTGAGGTTGTTGCCGTAGGACCTGACGTCGTAGGCGTACAGCTTGGCGATCGTCGAGTTGTTTATCCCTGGATAGGCTGCGGAGAGTGTGCTTCATGCCAACGTGGTGACGAGCACCTCTGCACACCCGGGCGTGCACTCGGTATTGTGGCGAGCGGCGGATTCGCTGAGTACGTGTTGGTTCCCCATGGTCGCTACTTATTCGATAAGGGCGAAGTGAGCGACTCCCTTGCGGCGACCTACGCGTGTTCTGGGCTGACGGCGTATAGCGCACTGAAAAAAGTCGGCGATCTGGGTTCCGGCGATGAGGTCGTTATTATCGGCGCGGGTGGCGTGGGCATGATGGCGATACAAATCGCATTAGGAAAAGGACTGGATCCGATCGTCGTCGATATCGATGAAGCGAAGCTTGCAGCGGTTCGAGATCTCGGTGTAACACGAATATTTAATTCAGGAGATCCGCAGTCAGTGAAGGAAGTTCGTAAGCTGACAGGAGGCGCCTATGCTGTGCTGGATTTCGTTGGTGCGGAGGCTACGGTGAATTATGGTCTAGGCTGTCTGCGCAAGGGTGGGATGATTATTATTGTTGGCTTGTATGGTGGCTCGCTGAATATTCCGCTGCCTTTCCTGCCAATGAATGCGCGCATCATCCAAGGTAGTTACGTCGGCACTCTGAAGGATATGGGTGAGCTTATGGAGCTTGTTCGAGCGGGCAAGATTGCGCCTATTGATATTCAGGAGCGCCCCTTAGCCGAGGCTGAAGCGGCGTTATCCGATCTTAAGGCGGGCAAAGTGCGTGGCCGTCAGGTGCTCGTAAACAGTTAACTTATCGGATATCTATTTAGGTATCGATAGCAAGAGCAGAAGGAGTAGCAAGTGCAGGCAATTGCCCAACTAGAAGACTTTAGAGAATCAACTCGAGCATGGTTAGAAGAAAACTGTCCCCCCTCTATGCGCACGCCCATGGTCGACGCAGAGGTGGTGTGGGGAGGTCGTAATGCGACTTACGCAAATCCCGAGAGCAAGGTTTGGCTAGATCGTATGGCGGCGAAAGGTTGGACTACACCGACCTGGCCTGTCGAATATGGGGGAGGCGGATTGAGTAAAGAGGAATCGATTATCCTCTCGCAGGAAATGGCACGGATAAATGCGCGCACCCCACTCAATAGCTTTGGTATTAGTATGCTCGGTCCAGTACTTTTGGAGTACGGCACGCATGAGCAGAAAATGGAGCATATCCCTAAAATCGTTCGCGGTGAGATTAGGTGGTGTCAAGGATACTCGGAACCGGGTTCCGGTTCAGATTTGGCGAGCCTGAGCACGAAGGCAGTACCGGACGGTGACGATTACGTCATCAATGGTTCAAAGGTATGGACTTCTTATGCTGACAAGGCTGACTGGATATTTTGCTTAGTTCGCACCGATAGTGAGGTGCCAAAACATGCAGGTATTAGTTTTATTTTGTTCGATATGCTGACTCCGGGCGTTTCGACCAAGCCGATCCAGTTAATTAGCGGCCAATCCCCTTTCTGTGAAACGTTTTTTGATGATGTGCGCGCGAAATCATCAAATCTCGTTGGCGGCCTGAACAACGGCTGGACAATCGCTAAACGCTTGTTGCAGCACGAACGAACGATGATCTCTGGATTTGGACTCGCTGGCAGCCAGGGCGACAAGGGTGGCACAACATCTACGATGGATAGTGTTGAAGGGGCGGCGATGCATTATCGCGGCGATGTCGATCGACTCTCGGACCCGGCTTTGAGAGACCAGATTGCGCAATTCAAGATTGACAGTGCGGCGTTTGCGATGACGTCTCAGCGTTCTATACAGGAATCCAAGCAAGGCCAAGGACCGAATGCGACCTCTTCGATGCTTAAAAACTACGGTTGTGAGCTCAATAAGCGCCGCTATGAATTACTTCTGAGTGCGTTAGGCAGTCAGGCGTTGGGCTGGGAGGGTGAAGGCTTTGAAGCGGACGAGTTGGCGGTCACTCGTGAGTGGTTGCGCTCGAAAGCAAATTCAATCGAAGGCGGTACCTCTGAAGTACAGCTCAATGTCATCGCCAAGCGCGTGCTGGGATTGCCCGACATACTGAGTTTGGTACAGAAATAGCCTGGTGCAATAAGAGAGAGAACGTAAATGAGTTTTGTATTAAATGAAGATCAACAACTATTGAAAGATTCGGCAAAGTCATTTGTCGATCAGAATGCACCGGTATCGGTTCTGCGTGGGCTGCGCGACAGCAAAGATGGACGTGGCTACGATCAAGCTCTTTGGCAACAAATGTTGGAACTCGGGTGGGCAGGTATGGCGATACCTGAAGCCTACGGTGGATTCGATTTTGGTTACCAAGGCCTGGGCGTGGTCTTAGAGGAGACTGGTCGCACGCTGCTAAGTTCGCCATTGATTGCTTCGGTGTTGTTGGGTGGTTCTGCCATAACTGTGCTTGGGTCTGAGGCGCAAAAGTCCTCGTTGTTGCCTCAGATTGTTGCTGGCGAACTTTTGCTCGCGCTTGCCGTCGACGAAAAGGTTAATCACTGTCCAAATCGCATCAGTACGACTGCTGAGAAAAAGGGTGATGGCTACGTAATCAATGGCAGCAAAACATTTGTGCTTGATGGGCACATCGCGAATAAGTTGTTAGTTGTTGCCCGCACTTCTGGCGCGACTGATGACAACGATGGGCTGAGTGTTTTTCTTGTAGATGCAGATGTTGAAGGTGTATCGATCGCGCGCAGCTGGATGGTCGATAGTCGAAACTCTGCCAAAATTACTTTTAATAATGTCAGCGTGGATGCGGATTCCCTGTTAGGGGAAGAAGGAAATGCATTTGCCGGACTCAACCGAGTGCTCGATATTGGTCGTATAGGAGTTGCCGCAGAGATGCTAGGGAGTATGCAGCAAGCCTTCGATATGACCTTGGACTATTTAAAGCAGCGTGAACAGTTCGGTGTGCTGATCGGTTCGTTCCAGGGGTTGCAGCACCGTGCCGCCGAAATGTATTCGGAAATAGAGCTGTGTAAGTCTGCAGTGCGAGGAGCGCTGTCCGCTCTCGATGACGGAGATAAAACTGACGAAGAGGTCGCGATTCTCGCCAGTATTGCGAAAGCCAAACTAAGCGAAGTAGCAACTCTCGTGAGTAACGAGGCGGTTCAAATGCACGGCGGTATTGGTATGACTGACGAGTATGATATCGGTTTCTATATGAAACGCGCGCGCGTGGCTTCCGCTTTCTTAGGTGATGCATTATTCCACCGGGATCGTTATGCGACTCTGAGCGGGTTTTAAAGAACACCCTGATCTTTGTCTGCGTTTCCAATATCGCGGCAACCGAAGTCTTCTGGATGGAGAAGAGACTATGATTAATCGACTTTTTACGTGTGTCGTAAAGACATCAATAAGCCTAGGTTTGTTGATCACCGTAGTCACGGTCAACGCACAAGTCCCTATCGTCCAGCCGGGGGCGCCTGGCCAGCCTAGTAGGCAGATTACTGTTGAGGAGGCATCGAATCTAGCGAGCTTGAGCTATACGGATGCCGATGTGAAATTCATGCAGGGCATGATTATGCATCACACTCAGGCACTGCAAATGACAGCAATGGTCGAGTCTCGTAGCTCGCGCGAAGCTATCCAATTAATGGCGCTGCGTATGGCTTTGTCGCAAGAAGATGAAATTGCGATGATGGCTGACTGGCTCGAGGAAAGAGGGCATCCTCGTACTATGACTGCAATGCCGGAAGCCATGCCTGGCATACTCACCGATGAAGAGTTAACAGAGCTAGCCAGTCTCAGCGCATCAGAATTCGATGCGCGATTCCTGCAACTTATGATTAAGCATCATGAGGGGGCAATCACGATGGTTGAGCGTCTTCTCAAGCAGCAGGGTACGGCACAGGATTCTGTTCTGTATGCGTTCACTACCGATGTCACCTCCGATCAGACGAGTGAGATTGAGCGCATGAGCGCCATGCTCGCTGGTTTCTCGCCCGACCCTCGCGTGAATCTGAAAGCAGGCTACGCTGATGCGGGGCAAGCGACACTCAATATGCGTTTGTTGGCCGCGTTACCGAAACCGGACGGATTTTTCGATCCTGATAATCCTCAAGGGTTACCAATGAGTCGCGTGCGCCCGCAGGCAATTGAGGCAAACTCGAAGACGGATTCAGGTATTAGTGCAAAAGACGAAGATAGCGATGAGGATGCATCGCTTGTCGAAACTCTGACTAATGCCGCGGACGAGGGTGTGGTGCCAGCAGACACCGAAGATGAAACGGCGGAACCCCGACCGAGTCTAATGAATTTTGCCAACACGGATCTGGTTTTTGCCGGCGATGTAATTGTAGCGGGTAATTATCACGGCTTTAATGCCTACGACATATCGCGCCCGCGGGAGCCGAAACTTTTGAGCTCGGTTGTCTGCCCCGGTGGACAGGGCGATGTATCCATAGTTGGTAATTTATTAATCATGTCCGTTGAACAAACGCGTGGTCGTGTGGATTGCGGGCTTCAGGGAGTGGCAGAACCAGAGAGCGCGGAACGATTCCGCGGTATTCGGATATTCAATATCAGCGATTTCCGCATGCCCATCCAAGTCGGCGCAGTGCAGACCTGTCGAGGTTCACACACGCATACAGTTGTTACTGATCCTGATGATGCGGGCAATATCTATATTTATGGTTCCGGCACGGGCTCAGTCCGTCCTGGTGAGGAACTCGATGGTTGTTCAAATGAATCACCGTTCGAGAATCCAGAGTCAGCATTATTTCGGATCGACGTCATTCAAATCCCTGTCAATGACCCCGCCTCCGCGCGCGTGGTCAGCCGTCCAACGATCTTCTCTGATCCAGCGTCGGGAGTGATTGCCGGACTCTGGGAAGGGGGAGACCACGGCCCCGGCACACAATCGACGAGCGAGACTAATCAGTGCCACGACATTACCGCGTTCCCCGAGTTTGGAATTGCGGCGGGAGCCTGTTCTGGCAACGGTATCCTGTTAGACATCTCTGATCCTGTTAATCCTTCGCGAATAGCAGAAGTCATCGACCCTGGGTTCGCCTATTGGCATTCCGCAACCTTTAGCAATGACGGACGCAAGGTTGTGTTTACGGATGAGTGGGGTGGAGGTTCGCGTCCACGTTGTCGCCCATCCGATCCGCTCACTTGGGGGGCGGATGCAATTTATGACATTGTTGACAATCAACTACAGTTCCGTGGTTATTTCAAAATGCCAGCACCGCAAACTGATCAGGAAAACTGTGTGGCGCATAATGGCTCGTTAGTGCCAGTGCCAGGGCGCGATATCATGGTTCAGGCGTGGTACCAGGGGGGTATTTCGGTCTTCGACTTCACGGATTCTTCAAACCCTCGCGAAATCGCATTTTTTGATCGCGGCCCTGTAGATTCAGAGGAGTTGGTGCTAGGCGGCTACTGGTCGGCCTATTGGTTCGAAGGATTGATTTATGGCACTGAAATAGCGCGCGGGTTTGATGTATTAGAGTTATTGCCGAGCGACTACCTGAGCGAGAATGAAATCGCGGCAGCATCATTGCGGAGTTCTGGCGGTACATTCAATGCACAGCGCCAAGAGCGGCACAGATGGCCTGCCGAGCCAGTGGTGGCATTGGCTTATCGTGATCAACTCGTTCGCAGCGGTGCGTTGTCTCAGGAACAAGCTGAAGATCTAAGCGTGGCGATAGCCGATGCGGAAGATCGATTGATAAACGCAGAGCGCGATGCGCGTGTGGCGGGTAAATTGCGTTCACTAGCGGTTATCTACGACATGGAATCGGAAGAGTCGCGAGAGCGGACTCGTGATCGATATATTGCACTAAGCGACACGCTTGAGGCGATTGCAGATCGACTCTAATGAGCTAACTTAGTGCTCAATATAAAGAAAGGGATCCGTTTGTGTTTGCCTACGATTGGCTTCATTGGAGTACATTTTTTGTCGCGACATTTGTGTTGAATGTAGCTCCAGGGCCTGATGTTGGCTACATCTTCGCGCAAACCCTCAAGAATGGCAGGGAAGGCGGCATCGCCGCGATGTTGGGGATTTGGACAGGAGCCTTGGGTCACGTATTCATGGCGGCGGTTGGACTCTCAGCCGTAATAGCCGCTTCCGCGACGCTGTTCACCGGAATAAAGTGGCTAGGTGCTGCCTATCTTATTTGGATCGGCGTTGATGCATTTCTCTCAGCGTCCCATGCCGGAGACGAGGTCAGTGAGGTGGAGGCGAACATACTTGCTCAATCGCGTAGTTCCCGAGCCGCGATATTTAAGCAGGGGGCTTTGATCGCATTGCTCAATCCTAAAACCGCGATTTTCTTCCTCGCCTTTTTGCCCCAATTTGTGGTCGAGGGTGCAGGCACGAACAGTGAGCAACTGTTTCTGCATGGAATTCTCGTCATTGTGGTCGCGGCAATGGTCGATCCTTGGGTAGTATTCTTAGGCGGAAAATTGCAGGCAGTACTACACAGCAATACAGGATTTTCGCTCTGGTCTAATAAGTTTTTGGGTGGCGTTTTCGTAACCTTAGGTCTGCGACTCGCATTTTTGGAACGATAAAAATTTAAAGAGAATGAAACGATGGCGTTAACTCCCTTTCATATAGCTGTGCAAGTCAGAGATATCGAGGAGGCTCGAGCTTTTTATGGTGGGAAGCTTGGCTTTACGGAAGGGCGCAGCACAGCTGATTGGATCGATTTCAATATGTTCGGCCACCAGTTCGTAGTGCATCTGAATCGGGAGTTAGGTCCAGAAGGTTCGGTTAGTAGTATTGCTAACGCGGTCGATGGGCACGGTGTTCCAGTTCCTCACTGCGGGGTCGTTCTGACCTTCGAGGATTGGGAAGTGTTCGCTGAGAAAGCGCGCGGTTTTATTGATGAGTTTGTCATCGAGCCCTATATCCGGTTCGCTGGGGAAGTCGGAGAGCAGGGCACGATGTTTTTCACCGACCCAAGTGGTAATGCTTTAGAATTTAAAGGGTTCAGGGATATCGAGTCTGAGCTCTTTGCGAAATGAGCTTGAAGCCATTCCGGGATTAACAGTGATGATTTTTGAAATCTTCTTCTTAACTATCCAATTAGGACTCCCATTAGTGCTGTTGAGTTGGTTGTTATTCATGCGACTGTTTTTGAGTGGTGAAGTGGCTCGCGGAGCCGGTCGAAAGGAGATAGATAAGAGCATCAAAGCTCTGAAAGAAAAATTCACGATCGAACAAAAACAAGACAAACGCTCATTCATGCCAAAGTCAAAGACAGATTTTGTATTTGGAAAGTGGATGTATTTCGGTGGTGGGTTTTATGGTTTGGCTACATGTTGGACCTTTTTAGTCATCGAGGCCTCGGAACTCGGTAGCTTCATCGTTAACTTCTCAGGAGTTCCGGCTCAATTTCAAGATGGGATTATTCCTGTGCTAGTCGGACTTTTGTTAGGTCAACTCGGTAATTTATTGAGTGCATTTTTTTGGTTCGGTTACTGGGGTGAGTCTGTGGTGTTGAGCGTACTGGTGGCTTATTTGGGTTACTGGATTGGCATCGAAGCCGCTAGACGAAATTTAGATATTTCCATGGATGCATTCCTTGCTCAGATTCGGCGGAAACGGAAAGGAAGTACCAACGGCTAATTACTTGCTTAGCGAAGCTCACACTCGCGAGCGATCAGTTCATAAGAACGTAAGCGCGCTTTGGGGTCATGCGTTATCGTCACGAGCATAATCTCATCTGCACCGAATTCCTCTGCCAGTGTTTCTATTTTTTCTCGCACTTGAATTGCCGTACCCACCGCACGCTTCGATCTATTGCTTCGAATCAATTCTAATTCACTGTCGGCGAATGGATAATCACGGGCTTCCTCGGGCGAGGGGAAGGGGCCTGGATTGCCGCGTAAGAGGCGGATGTACCAAAGGTCGCGACTGGTCGCGAGACGCTGTGCTTCCTCCTCGGTCTCGGCGCACACCGCAAATAAGGTAAGACAGGTGTGAGCTTTGCTTAAATTCGGGCCTGGTTTAAACCGGGCGCGATAGATGTCGAAAATGTCCGTTGTGATATTGGGGTTAATGAAGTAAGCGAAGTTATAGGGTAGGCCGGCGAGTCCTGCCAGCATAGCACTGTCTTCGCTCGAGCCTAGCATCCACATCTCAGGTGGAATTTCGGTTTTAGGGAAAGCGCGCGCATTTTCCATACCGGGCGTGGAAGGGTCGGTGTCGTTGAGCAGAGCTTGTAGATCGGCAACCATATTCGGAAAGTGCTCGGGGCCTACTTGGGAGCCGTAGCGGATTGCCGCTGCAGTAAATGGATCGGTGCCCGGTGCGCGGCCTACTCCTAAATCGATTCGATTGGGGTAGAGAGTTTGTAATAGTTTAAAATTTTCAGCGACTTTATAGGGGCTGTAGTGAGGCAGCATTACTCCTCCGGACCCTAAGCGGATGCGTACCGTCTCAGCGCTAAGCCTGCCAAGCAAGACTTCGGGAGAACAGCCCGCTAATGCGTCAGATGCATGATGCTCCGCGACCCAATAGCGGCTGTAGCCTAATTCATCGCACAACCTTGCCAGCTCAATGGTTTCTTGTAGCGCTTCGCGGGGTGTGCTGCCGGCGCGGACAGGCGATTGGTCTAATACTGAGAGGGTAAGTGCCATTAGTCGATGATCGCTTGATAGATGCCATTGCGCAGGGTGATGTGATCATCTAAACCGGTGGCGGGAATAATTTGTGTGAGATAAACCACGAGTAGATCTTCTTTGGGGTCTACCCAATAAATTGAATGATAGGCGCCGGCCCACGCGTATTCTCCTACTGACCCTAGTGTGCCTCGGAGTCCAAGGTCTGTGGCAATCGAGAAGCCGAGCCCAAAGCCCTGTCCTGGCCTAAATGGGATGTCGCCCAAGTGATTAGTCGTCATCAGTTCGATAGTTTTGCGCGAAACCAATCGCACGCCATCCAGTTCGCCGCCATTGAGAGTCATCTGTAAGAAGCGTGCGTAGTCCCTTGCGGTGGAGAGCAGTCCAGCGCCGCCAGAGAAACTCTGTCGCGGACCTTTGTCATAGAGACCTTGGCTCTGCATGCCATTGCTCTCGGGAATCGCCTCTATGCGACCGTCTGGGCTAGGGCGGTAGACGGTGGCAAGCCGTCCACGTTTCTCTTTCGGGAGATAAAAATGCGTGTCGTGCATCCCGAGTGGTGTCAGTATTTCTTCGCTAAAAAAAGTCGCGAGATCTTCTCCGCTCACTACTTCTATGACGGCTCCGAGTATGTCGGTGTTATAGCCGTAAATCCATTTTTCACCTGGATGAGCGTCGAGCGGTAATTCAGCCATGCGCGCGATTGTGTCGCGTACAGGCTCTTTGCGATCGGCAAAATACCAACCCTGCATATCCGCGTCTTCCCAAGCCTTCGCAGCGACGCCTGTTCCGTAACTCATGCCGCCAGTATGGGTGAGGAGGTTGCGCAGCGTGATGGGGCGACGTGCAGGCTCTAAACGATAACCGCCGTTATTATCAGCAACGGCGACACTCATTTCCTTCCATTCAGGCAAATAACGCGAAAGTGGCGCATTAATATCGAGCTGGCCACGCTCTTGTAGCATCATGATGCCAAGACTAGTAATCGCCTTCGTTTGTGATGCGATGCGAAACATCGAATCGGTAGTCATCTCGATCTTGTTATCGACATCCAAAAAGCCATTCGCTTCGTGAGCGACTACCTCACCATGCCGCATGATTAAATACACTTGTCCTGCAAGCTTCTCGCTCTCAATATAAGCCTCGAGATTATCATCCAGTCGCTCTAATCGTTCTGTCGACATGCCGACGCGTTCAGCGACAATGCTTTCGTCGGCTAAAAGACTTGGCGCAAGAAACGTGAGGGCACTGACAAGTAATCCTGTCTTTATTAGCTCAAAGTTTTTATCCATAGCTGTTCTCCAACGAAATTAGGCACGGGGCGTCAATGAAGGCGCATTGTGAGGATTATTGTCTCCAAGCCATCCTAATGCAAATCGAGACTGGCTAAATTAGATGGCATGCTTGACAGTAATTTGTGGATCGCGCAAACTCGCGCCCATGAATTTCTCATCGTATATCACATCACGCGCCACGACGCTGTTCAGCCTAGTTCAAGGTTGGCGAAGCTCATTAGGCAGTCAGATTTACGGCGCGATCACGCGCTGAGTCTCTGGCCGCCTTGGATTGTGGCGGCCATCCTTAACTTTCCATGCCAAGATCGCGAGTCATTGTTGACTGCGTATCGTTATAGCTACAAGCCAAGTCGGTCGAATTCGATCATCTAAGCGCCCTATGCGCTGACAAAGGTTAATTGCTATGACACTGAATAATTCGCACACGCTGACCGATCTTGGCCGCGGTGAGCAGTACATTCGCTATCGCTGTGAAAGCGGCGTCGCGGTGACTCGTTATGCCACGCCTGTTGAATATCCGAATGCGATAGCCAATCTTGCGATTCGCTTGGACTCTTCTCCCGGAGTGTTACTCGCATCGAGCTACGAATATCCGGGTCGTTATCGGCGCTGGGATATCGGCTTTGTAAATCCGCCTCTCATGTTTGAAGGACGTGGTCGCTCCCTGAGTATTAAGGCGCTGAATCGACGAGGGCTAATACTCTTGCCCGAAGTCGAACGAGCACTGTCAGCTTGCGACGACATTCTCAGTATTGAGCGTAGGGAAACTACTGACGAAACTAGTCATGTCGCCGCTCTCGTTGTTGATATCCGGCATTGCGATGGAAATTTTGGAATTAATGGTGATTTTAGATCAGAGGAGATGCGCTCGCGTCGGCCAACTGTATTCAGTGCGTTGCGAGCGATTATCGCCCACTTCAAGAGCGAAGATGATTCCTTTCTTGGCTTGTTTGGTGCTTTCGGCTATGACTTAACTTTTCAGTTTGAGGAAGTGAACATTTATCAGACGAGAAGCTTGGAGGATCGAGACCTCGTTCTCTATTTCCCCGATGAGATTGTGGTTGCGGACCACCGTATCGAGACTGCGAACAGTTATCGCTATGAGTTTACTTGCCGCGCAGCAGGGAGCGAGCTATTCCGTGAGACTACAGGGGGGTTCGCTCGCAGTGGTCCAGTAGAAGCTTACCGTCCAGATCGTCATGTTAAGCCACATAGTGACCATGCCGCCGGTGAGTTTGCTATGAAGGTGGAATTAGCAAAAGAATATTTTCAGCGCGGTGATCTTTTCGAAGTTGTGCCCGGACAGGTATTCCGCGAAGGCTGTGTCGATACGCCGTCGCAGGTATTTCAGCGATTGCAGGCGAGTAATCCTGCACCTTATGGGGCCTTAATGAATCTTCGCCAACGGGAATATCTCGTTGCAGCGTCCCCGGAAATGTTCGTCCGCGTGCGTGGCAGTCGCGTAGAGACCTGTCCAATATCTGGCACAATCAGGCGCGGCAATAATGCGATAGAGGACGCCCAACAAATAAAGACATTGCTGAACTCCACCAAAGACGAAGCTGAGCTGTCCATGTGTACGGACGTAGATCGCAATGATAAATCTAGGGTGTGCGAGCCCGGGACTGTCGAGGTCATCGGACGTCGGCAGATTGAGATGTACTCACGGTTGATTCATACAGTTGACCATGTTTGCGGCACCTTGCGTGAGGACATGGATGCACTCGATGCGTTTCTCGCGCACACCTGGGCGGTCACTGTCACCGGCGCGCCCAAGCTCGCAGCTATGCAATTTATCGAAAATCATGAGAAGTCACAGCGCCATTGGTATGGTGGCGCGATGGGGCAATTAGGCTTCGATGGCAATATCAATACCGGACTCACGTTGCGCACATTGCGAGTGAAGGATGGTGTGGGGGAGGTGCGCGCAGGTGCAACTTTACTATCCGATTCCATTCCGGAAGAAGAGGAAGCGGAGACGCGATTGAAAGCATCAGCCTTATTATCCGCATTGCGTGGAGAAAGTTTTGTGAGCGATAAGGTCGTGAAGAATGGAGGAGTGAATGCCGAATCAACTGCTCGTCATCCAGTTCGGAAGTGTCGAGCCTTGATGGTTGATCACAGGGATTCGTTCGTCCACAACCTTGGGAGTTATTTCCGGGAATGTGGTTTGGAATTGATGACGCTGAGGCCGGAAGATGCGCGCAGCATGCTTCGTAAACCGGAAGGGATAAAACCAGACCTGATTATTCTCTCTCCAGGCCCCGGCTCCCCGTCACAATTTGCGGTGGCAGAGACAGTAGCGATTGCGGTAGAGCTAGGCATACCCGTATTTGGGGTCTGTCTGGGTTTGCAGGGCATTGTCGAATATTTTGGAGGGAAACTGACCCAGCTTAGCTCGCCTATGCATGGGAAGGATTCACTAATTAATCACTCGGGCAGTGCTCTATTCGCGGAGATGGCGAATCCTTTCAAAGCGGGTCGTTATCATTCGCTGATAGCAGAATCAGTGCCCGCGTGTTTACGAGTGACGGCGAGAAGTGTGGATGATGGTGCCGTGATGGCTGTCGAGCATGAATCACTGCCCGTGTCGGCCGTACAATTTCACCCTGAATCCATCTTGTCGCTCGAAGGGGAGGCTGGCCGACGTTTGATTAAAAATGCATTAGCGACGCTGTTAAGTTAGTGAATTTTGCGCGAGTTTATTTCGGCAGTTCGTTCTGGAACCAGATGGCGAGACGGAGGCCGGCAAGGCCGAGGCGTTCGCTCGCTATCGACACCATGTCACTGACATAATTTTTTGAGAGTTCCTGAGTTGCTAGCTGCATTTCGCCGCGCGAGTCTGCGAGGCGGATTGCGTCGAGTATTGTGTCGTTATAAACGGAAGGGATTAAATAGTCACGGCTTTCCGCTAGCCACTCTGTCCAATCGGATTCGCGACCAGAGAAATCTTCATACGCGGCTTCGTAGAGTAGTCGGCGAGTTTGCTCGTCAGCTCCATCCATTGCCTGATCCCATGTCGCGTGCAAATTTTTCTCGCCGACACTGATGGCGTTGCCGCCACGATCTCCAGTCCGAAACAAGGATGCGCTGTAGAGCGAGCCAGAATGCAGAGGCTGGTGGATGTCGCCAATCAGATGCAACACCCAGCAGAGCGCCACTGCGCGTTCAGCGGGATTGGTTTGGGCATTGGTGAGTAGGTGCGTATTGTAGTCGAGCGCGGTCACAACATTGTCCGCTTGCTGCTCAGTCTTAATCGAGTTGCCAGCCGCGCCAATTATGTCGGGCGCGCTCGGTCGATTGATGTATATATTACCTTGTACTGAAGCGGCGCCACGCAGCCAGGCACCGTCGATATAGTGCCAACTTGGCCGGTTGTATCGGGTGCGCACCTGTTCTGGTAAGCCACGAGCCATGTCGGGCCAGTAGGCTGCTTGCCCCAATAGCCAACCGAGTTGCCGCTCCGGTGGGGCGCCGACTAAATCCTGTGGCATCTCATCGATGAAGTCCTGTTGATAACGAGGATGCTGCTTCAATATTTTGAGTAATGAATTTTGGGTTTCGAAGTCTAAATAGTGCAGCGCGATGTTTGCAGAGAGGCGGTGGCCAGTAGAATCCCATGCTGAGGCGAGCGAGCTCAAGGCGCTGAGCGCGCAGAGTAGGGTTATTTTCAATAAAGTGGTGGTGATTAACGGGGTACGTTTCATGTGTGTCTCTTAAACTGTGAACTGAAACTCATGCTTGTGAATCTGGAGTATCGCCGATGTCGATTAGACTTCTAGCCACTCTGCTCGCACATCGTGGGCTTCAAGCAGACTTGACGGTGTGCCTTCATAAACGACTTTGCCATGTCCCATAACGTATAGGCGTTGGGAAATTTTTAGCGCTATCGAAAGTTTTTGTTCAACCAATAGGATCGATACTCCTCTACTGGCGATTTCTTGTAACAACACAGCGATTTGTTCGACAACTTTAGGGGCGAGGCCCTCGGTCGGCTCATCAATCATAATGAGTTCTGGGTCCCCCATCAGCGTTCGGCACATACAGAGCATCTGTTGTTCACCGCCGCTTAGGACTCCTCCCGGGACGTCGGCCCGTGTGGCGAGGTTAGGAAACATGCTGAACATGTCATCTATCGTCCAACGCCCGTTTTCTTCTTTCCCTTTAAGTCCGAGGATTAGATTCTGGCGAACGGTGAGAGTGGGGAAAATGTCCCTGTTTTCGGGTACGTAACCTAAGCCGCGATGGGCGATCTGGAATGGTTTTAGCCCCGCGATTTCTTCGCCTTTAAATTCGATCGAGCCTTTTGGTTCGACTTCACCCATTATGGTTTTGACAGTGGTGGATCGACCGACACCGTTGCGCCCTAAGAGGCTGACAATTTCCCCCGCATTCACATGGAAGTTAACACCTTGCAAGATGTGGCTTTTGTCGTAAAAAGCATGGAGGTTGCTGACTTTAAGCATTGTCATCTGTGATCACCTCCCCTAGGTAGGCTTCCTGCACTTGCTTATTGCCGCGGATATTTTCCGGCTTATCGCTCGCGATAATTTCACCGTATACGAGGACGCTAATTCGATCGGCGATATCGAATACTATATTCATGTCGTGTTCAACCATCACTAGAGTCTTGCCTGCGGTAATGCGACGAATAAGTGCGACGGCATTTTCTGCTTCGCTGTGACTCATACCCGCAACTGGCTCATCTAGCATAATGAGTTCGGCGCCACTGGCGACAGCGACGCCGAGTTCGAGTGCGCGTTGTTGGGCGTAGGCCAACTCGCCGCTGGGTAAGTCTGCTTTGTCCGCTAGACCGATCTGTTCCAACATGTCGCGTGCCTTGGCATTGAGGCTTTGTTGTTTTCCGAGTAGCTTCCAGAATGAATAGCGATAGCCTTCAGACCACAGCAGTGCGCAGCGAATATTTTCGAAAACCGAAAGGCGAGGAAATATGTTGGTGACTTGGAAACTGCGCGCGAGACCTCGGCGTGCTATTTCGTAAGGCGCCAAATTGTGGATGGGTTCGCCTTTAAAATTGATGCTTCCTGAGGATAGTGTGTACCTCCCCGAGATCAAGTGAAAGAGCGTCGATTTTCCTGCTCCGTTAGGGCCGATGATCGCGTGATTTTCGCCGGCTTCGATTTCAAGCGAGACTCCGCGGATGATTTCGGTTGCGCCGAAGCGCTTGCTGACACCATCAAGTGTGAGAATACTCATTAGTTAGATGCCCCATTCGCTGCTTGCCAGGCTGTGGCTAAGCGCGCTCGTGTGAGCTTGACGCCAAATGCACTGGCTGCCGCTAACGCGAAAAGCAGTAACCAGCTAACAATGGAGTTGCTTGACAAAGCTATGCCAAAAAAATGTAAGCCTTCGTCGCCTGCGTGGCTGAGTTCAATAAGCCCGACGAGTGCCGTAACGAAAGCCGCAGCTGGTATTGCGGTAAGACAATAAGGAAGTGCGAGTAATTTCAGGCGGCCATTCTGCCAAGCTAGCCGGTGCATCATAATAAAACCAGCGAACCCTCGCGGTAAGAATATGACTGTGAATAGGAACATGATGCCTAAATACAACATCCACAATTCCGTGTAATTGCTGAGTAATGAATTCATCAGAGTGAGGATGATGGCGCCGATAATTGGACCGATAAAAAACCCGAGGCCTCCAATATAGGCCATCAACAATACGCGACCGGACGTGAGAGCGTTGAGATTTTCTTCAGTGATAAATTCATAGTTTATTGCGAACAGACCTCCGGCCACGCCGGCAAAAAGTCCCGCTGCGCAGAAGGAGATGAAGCGGACTCGGCGAGTGCTATAGCCGATGAACTCTGCACGTTCGGGATTGTCGCGTACGGCGTTAGCCATCCGACCCGCAGGAGTTTGAGTAAACAGGTACATAAGCAAGGTCGCGACGAATAGCCAGAAAGCGCCTAAGTAATAAACCTCTGAGTCTTGCAGGAATTCCACGCCGAAGAATGGAGGGCCATAGGTTCGATCTCCGCTCACGCCTGCTTCTCCACCGAAGAAATCAACGAATATGAGAGAGGAGGCGACAATTAATTCACCGATGCCTAGTGAGATCATCGCAAACACGGTACCTGCCTTGCGAGTAGAAAAGCTGCCTATAAATATCGCTGCAAGGAGTCCGACCGCACCGCCAATTAAAGGTATAAGTGTGATGGAAAAGACGAATATCTCATCGGCGATAAGATTGAGCGCGTGTACGCTCATAAACCCACCCAAGCCGAAATAGACGGCATGTCCAAACGATAGCATCCCGCCTTGTCCCAACAACATGTTGTAGCTAAGGGCGAAGATAATCCAAATGGTCATCTGATTGAGTATGGATATGCCGAGTACCGAGTCGAATATCGATGGCAAGATGATTAGTGTGGCGGCAAACGCAGCCCACAGTAATAAATGTTTCTTCATTATTCTTCTCGATTTCCCATAAGTCCCGTCGGCTTAAAAATCAATACGAGGACGAGTAATAAATAGGGAAGTACTGGAGCTATCTGCGGCAAGTTGAGCGTCCAGAGGTCGTTCAATGGATGATTGCGGTCAAAGCTGATGCCTAGGAGAGTGAGTAGCTCTGGCATGCCGACATCCGAGGCTATCGCATAGGATTGAAGCAGCCCCACTAACAAGGATGCGATGAGCGCGCCAGGGAGACTGCCCAGTCCGCCGATGACAACGATAATAAAAACGATGCTGCCGAGAACTGTCGCCATACCAGGGAAAGTGGTCAATACCGGTCCAGCGATAACGCCTGCGATCCCTGCTAACGCAGTACCTGTTCCGAAAACACACATGAAAATAAAGGGGACATTATGGCCAAGATTGGCCACGGTATTTGGGTGGCTTATCGCGGCTTGAATAATGATGCCGACGCGACTACGCGTGAGCACCACATACAATCCCGCAAAAATCGCGATGGCAATAAAAATCATAAAGCCGCGATAGGCGGAGAACTCCTGTCCGAACAGTGAGAACAATGCGAAATCAAATATTTCTGGAGATTGATAGTTTTTGGTATCTCTGCCCCAAAAAAATTGTACGAGTTCTTCGATTAAGAATGCGAGCCCAAAGGTAAATACGAGTTCCGCAACATGGCCCGAGGCATGTACTCGACGCAATCCGTAACGCTCGACTATGGCGCCGATCGCGCCGACGATTAAAGGAGCGAAAAGTAGTCCGCCCCAGAAGCCGATGACGCCGCTGATGGTATAGGCAAAATACGCACCCAGCATGTAGAAGCTGGCGTGGGCAAAATTAAGTACGCCCATCATGCTGAATATAAGAGTCAGTCCACTCGCGAGCATGAATAGCAGCAAGCCAGTGACGAGGCCATTTAGGGTGGCGAAGATAAAAACTTCTGACATGGTTAGCGTCGCGGTCTTCGCATGCGACAGCTGGTTTCAAGCGCGGTATCGGCGCCGCTAACCGCATACTCGGTGAAGAGTCCGAAGCCAGAATTGTCGGCGTCAAATTCAATTCCTTCATCGGTATGTTTGGAAATGAACAATGGCTGTATGAGCTGATGGTCTTCACCTCGCATCCATAGTTCCTCGCCACCCAAGTTGGTAAAGCGCATGTCTTCGAGTTGCAGTGCGACTTCATAGGGGTCGTCGCTCTGAGCTTGCTCCATGGCCTGCACTAACATCATAAGCGCGTTAACGAGGCGAGATTGGGTGACATCAAAATTCGGGTGAGCAGCTTTGTAGGCGCGATTGAATTCGCTACGCGCTTCGCTGAGGACAGGGTTCGCTCGATCAGTGTGGATTAGACGAATACGGTCTTTGCCATCGGCGCCTAGAGTGGCGGTGATGCCGTCGTAAGCAGCGTAGAAAGTGTAGATGGGTATGTCCAGACCTGAGTCGATAATAGATCGCGCGAGGGATACCATGTCCGCACCAAAGTTGCCGGTGATCACGGCGCCGGCGCCTGAAGACGCAATCTTGGTGACATAAGGCGTGAAGTCTTTCACCTGGCCAATAGGGTGGAACTCGTTGCCGACGATTTCGATGTCCGGACGCTTTTCTCCTAGCAGCCGGATGGTGTTATCGGCGACAACCTGGCCGAAGGAATAATCCTGACCGATGATGTAAACGCTTTCTAGTTCTTCGTTCATCGCGATGAAATCGGTGAGAATTTCGAGTTTCATTATCGCATGGGCATCGAAGCGGAAGTGCCAGAAGCTGCATTCTTCGTTGGTTAGAATGGGATCCACCGCAGCGTAGTTTATCTGTAGAATTTCCTGCCCTTCATTGCGTCGATTGTGGCGCGTGATTGTTTGGTTTAGGGTGTTCGCGACGGCTGAACTATTTCCTTGGATAATGAAGCGAAGTTCTTCGCTCACTGCTCGGCGGAATTGCAGTTGAGTTTCAGTTGGGCTCTGTTTGTTGTCGAGTGGAACGATTTCAATCATCCGGCCACCCAAAATTCCGCCTTTGGAATTGTAAAAATAGTCTACGGCGAACTGGAGCAATGTGTAGCCGCTAGTCCCAACTGAGGCGAAGGTCCCCGAGAGGGGGTCCATGAATCCGAGGCGGACGGGCTCCTGTGCTTGAGTACTAGGAGAGAGTAGTGCGAGTGCGGTAACGCCTGCGGCAATCAGAGTTTTCACTGTTGAATCCTGTGCTGTGTAATCGGTGATCTCGCGTTGGCGAGCAGTCAATCGACCTTATCGTACCCCGAAACGCTGTGCAACAAAGGATGTGTCAGCTAGTCTTCTCAAGAGTGGAGCATAGCGGCACGAGAGGGAGCATTTTATGAAAAAAATAGGGGAGACTGAAGTTGAGTTTTCCGCCATCCGCGCGAGTGGCCCCGGGGGGCAGAATGTGAATAAGGTCTCCACAGCGGTGCAATTGAGATTCGACTTCGAGCGTGCGCGCATAGCTGTGTCCGATAAGGCTCGAATCCGTGCGACGCGCGATGCGAGAATCATTTCCTCGGGTGAGATAGTCATCAAGGCTCAGCGTTATCGTAGTCAAGAAAAGAATAAGCAGGATGCGCTGGATAGGCTTAATCTGTTGTTAGCGAAGGCGACCGAGGTGAAGGCGGCTCGCATCCCTACTAAGCCCACGCGGGGAGCCAAGGAGAAACGTTTAGAGAGCAAGCGTAATATCTCTGATAAGAAGTCGACACGGCGAGTGGTGCGCGATTATGAATAGAGTATGTTTGGCCCTGCTTATGATGGCCGCTATAAGCACTACGCGTGCAGCAGAGATGACTACGAATGCTATCTATGGCTACGTTTTTGCAGCATTGGAGGCGTTTGAATCGACGGGTCGACTTGTGCCGAATCCGGGCTTAGACGGGGCGGATATCGAGGCATTTATCGCGTTGTTGGAAAATGCGCGTTTGCGATATCTTTCACTCGTTAATGAGTCAAGCTGCACGGAGCAAGCTCCAGTTATCGCGCAGGCGGCGCGACAGTTTTTAATCGACCTCGAGACGGAATTTGGTGCACGCGTCGTCGATGCGATCCAAGAGCAATCAGCATCGCAACCGACGCCTTGTCCTTAGGAGTGCTGAGTGCAAAAAAAAAAGCAGAGAAGGCTCAGCCTGTCTCTGCTTTCAGTTCCTGCATAGAGGGGAAGGTGTTTAGTAGACTTCGAAGAGACCTGCTGCCCCCATGCCTCCGCCGACACACATCGTGCAGACAACGTATTTAGCACCGCGACGCTTACCCTCGATGAGTGCGTGGCCTACCATGCGAGCACCGCTCATGCCGTAAGGGTGTCCGATAGAAATAGCACCTCCATTCACATTGAGCAATTCGTCAGGGATGCCGAGTTTGTCGCGGCAGTAAAGTACCTGCACGGCAAAAGCTTCGTTCAATTCCCACAAGCCAATGTCTTCCATCTTGAGCCCATTGGCGGCGAGCAGCTTAGGTATCGCAAACACGGGACCGATACCCATTTCATCAGGTTCGAGGCCTGCGACAGCGATACCACGATAAGCGCCGAGAGGATTCAGTCCGCGCTGTTCCGCGAGCTTGCTGTCCATTAGGACAGAGGCAGAGGCACCGTCGGATAGTTGGCTAGCATTGCCAGCGGTGATGACGCCACCCTCAATGACTGGCTTCAGGCCGACTAGGCCTTCGAGGGTAGTTGTGGGGCGATTGCCCTCATCTTTCTCGAGCATGACGTCATGGACGCTCTGTTGCTTAGTCTCTTTGTCCATGAACAACATCTTAGATGCCATGGGGACGATTTCGTCATCAAACTTACCCGCTGCCTGAGCTGCCGCTGTGCGTTGCTGGCTTTGCAAAGAGTATTCGTCCATCGCGTCGCGTGAGATGCCGTAGCGTGCCGCGACGATTTCGGCAGTCTGCAGCATAGGCATATAGGCATGCTCTGAACGTGCTACCACGTTGGGGTCGATGGCTCGATAGCCATTGCGATGCTCGTTCTGAACGAGGCTGATTGACTCTAGGCCACCACCCACGACGATTGGCATGCCGTCGACTATGATTTGTTTAGCCGCTGTTGCGATGGCCATCATGCCGGAGGCGCATTGTCGATCCATGCTCATGCCAGAAACGCTGGAAGGCAATCCTGCAGCAACACCCGCGGTGCGGCCAATGTTTTGTCCCGAAGAACCTTGCTGCATCGCACAGCCCAAGATGACGTCTTGGATTTCAGCGGGGTCGACGCCCGAGCGCTGTACCGCCGCTGCGATGGCATGACCGCCTAATGTTGGGGCGTCGGTGTCATTGAATGCGCCGCGATAGGCCTTGCCGATAGGCGTTCTTGCTGTGGATACGATTACTGCTTCTCTAGTCATGCTGGTCTTACTCCCTCTTCAAATGAAATCTTAAAAATGCTTTTTCTGTTTAAAGCTCGTGCGCGGCTGGGCTGCAGACGAGTCTAGTGATTTGTTCGATGGCATCACGCGCCAACTGGGCCATTTCCTCGTCATTTCGATCCTGGATAGGATGTGGGACGAATAAGCTAGCCGGTGTAATCCCTAATGAGCGACCTTGTGCCGCCGCTGCTTCAACGAACTCAGTCGAAGCGATGAAAGCGGAGGGTAGGCCGCGGCTTTCTAAGTTCATGATGTCATGCAAACTGCACGAGGTACATGATCCTCAGTCCGCGAGTCCTTCTATGACTGCATCGCATTCTGAGCTGATTCTTTGTGTAAGCTCTAAGGGTGCGGTACGTGCGAACGTCGGTTTAGCATAACGACGGACTCTAGCGCCCAGAGCCTTCAGCTGGCGCTCGACTTCGTCGAGGAATTCCTTGCCGCGGGGCTTGGAAATATCTAATAGGCCGATTGTCGCACCCGTCAGTGTCGTCAGCCTAGGCAAAATTTGCCTTTCGACGGGGCGTAGCTCAGCGGTAGGGTCTAGAAGGATGGTGTGCATAGCTCACTCCTTGGTTTTTTGTATAGCGAACAAAGTGTTACGAGAATGGCTGTGAGGCAAGTTGGCTGCCCCGTTCTCCGGAGGCTACCCAACCGCCGATAATGGCTGAAAACATGCCTGCTGTCCCTCCTAGGGAGACAATGTGCAGGCCGTCGTCTCTGAATTTATTGAGTATCTTGTCTTTAAATTTTTCCGGCATGCCTTCTGCGATACCGTCGGCGCCGCGAACAACAGCTTCTCCGGGCGTCATGAGAGCATTGTAGAGGGCGGTGCGCAGATCTTCCTTGGACCAACCCGCTTGCTTAAATACTCTGCGGTGCTCGGGCGAGACTATCAGAATCGCGTCAGCCAAACCAAATAACTTGTTATGTGCCACGCTTCTCAGGCTCGCAGCAAAACTGAGCGAGAGTGATTCTGGGGTGCGTGACTGTTGGTCAACAATGCCCTGTAGCCCCTCTCCAGCGAAGACGCTGACTACAGATTCGTTGCGTGAATAGCCCCGGTCCTGCGCGAGTGTCGGCCAGTCTGGATCGGATTCGTCTTCGGCAAAACAATAGCTGTATTTTCCTGGGTTGCCCAGAGTTGCGCGGTCTATGCCTCCCGGGACGCCGCCGCCGACATTGCGAATTAATAATTGCAACGCTCGGCCAATGGTCGCATTCGCCCGATTGCCCTGACCCAAAGCATTAATGCCCGAGTTCATGCCAATTCGCTTAGCGACTGGGCCATTCACGATGATCACCGGGGAGGAGAAATAGGTGGTGCAGAGAAGACCGTGCATACAGAATTTATCCTGCAGCGCTGCTTCCACTGATGCCAGCACAATGGGGAAGTATTCTGGCTGGCAGCCGGCTAACACGGCATTGATCGCGACCTTCTCGATGGTGCACGACATATTATCGGGTGGAATGAGCCCAATGACTTCATCCGCCGCTCGGTCGGTTCCGTGAAGCATCCGTAGGACGCGGAGCGGGGTTGGTGGAACCACTGGCAAGCCGTCGCTCCAGCCGCGGTCAAAACAGGCCTCGATGTCATCTTCCGATGCCGCGAGCTCAACCTCTCGCGACACCATCTTGCGCTCTCCGTACTTGAGTTCCAGGACTTCGCTCATGCCTGGGTCTTGGCTTTTGGAGCCGCAGCCAGGTTTAAATTCGATGAGTTCGGAGGCGAGCTCCGCTATCGAGCTCAATTCTCGCCATAACTGCCTATCCCAACCTTGGGTTCGGGCATCTTGCTCGGCGGTCGCGCCATGTCGAATTAGTGTTGGGACGACTTCGATGTTAGCTCGATAGGAGTGCTCTAATTCGCTGTCGTCAATCGCGATACCCCCTTCCGGGAAGCTCGGGTCATCCTGCGAGTAGATCGTCAATGCGACATTGGGAGCAGCGCGTAGTTCATCGATCACAGGAAGGATGAGTTGGCAGGTGGGGCAATCACGCTTTAGGAAGAGTGAATAACGTGTGTTGACGGACTCGGGGCTGGTCACTGGCTCGTCTCACTATAATGAGTGTCTGTTCCTCGTTGAGCCTTGATTGTGCCCCGTTTATCGCCTTCTTGCACGTCTCAGCGCGAGCCGTGTCGAGGTATGGCTTGCGGATAGGATTAGTAGACGAAGCCGAGGGTGGCGATACCAACCAAGATATTGGTGATCATGAAGACGGAGGAAGTGCGAGACATTACTTTCCACATTTGTGGTCCCTTATAGCCGGCACGGATACCTACCACTAATAAGAATGTATAGAGCAGCTGTGCGCTTACAAAAAGTAGGAAATAGAACCATTTCTCCGTATCTACTGCCCAGCTGCCTGCAAAGAAAAACAAAGTTGCGCCGACAATATAAAGAAGCCAATAGACGACGGCGAGTTTTAAATCGCCGGCGACGAAAATTTTATCTTCATCATCTAATGGGGCGGAGTTTGTAGTGGTCATGGTCGAAGTCTCAATTTTACTGTTGGGGACTATTGAGTCACTACTGTAATCGCGGAATGCGAATCGAGTCTAGCCCAGCCCTGAGAGGTCGACAATTTGTCACAATGACAGTCTGTATGTGAGCACTATAATCGCTTCGGACTCATTTTCGCCAGCGCCTAATAACTGAATAAATGCTGCGGTGGTGTATTGCACGGGAATCATAATTCATGTTCAAACCCTTATTTGCGCCATCGCGCCTGATCAGTTTTGTTCGACCTGCCAAAAAGCCCCCCACACGCACTTTCCGTCATGTATTCTCGCGCTCACTCATAGCGGTTGGCATTGCTATATCTTGCTCTAGCTATGGACAAGACAATGTAGGTGATGAATCGACGGTCGTGTACCGAGCTGATTATTTTGCGGAGTTCAATCCCATCAGCGCGCAAGATATGGTCGATCGAATCCCTGGGGTTGGTGGAGCCACCGGCCGAGGGGGTGGCTTCGGTGGCGGAGGCGCCGGTGGGGGCAACGGTGGACGTGGACTCGGTGGTGGCGGTGGAAGCGAAATCATTATCAACGGTAAGCGCGTTGCGGGTAAGAGCAACCAAGCCAGCGGCCAGTTAGATCGAATCACCGCCGACCAGGTCGACTACATTGAGCTGATCCGAGGAACCTCCGGCGATTTGGACGTGCGGGGCAGCGGCGTTGTAGTAAATGTGGTTTTACTCGAAGAATTATCGGCGACCGCGATTAACTATGAGGTCAATGTTGATAGTTATGCTGACCATCATGCCCAGGCAGGCGGGTCGCTCGCGCTTAGTGGGCAGAGCGGTAGTTTGAGTTATGTATTCAGCGCCGTTGCAGAGCCTCGTTACGACCATCGGGTATCAGAGGAATACAGTGTATTGGGAGACTACACGGCGAATGATGAAATTCGAGAAGATCTGATTCGTGAACAGACCAGCTATGACTATAGCGCCAATCTCGATTATGAAATTAGTTCTGTTTCCAGTGTGCGTTTGAATGCCTTGTATTCGGTGAATGACAATCCTAGTGAATTATTTCGCCGTACAGTAGACCTCAGAGTCTATCCGCGTGAGACCTCTCTGCAACGAGAGAAACTTCCAGGGGAGCGGGATAATTGGGAGATCGGTGCCGACTATGAATTGCGCACTGAATCCGGCGCGCGTTTCAAGGCGCTGGCAATCAGCAACCAATCGAATGTAGATAGTATCCGTCAGCGATACGATGTGAATGAGGATGGCAGCGAAGACTTAGGTTTATTTCTCGATACCGGGAGTGTCACTCAGGAGCGTATTGTTCGAGGGTCTTATACCTTCGACTTCCTATCGGATCAGGATGTTGAATTTGGAATTGAGGGTGCACAAACAATTCTGAAGTCTCGCTTGGCCCTCGGTCTTCCCGATGAGGATGGAATTCCTTCCTCGAGTCTCGGTGGCTTGGTCGCTCAGCCGGTCTCGAACGCGAACTCGACAGTTGAAGAAATGCGCTATGAACCATTTCTTATTCATAACTGGCGTTTCAATGGGCAGATGTCACTCGAGACATCGCTGCTCTATGAATCTAGTGAAATCAGTCAGTCTGGCGATATCAAACTGTCTCGTGATTTCGGTTTTTTCAAGCCCAAATTTGATTTCCGTTATGATTTGACGCCGCAACTACAGCTGCGGGGAACGATTGAGAAGCGCGTGCAGCAGCTGCGATTTGGCGATTTCGTCGCTTCGAACGATGATCAGGATAACGATTCTAATGTACTGGGTGGCAACTCCCGATTGCGTCCGGAATGGTTCTGGGCCTATGACCTGAAATCAGAATATCGCTTACCTAATGATGTGGGGGTCGTCTCAGCAGGGATTTGGTATCACCAGCACTATGATGTTATCGATCGAATCGATGCCACTGTTAACGAGAGCAGTCTGCAATCTATCGCGGGCAATATCGGCAATGGTCATATGTATGGGCTTAATGCGTCAGCAAGCATTCGCATGCGCATGATCAACTTACCTAATTTATTATTGACCGCTGATTTTAATGTGAAAGATTCGAGTGTGTTGGATCCCTTCGTCGGCATCGATCGTCGCTGGTCATATTTTGATCGGGGTCGCTTGCGTCTCGGGATGCGCCACGATATCACTTCACTTGGCCTGACTTACGGCATGGAATGGAACAATCGGTTCGATGGCAATATGATCCGCTACGACATCGATGATCTTGATATGCGAGCGGGTGATCCTAATGTCACTGCATTCTTGCAGTTCGTAGATAAGCGTGGTCTCACTTATCGTCTTGATGCGCGTAATGCCACCGACAACCTCCAGTGTCGTGAACGCCAGCGTTTCGTGGGACGAACGTCCGCGGGAATCCTCGAAGAAATTGAAGAGATGTGCTCAGGGTCTGGACGAGTGCTATCGCTCAAGATCAGTGGTAATTTCTGACAGGCGATAGCTAGCTGATGGATTGAGCTGCCGAAGTTCGTGATTGGTTTTTGTTACTTGAAAAGTTCGATCGACGGGTCGAGCAGGGGGAGCTAAGCAATGACGGCTGAATCGATATTTTCAATTTGCGGAAACCTGGTACTGCCGGGGTGGCTGTTACTCATTTTCCTACCCCGGTGGAAATGGACTTTAGGACTGATTTCGGCCGGCATCATTCCGTTCTTGCTGGCCTTAGTCTATGCGTGGATCTTCGCATCTCGAGCGAGCATGATGCCTGAGGGGGGTGGTTTCGGTTCTCTCAATGAGGTGACACTCTTATTTGCCGATCCTTATATATTGACGGCGGGTTGGATCCACTACTTGGCGTTTGATTTGTTCGTTGGCTGCTGGGAAGTCAATGATGCGCAGAAACAGGGAATCAGCCATTGGTTGGTGATCCCCTGCCTCATTCTGACGTTTATGCTCGGGCCCACGGGCCTCGCGGTTTACTTGCTAATCCGACTGGCGACTAAGCGAAAGCTTCTCGTTTACGGCGCTTAGGAATGACAGAGTTCTAGCGCGATCCCATCATGCCCTTAAGGGCTGCGGGGATATCAGCTGGGAAGACGACGAACTTCGAGTTGTCTGAACTCGAGAGATTCTGTAGCGACGAAATATATTTTTCACCGAGTAAGTAGGCGACGGGAAGTTCCTTGTCGCCTACTGCGGCGCTCACGAGTTCGATCGCCTTCTGGCTCGCTTCTGCGAGGATCACCTGAGCCTCAGCTTCACGCCTCGATGCTTCTAACTTGCCTTCAGCTTGTAGAATTGCCGCCTGCTTGTCGCCGTCGGCACGAGTGACAGTGGCCCGGCGAGCGCGTTCTGCTGCCGCCTGTTCTTCCATCGCTTTTTGCATGGTGCCTGATGGATTGATGTCCTGAATTTCTACCGTTTTTAAGGTGATGCCCCAGTCGGCAATATCGTCGCTGATAGCAGCTTTGAGCTTGGCCTTGATATGGTCCCGCGAAGAAAGCGCCGCATCCAAGGCCATCTCGCCGACAATGGATCGTAGCGATGTCTGGACTAGGGTTTGGATGGCGATTTCGTAGTCTTCGACTCCATAGACGGCCTTCTCGGGTGAGACGATATTGATATAGGCCACGGCGTTGGTCATGATCACCGCGTTATCCATCGTGATGACTTCCTGTGAGGGGATATCCAATACAATATCCTTGGTCGTCACTTTGTAGGCGATGCTATCGATGTAAGGAATGACGAAATTTAAACCTGGGTTGAGTGAGGTGTAATATTTGCCGAGCCGCTGTACGACCCATTTGTAGCCTTGGGGGACTTGTCGAACTCCCTTGGCGATGGTGACTAGAAGGAAGACGAGTACCGCGAGCGAGAGAATGAGGGCTGGTTCCATAGCAGGCTCCTTGGATTTGAAAAGTGCGCTAGACGCGCTCGACAATAAGGGAATTTCCAGACACATCCTTCACCCGCACCCTATCGCCGATATTGAGGGTGTCTTGAGACATGATGAGCCATTCGTCGGAGCCCAGTAGTGGTGCAGGGAAACGCACCATCCCTCGTTTGTCTCCATTGGGTGCAGACAATACTTGGCCAATTTCACCTAATAGTGTTTCGCGGGAGAGGCCAGCTTTGGTGACGTCCTTGGACAAGGGTTTAAGAAAGCGGAACCAAGCGACGGCAAAGCCGAAGGAAAGGACCGTCCAGATAATTAGCTGAGTGGAATCGCCGATTCCCGGCGCGATGATGAGGCATAATCCGACTACAACGGCGGCCGCACCGAACCAGAAAATGAAGAAAGAACCGACAAAAATTTCCGCCAACATGAGTAAGATGCCGAGTACAATCCAATGCCAATAGACGAGTTCCATAGGGGCTCCTTGCTAATCGAGCTAACGATTGTTTCTTAGTGTATAGCCTAAAATGGTCAATTAATCGACCCTAGAATTTCGGAGACGGCAATAACAGTGCAACGACTAGATTTTAATTCTGAAATTCCCGTAGTGGATTTTGGGGGTAGTGGACCGATCCTCTTGTTTTCACATGCTAACGGCTATCCTCCTGGTGTTTATCGCGAATTGCTTACTGGCTTCTTGCCGCATTACCGCGTGCTGGCGATCGAGCATAGGCCGTTATGGCAAGATGATCCCAGTTCATTGAAATCGTGGGAAGAATTTGGCGACGATGTGACCGATCTTCTAGATGAAATCGGAGAGCCGGTGCATGGCCTCGGTCATTCGATGGGGGGCTCTACGTTGTTGTTAGCGAGTCGCCGCCGGCCTCACGCGTTTGCGAGTCTAGGATTGATGGAACCCGTATTATTACCAACGGCATGGCAATTTGGTCTCCGGCAGGTTTCTAAGTTTTTCCCGCACAGAGTGCCTCTAATACAGCGAGCTCTGAATCGTGTGGACAGGTGGCGAAGTAGGGAGCACGCCTTCGAGCATTATCGTCCAAAAGCGGTATTCAGGGGATTCACCGATACGGCGCTATGGGATTTGATTGACTACTCGACGATTGCGCATCCTGATGGCGGAATCGCACTGCGGTTTACCAAGGAGTGGGAGGCGCGCTGTTACGCATTAGTGGAAAATGTGTGGCCTTGCTTGAAGAAATTAGAGGTGCCGCTTTTGGGTTTGCGGGGCGCCAATTCCAACACGCTGGCTCCGCGTGAGTGGGAGCGCTGGAAGTCGTTAAAACCCGGTGCGATTTTCCATGAAATCGAAAGCACAGGTCATCTGCTGCCTTTGGAGGCGCCTGAGGCGATCGCCTCACTTTATCTTGATTGGCAAAAATCTTTAGCCGATGGAAGTCTCTAAATCTTCCTCCTTTGTTTTAATCCATGTGTGGCGGATTAAATTCTCAGGAATTTTGTCAGCGATTTGTGCGTGCAATTTGGGTAATTTTGACCAATGTAGGCCGCCTCGATGGTGATGGGCGGTATGGTAACCAAGGTTGCCGGTGAAGAGGTTGTACCAGTAGTTAAGATTGTTGAATGAACCTTCGAACTCGTTCTCAAGGCTGAGACCTGAATGATGCTCGTAAGTCGCCCATGCGGTAATTATGAGGCCGACTATCATTGGCAGGACAAAAACGAGAAGTCCTGCGATTGGTTTGAGAATGACAAAGGTGGCAACAGCGGCGAAGGTGAGTACGGTGTAGGTGATGAAAGCCCTACGATCGTTTGGATAATCTTTGCCCACTTTAAATCCACGCCAATAGGCTGTGCTCGCGACTTCGATTGTGTACTCGAGCTCCCCCATCTTACTGCCGTCGGGACGCGCCCAGCGGCTCTCATCTTTGCTCTGGTCTAAGAAATGTAGGTGATGGCCATAGACATGGTGTAGTAACCACAAATTCGTAGTGACTCCAGTATGTAGAGCATAGAAAAACTCTAGAATTCTATTGAGCGCCTTGCTCCTAAACGTAGGTGTGTGCTGATGGTGATGATTCCACGCACAGATATGCGCTTTGGGTAGTATCATCAAGACAAAATAGCCGCTGAGCAACCAATTGCTATCAACGAAGGCGTAAACAGTGAAATCAAGAGCGCTGAGCGCGAGAATAACGAGGACCGGTATGCGGTCGGCAGCATGCTTAAACAAAACGACGGTACTTCTCTATGGCCTATGGATTGCGCCGCGAAGACTAGCACAGCTGTCGTGATAGTCCTACTCGTAGCGCAGAGCGTCGATTGGGTCTAGATTGGCTGCCTTGGCCGCTGGCAATATGCCGAACAGCACGCCGACGAAACCGGAGAACCCAAGCGCAAGAACAACTGACCAAAGAGGTATAGCCGCGGGAGGGAATCCGGGGATACTGCTCGCGATCAGGCTGCCCAGTCCGTAGCCGATGGCGAGGCCAATTAGCCCGCCGAGCAGGGACAGCAGCAGTGCCTCGATGAGGAATTGCATGAGGATGTGATGTCGCTTGGCGCCGATGGCTTTGCAGATGCCGATCTCTCGCGTTCGCTCAGTCACCGACACCAGCATGATATTCATGATACCAATGCCGCCGACGAGGAGTGAAATGCTGACAATGCCGCCCACCACAATTGTCACCATGCTGATGATCGTGTCGAAAGTCTCCATCAGTTGTTCGGAAGTCTGAATCGTAAAATCATCATCTTCCTCATTATCAAGCCCATGAGCATTCCGTAAGATCGAAGTGAGTTGTTGGGAGACGGTTTCGATATTCGCTTGCTCAGTGAGGCTAAGCTGAATTTGAATGTCGGTGCGTGCTTGATTGCCCTGGATGCTCTGCATGGTGCTAAATGGCATGAGCACCATATCGTCTTGGCTGAAGCCCATGATTTCACCCTTGGGCTCGAGTAGGCCAACAATTTTCAGCCACTCGCCACCAATTTCAACAAACTCATTAACTGGATTCTCGGGCAGGCTGAGGTTCTCGCGGACTTTATCGCCGATTATGACGATGCGTCGGCGAGTGTCGTTGTCACTCGCCGCGATGAATCGCCCGAATTTCATATAAGACTGCGAGACATCTTGGAAGGCGTGTGTGGTGCCGAAAATCTGGCTGAACGCAGTCTGCGAACCATACCTCACCTGCGAGGCACGATTGGCGTAGAGAATTGGTGTTATGGATGCGATGCCGTCGATGCGACGTTCGATGATGTCGAGATCATCAGGAGTCAGTCGGGCGCGTATGCCTTTCATCTGATCTTCTAAGGGTGTGTAGGATTCAATGGTTAGGCTGTTCGATCCTAAGCTCGAGAATGTGTCACCAATGAATACGCTCATGCCTTGAGTTATGGAGACGACTGCGATGACGCTAGCGACCCCGATGACAATGCCGAGCGTCGTGAGGAAGCTGCGAAGTCCATGTGCGAAGATAGACATGAAGGCGGCGCGAGAGCTTTCGAATAGCGCGAAAAACATTAGCGATTGACCTCGGTTGTCGATGCGCGTGCGCTATCGCTGGCAATACGGCCATCTTTCATTTCAACGACGCGGTGGCAATGTTGAGCGATCTCATCTTCGTGGGTGACGACGATCAAGGTTTGACCCTCTTTATGCAATGCATCGAACAGAGCCATGATCTCCACCGTCGTCTTAGAATCTAGATTACCAGTCGGTTCATCGGCTAACAGAATAGAGGGCTGGGTCACAAGTGCACGAGCAATGGCGACACGTTGGCGCTGACCTCCCGAAAGCTGATTCGGCAAATGGTCAGTGCGATCGCCTAGACCGACTCGCTCGAGCGCTTCTAAGGCGAGCTTCTTGCGCTGAGCGTAGGGAACATTCCGATAGATGAGTGGCTGCATTACGTTACTTAGCGCCGTTGATCTCGGCAATAAATTGAAACTCTGAAAAATGAAACCAATCTCGAGATTGCGTATTTCAGACAACTCGTTTTGATTAAGTGTCTCGACATTTTTCCCGTTGAGATGGTATTGCCCGGTCGTGGGTTTATCTAAACAGCCCAAGATGTTGAGCATGGTTGATTTTCCGGAACCCGAGCTGCCGATGAAGGCGAGGTAGTCATTGCGTAGGACGGTAATATCGATACCGTCGAGCGCGCGTACGACCTGGTTGCCCATCTCATAGTATTTAGTGATTCCCTTGAGCTCGATTAGTGCCATTGGAAGTTAAGGCTCCAATCTTGTCGCGTCGATGGCGTCACCTTCGAGCAAATGTCTTAGCTCATCATCTGGGCCGACCACGATTTCAACTTCACCTTCGATGCCGGTGATGAGCTCCTGGAACTCATCGTCGGATATTCCCACTTCTACGCGCGTTTTGCGGGCGATACCGTCATCATTCACAAACACGAAATAGTCGCTCTTCTGCTGTGCGCGATCTTCCTCGAAGAGAATCGCTTGAATAGGCACGGCAGATACCTGACGATCTTGGCGCGTAAATATTTCTGCTCTACACGACATGCCGGGCCTAAGCACAACGTCGCCCGCATCGATAATATCTATCTTCACGGTGAAGCTGAGCCCCTGGCGACCGGGGGCGACTTTTGCGGTGTTGGCGATATAACGGACTTCTCCGAGCATAGGCTGGTCGGGATAGGCAATCGCAACAATCTCCACGCGTTGACCAATTTCGATATTGGCAACATCGGCTTCGTCGACCAGTACTTCGGTATAGATGCTTGCCGGATTCGCTATAGTCATCAGTGACGAGCCTGGAATATTGGTGGAGCTCGCAATCGCGGTTTCACCGACTTTGATATCCAGGCTAGTTACTAGACCGTCGATGGGTGAGACGATTTTGGTTTTGCGGAGCTGGTCTTCTATTTGTTCAAGTTGTGCCTGCGACTGCGTGAAGCGTTCCCGTGCAGACTTCAGGTCGACGCGGGCTAAGTCGAGCTGGTTGCGCATCATTTCGAATTCGTCGTCACCAATCACTCCGCGCTCATGTAATGTATTGGATCGCTCGAATTGGCTTTCGAGATTGGTGATGCGAATCTCTTGGCGTTCTATGTCTATGCGATTGATGCGTACCGCAGCCTCGGCTTGTTCTAGGCCAGCGATAAAATTCACATCATCGACTTGAAGCACGATCTGTCCTTCGGTGACAGTATCTCCTTCGTCCACGTAGAGCTCGGCGACTTTACCGATAACCTCGGAGCTGAGCATGACTTCTTCTTCGTGGGCTAGGAACCCCGATGCGAGGATGGATGGGCTGATGACTCGCTCAGTGATACCGGCCACATTGACTTCCTTGCGGGCGGTGCCGAACACAGCTCGGTTAATGAAGGGCAGGGCGATAACAGTGGCAAGGACTAGTGCGATGATCGAAATTTTCTTAATGCTCATGGGGGTGCTCTGTAATCTTTCTTTGAGATGAATGGAGTGCGCGCTAGCTGAAGCTAATCACGATGCCTACCAACACAGCATACGGTGCGAGCATGATGAGCGCTGATCGGCCCAGGCTGATCTTCTGCCACTGGCCGAAACCAATGACGATGAGTCCTAGGGACCAAAGCATCGGTAGGTTGATGCTGCGTAGTAGGGATTCATAGCCTTCTATGCTGAGCCCTAGGACGACTAAATTGGTTGGGTCTAGGGAGTAGGAGCCGAGTTGTCCATTGGGATGTAACGAGACATTGACCGCGATCGCGACGGAGCTTATGAGGTAGGGCGTAGCTGACCAGGCAGCGAGGGCGAACCAGTGCTTGAATCTGTAATCTGAACCCATGACCGCAGCCGTCAGGCTAATATAAATCGATTGGACTAGAATCATCAGCGCTGTGAAAAAGACAGTGGCGACCCCGCCCATCGCGAACACCGCCCCTCGTCCCATAGAGCCCATCGTCTCGCGTGCGACTTCGAGTTCATCGCCGCTGAGTTTCGCTTGCTTGAGCGTGTCATCGATCCACCACGATAAGTCCAACACACTAAAGTAATACGCGGTCACCAGCAGACTGGTGCTAATAACGATGAGTAATGGGAACAGTCCGCGGGGCGAGACGGAAATGGAGTCGAAAGCCTCTCGAGGAGAGGTGAGTGTATCAAGGAGTGTCTGCCAGACGCTGGTGGCTAGTGGGTGTTGTAGCTCGGTATTCACGGTGGAACCTCGAAAGTGGTTCAATCATTTTTAAGACGTGGAAGATAAGCTAATGGTTACAGGCTTATCTCCTTTTATTGCTCACCAGTGTCGCATGTTAGAATCCTCCCCTTCAAGGTATCGGCAAGCGCATAATGAACGAGCAGGACAACATGAGTGCTGAGAGTGAGCAGATCACACGGGCGAAGGAGGAAACGAGTTACGCCGCACTGATGCACAAGGCATGGCCGATCATAATGGCCAACGCCGCGGTCCCGATGCTGGGCCTGGTCGACACGGCGATAATTGGCAATGTCGCGAGTACGGCGGATCTCGGTGCCATAGCTCTAGGCGCGCTTATATTTTCGTTTGTCTATTGGAGCTTCGGCTTCCTACGTATGAGCACCACGGGATTTATCGCTGCCGCGGCGGGTGCGGAAGATGAAACGGAATTACGCGCGATTCTAGGCAGGTCACTCCTCTTATCTCTGACTCTAGGCATGGTTATTCTCCTGCTGCAGGAGACCATAGCTTGGGCTGCTCTAGAATTGTTTAGCGCCAGTGAACACGTCGAACATGTGACCCGCGGTTATTTCGATTTGCGAATCTGGGGAGCGCCCGCAACACTCAGTTTGTTTGTGTTGATGGGGGTGCTCATTGGACTCGGGCTAAGTAAACAACTTTTGTTGCTTCAGTTTCTCATGAACGGTCTCAATGTCGGGCTCGATTTGTTGTTCGCGGGCGTTTATGAAATGGGCGCGCCGGGAGTCGCTCTTGGCACGGCGATAGCCGAATGGTTCACGCTCGCGGTAGGCCTATTCATTGTCGTTCGAGTAATCAACGCACGAAGCAAGCAGAGCTTTTTTGTCTGGTCTCGTATCCTGCAAGCCAATGCGATAGCGGCGATGTTGTCATCGAATGTTGATGTCATGATCCGAACTTTGATGCTTATTTCTTCCTTCGCATTCTTCACCGATCAAAGTGCGCGCTATGGTGAGCTGGTGCTCGCCAGCAACCATATACTCTTGCAGCTTGTGTCTTTCGCCGCTTTTTTCTTGGATGGCTATGCATTCGTCGTCGAAGCGCTGGTGGGTAAGGCGAAGGGGGCAAGGCGACCATTGCTTTTTTCATTGGCAGTGAAACGATCGACTCGGCTCGCATTGGTGACAGCTATTCTGCTCGCGCTGCTCCTATTTATTGCAGGACCTTGGCTAATCGCGTTACTGACGGACATCGATGAGGTGCGGACGACATCACAGTCAATGCTCGTCTGGGCGGCAATCTATGTGTCCGTGTCGTTTGCTGCTTTTCAGCTCGACGGGGTCTTTATCGGGATGGGTGCATCGAGGCAGATGCGCAACGCCGCGATTCAGGCGATAGCAGTTTATTTCGCAGCGTGGTGGCTGTTTGCCTCGAGCCTTGGGGTCCAAGGGCTGTGGTCGGCGTTGATTCTGTACGTGATCGCGCGGGGGCTGACACTCTGGCGATACTATCCAGTACTGCGAGCCTCGATAAGCCGAGCCTGATTTCGGGGGTCTTCTGTTTTGAGTGGCTTAATTAATGGAAGTCGTCATCTTCCGACGAGGGTAGTATATGCGGCTCTACCTCTAATCTGTGTAGCCTAACGCCATAGAGTTCTATCCAGCCTCGATAGCGTATCTCACCCGTCGTCGCAAACTCGAAACGGTAACGTCTTCGTAAATGAAGGCCGCCGGATTCTCCTCGCACAGGCTTCACGCCAATCAGAACTAGTGACTGATCGAGTAGTTGTAGACCTTGCTCGCGGCAGTATTTGAGCGCGTGGGAATATGCGAAGCCGCGAACGCGATCACTCTGCCACCAAAAACTCAGCAGTGCGACGAGTGCGGTGGACCAAAAGAAGAAGGACAGGCTTAGCATGTGAGAGTCAGTTAATCGGTGAAGCTCGATCTTAATAAATCGCTCAGCCGAGGTCTACGCTTCGAGCTAAGATAAAAAAGGCAGACTCTAGAGTCTGCCTTTTCGTGATTTAGGTTCTACCTAAATAGGCAATACCTAAATAAAGCGACGACAACGTCGTGCCGTTTGTTAGCGCGCATCTCGATAAGTGCTAACCGGAGGCAATTGGGCGCCAGAGAGATCGGATGGCACGCTAGTTTCGGCTCTGACAGTGTGAGTCAGTGTACCGATACCTTCGATTGTCGCCGTGATGGTTTCGCCATCGATCAGGTAGCCTGAACCGCTCGCGCGTTGAACGCGACCTGCTCCAGTGCCACCGGATGTGCCGCTCTGCAGCACGTCGCCAGGATAGATCGTAATTAGCGATGATGCATATTCGATGAGCTCGGGAATGTTATGGATCATATCGCCCGCTTTCGCCTCTTGAACCGTCACGCCATCCACGACTGTGATCTGGTGTAGTCGCTCCATCGGATCGCCATAAAATTCCTTTGGCACGATCCACGGTCCGTGTGGTGCAAAAGTGTCGTGACCCTTGCCGACGAACCAGTCTGAACGAACGCCGTAGCCACCGGGTGGACGGCCGCCGCGATCTGAGACGTCCATGGCTACCATGTAGCCGAAGACATGATCATATGCGCGTTCAGCTGACACGTATTTGCCTGTCTTACCAAAGACGATCGCCATCTCCACTTCATACTCAATCTCGTCACGACCATAAGGCATGATGATGTCTTCTCCGTCGCCAATTACGGCGCCGCGAGTAGGCTTGAGGAATAGATAGGGTACGCCACGATTTTCTTGGCGTTCGCGAGTTCGTCGCGCGAGTTCGTCGTCATTACATCCTTCACAAGCGTGAGTGTAAAAGTTAACGGCGGCGTTCATGATCTTGCTGGGATATTGCACCGGCGCCATGATGTCGACTGAATTAACTGAATGTACAAAATCGCGACGATTACTGCCGCTGAGTAGATTTTCTTCCACCATCCAATTAACGACTTCATAGACACGGTATTTGAGGCCGTACTCATATTGCTCGATCAGGCCGATCATGTCGCTTGGAATGTCGATGTTGCTGTACTGAGGTAACAGCTGCATCGCGCGATTAGCGGCCACGAGATCGATCACCAGTGAGTCGTCGCGCATAACGAGACCGACTGTGGGGACATCGTTGATTGCGAATGTGCCAACCTTGAAAGGCTCGGCGGACTCCATGGCCTGAGCAAGTGCGGAGAGAGGGTTACAAAGCAATGCGAGCGTCGCTACGACTGCTAGGGTATAGCGGGACTTTATTCTTCTCATCTTTTTCTCCCGTAGAGGGTATTCAACAAGTTAGCTAACAAAGTGGAACCAGTAGAAGGTATAACCAAGTAGGCCGTTTGTCGAGTGGGGATAGATAAGAGAGGCGAACGAACTTTTGAGCTTGTGTTGGCCTAGTGTCGCCGGCGGCAGCTGGCATCTCTCGAATTCAGAGATGCCGGCCAAGGGGTGGGCGAGCCAGTAGAGTTAGCTACGGGCTGCACGTGCCGCGTAGCGAGCGATATGCGGCTCGAGAAGCTCGAGTGCGGTCTTGTCTGTGGGAGGTAGATCGGCCTCGCTAGTGCTGAGTGCTGTGGTGCGCTCGCCCCACCGAATGATGCCGGCGCCCCAGGTCAATCCAGCTCCAAATGAGGCGGTCAGAAGGGCATCGCCTGCCTTTACGCGGCCTTCTTCGACAGCCTCGGCGAGGGCGACCGGGATAGTGCCTGCGGAAGTATTGCCGTATTTATGCACATTCACGAAGACGCGATCTTCATCGATGCCGACACGCTTGGCCAGGGCGTCGAGTATTCGCTTATTGGCCTGATGAGGGACGACAAGACTGATGTCGTCGATTGATATCCCAGTGTCTTTCAGGACATCTTCACAGCCTTGAGCCATTGCCTTGACGGCTCGTTTAAAGACCTCCTGGCCTTCGAAATTCCACGTATTTAAGAGGAATTCTTCCGAGAGTCGGCTCTCGCCGGAGCCAATATTTAAGATCTGAATTGCATACTTGGCATCTGACTCGCAGCCAATGCGGGCCGACAGTAAACCAACTTCCTGGTCTGTCGCTTCGATGACCACCGCTCCACAGGCGTCACCAAACAAGACGGCCACATCGCGATTGCTCCAGTCCATGTAGTGCGAGATAAATTCTCCGCCTAACACTAATACCTTTTTATGGGCGCCTGTCTTGATGAGGTTCGTCCCAATGTGGAGGCCATAGAGGAAGCCTGTGCAGGCGGAATTCAGGTCAATAGCTGCCGCATTGCGTGCGCCGAGTTCATCGGCTATCAGCGAGGCAGTGTTAGGGCACATGGAATCCACGGTCAAGCTGCCTAGTAGGATGAGGTCGAGCTCCATCGGGTCCAAGTTCGCCGCCGCTAATGCGCGTCGAGCTGCCACCACCGCCATATCCGAGAAATTGCAATGCAAGATCCGACGCTCCTGGATGCCGGTGCGCGAAGTAATCCATTCGTCACTGGTGTCCAAAAAGGTAGCGAGGTCGTCATTGCTCAATACCGCTGGCGGCACGCATTTGCCCCAACCGGTAATCTCGGCGTATTTCATTCGGTATCTCCGTGCCCTGAAGGTGTGATTCTTCTTATTTATATTGACCGCAGAGGGGAATTCTTAAGTCCTAGGCGTCATTGAATGATTCGGCTCAGCTTGCCTGAGCGAGTAGGCATGAGGATACGACAATCGACGCGGCAAGGGTAGGGATGACTGGCTCAAATTTTGCGTGCTAGACTCATCTGCGGAAGAGTATCTCCCCCGGTGGGGTGCCCGGACTTCAAACCCGGTGAGGTTTGTTAAACAGGCCTGGTGGGTTCGACTCCTGCCTCTTCCGCCAACCGTATTTCCAGCCTTGTCTGATAAAGCCCATAACATGCAGATATTTAATAGAAAATATCAGTTTTAAGTCCAAAATGGTCTAATTTGGTTTTGTAACATCCGGGTTTTTATGTAACATCCTATGTAACACTATAGAGACATAGGAGTCGAACCGGGTGCCAAGACAAGTCCTTCCGCTCACCAATACTCAGGTCGCCAACGCCAAGGCTAAAGCCAAGGAATATAACTTGGCCGATGGCAGTGGCTTGTACCTTAGGGTGAAGCCTAATGGTAGCAAGATTTGGGTGTTCAATTATCAGGCGCCATTCACGAAGAAACGTTCCAATATCAGCTTTGGGATGTATCCCGATGTGCCAATAGCTAACGCACGCAAAGAGCGCGGTATTTGTAGAGAGCTCTTGGCCAGGGATGTTGATCCCAAGCATGCAAGGGCTAAGCGAGAGGAAGCTCAGGCGAACGCGCATGCCAATACCCTGAGCGCCATTGCTGAGCGTTGGTTTAAGATCAAGGCAGCAGAGTTAACTGATGGGTATGCCAGCGACATCTGGAACTCTCTTGAGAACCATATTTTTCCGAGGTTGGGTGAGAGACCGATTCACACAATAGGATCCAGAGATGTGATTGAAATTCTGGAACCGCTTCAAGATAGTGGCAAATCAGAAATGGTGAAGCGTTTATGCCAACGATTGAACATGATCATGGATTACGCTGTTGTTGCTGATGTGCTTGATGAAAACCGATTAACTCGCATTGGTAGAGCTTTTAAGAATCCGAAAAAGAAAAACCTGCCGTCGATAAAGCCGGATCAGCTACCTGAACTGATTCAGGCGATCGATACCGCATCTATTCGCGAAGTGACCAAGGCATTGATGTTATGGCAGCTTCATACCATGGCAAGGCCCTCCGAGGCTTCAGGGGCGAGGTGGGAAGAGATTGATCTTGAAAAGAAGCTATGGACGATTCCGGTTGAGCGAATGAAGCGAAGGAGAGAACACATCGTCCCGCTAACTGATAAAGCAATTGCAATCTTAAAGTCAGTAATACCGATTAGTGGTAATCGGGAATTCGTCTTTCCTTCTGATCGTAATCCTCGAAAGTCAGCTAATAGCGCTACTGTGAATATGGCGCTCAGGCGAATGGGGTTCAAAGGCAAATTGGTCTCTCACGGGCTACGATCGCTGGCGAGTACAACTCTGAACGAGCAAGGATTCGACTCTGATTTAATTGAGACTGCCCTTGCCCATCAAGACAAAAATATGACGCGTGCGGCCTACAACAGGTCGGACTATCTGAGCCGTCGCAGGGAAATGATGGAGTGGTGGTCTGAGAAGTTAGTCGATTCTGCAAAGGTTACTCACAACCAGTAAAGTTTCGACCCATCGAGTGGAAGGCATGCAATAGTCGAAATTAGGATTCGATATGATATTTACTCTATTCATCCAGACTTCAATCTTGCTCAGCTGTGTCCTCGCTGCACTTGTATATTCGATATTCAGGCCCTCAAACCGTATATGGCCACCACCAGCCCAGCGAACCTGGCAATACTATTTTGTCTGGTTACTGACTCTTCTGTCTTTCTCCGGCCTTATTGTTGTTGGTCTGCTCGACTGGAATAGCCTTGGCTGGTCAGCAGCACTTCGACTGCCAACAGGGTGGTTACTGATTATTGGCAGCAACCTATTTGCGTGGGTCGGGGTCAGACAGATAAGTTTGAAGACAACTTCAGGTGGCAAGGGACCATTGGTAACTGATGGCCTGTATCGTTACAGCCGCAATCCACAGTACCTCGGTGACATGACGATTATTGCTGGCTGGGCGGTTCTTTCCGCATCGTTATGGGCACTACCATTGTGCATTGGTGGTATTTTGGCTTTTGCAATTACTCCTATAGCTGAAGAATCGTGGCTTGAGGACTTGCACGGTGAGAGCTATCGAGCCTATTGCAGGAAAGTCGGGCGCTTTTTCGGAAGTCCTTCTTAGGTGGGTGATGATGGTTTCAGGAATAGATTTTCTGTGTGTCGTAGGTCAAATGATGCAAATGTGTAAAACCGCATAGCCATTTTAGGGTCTAAGATGATCATGTTGATCAATTTGAAAGTGACATCTATATATTAAATATTGCAACCAATGAGTGCTAAGCAAATTGATCAAAATTTTGCACTTAAACCTTCTTAATCACCGCGCATATGCGTTGTTCCTTCCTCTTCATGCTTGTCCATATGCGCATCCTTGAGTATTTCTATTCCACCGTAGGCTGCAATACCTGCTACCGCGGCACCAACAACCAGGTCTGGCCAGTTATTCCCAGTGAGATAGATCAACACGCCTGCGATGATTATTCCGCCATTGGCAACGAAATCATTGAAACTGAATGTAATGGCGGCTCTTAGATTGACGTCTTTGTGGTAGAGACGCTTGAGCAAATAGAGTGACAATAGATTAATCGCTGCGGCAATGATGGCCATGGCAATCATAGTCCAACCAATAGGGTCTGAGCCAGACAAGAATCGCCTTGCTGCATCAATAACAACAAGTCCAGCGAAGAACAGAAGCATAGTTCCCGATACTTTCGCAGCCCCCCGTTTCCATGCGCGAGATCGGGTCAGTGCCAGTAAACTTAGAGCATAGACCGCTGCGTCGGAAGTGTTGTCGAGTCCATTAGCAAGAAGGGCATTTGAATCGGCAATAACACCACTAGAAAGAAAACCTGCTGCGAGCAGGGCATTTAGAATTAGAACAATCCAGTAAGTCTTTCGTTTATCGGGTGAATTTAAATCTATCTCTTCATGAGTCATCTAACTCGATCCGAAGTTTAAAAGTTTCATTCTGGGAAGAATCAAATATTGGCCCAAATCGAGCCAATATCCAGAATTCTCTAGGCAGCCTAGCTTTCTGGCGGTGCCGTGGCGTCGATCTGCCTATTCTTGTTAAAAATTAAATACAATGCAGGAAGCACAACGAGAGTCAGAAGTGTCGAAGATATAATGCCGCCAATAACCACAGTAGCCAATGGACGCTGAACCTCTGACCCGATGCCCGTGTTGAGTGCCATCGGCACAAAACCAAGGCTCGCCACTAATGCAGTCATTAAAACGGGGCGCAGGCGAGTCATCGCTCCCTCAGTAATGGCGGCCAGAAGATCACGCTTCTCGATCCATAGACTCTTAATAAAAGAGAGCATGACAAGGCCGTTGAGCACAGCGATACCGGATAGCGCGATAAATCCGATCCCCGCAGTGATAGACAAGGGCATATCACGTAGCCAGAGGCTCAATATCCCGCCAGTAAGCGCCAGTGGTACTCCCGTAAAGATAACTAGGGCATCTCTGAATGATCCAAAGGCGATAAGTAGCAGGCCGAAAATGAGTGCCAAAGTTGCCGGAACTACAAGGGTGAGGCGTTGGCTTGCAGATTCAAGTTGTTCGAAAGTGCCTCCGTATTCAACAAAGTAACCGGGGGGCATTTCTACTCGTTCGGCCACTGCTTGCTGCACCTCAGCAACAAATGATCCCAAATCTCGGTCACGGACATTGGCGCTGACTACTATTCTACGCTGGCCATTTTCCCTGCTGATACGGTTGGGAGAGAGAATAGTCTCGATGTTAACGACTTCTTCGAGTGGTACATAGCCAGCATCGCTTACGTCAGTGTTCACTGGCACCGGTAAGCGTCGTAGTTGCCACTCATCCGTTCGCATGGATTCGGGAAGACGCACAACCAGAGGGAAGCGCCGGTCGCCTTCATAGATAAGACCGGCAATTTCGCCGCCTATGGCTGTGGAAATCAGGTTCTGGACTTCCTGGATTGTCAAACCATAGCGCAACATAGTCTTCCGCTTCGGAGTAATGGTAAGCATTGGCAACCCTTCAGTCTGTTCAATGCGCGCATCGGCTGCCCCAGGAACCGTCTCCATCACTTCGAGTACTTCACGGGCAGTATTAGCCAAAGTATCGAGGTCTTCTCCGAACACCAAGATACCCAAATCTGATCGAACCCCCGAAATGAGTTCATTGAATCGCATCTGGATGGGTTGAGTTATCTCATATATCTGACCGGGCAATTGTGTGACTACTGTTTCCATTTCATCTACCAACTCGACTTTTTCTTTTTCCGGATCTGGCCACTCTTCTCGGTCCTTAAGAATCACAAAGGTATCCGAGATGCTCGGCGGCATTGGATCTGAAGCAATTTCTGGCGTACCAATTCTGGAAAAGACCTCAGCGACTTCCGGAAACTCCAGAAGGCGTCGCTCAAGAATATCCTGCATTTCAATCGATTGCTGCAGGCTCGTACCTGGTGTACGTAGAGCCTGAATGGTGACGTCCCCTTCGTCCAGTTGAGGGATAAATTCCGACCCCATGGAGCTGGCCAGCCAGGCTGAAGCGGATACACCCACTATGGAAATTGTCACAACAACCCAGCGAAACCGCAGTGCAAGGGCCAGTACTGGCCGATAAACCTTTTCGGCACCACGCATGAAGATATTTTTCTTTTCCGAGACTCTGCCTCTTACAAAAAGTGCAATCGCTGCGGGAACGAAGGTCAGTGACAAGATCATTGCCGCAAGCAATGCCATGACAACCGTACTTGCCATAGGATGAAACATCTTGCCTTCGATACCAGTTAAAGAAAATATCGGTAAATAGACAAGAGTAATGATGGAGACTCCGAAGAGACTGGGGCGAATTACTTCGCTGGTAGCCTCGTACACGACGTGCAATCGCTCTTTCAATGGAAGCGAATCCTTACCCTGATAAGCCATACCTAATCGCCGAATGGAGTTTTCGACAATAATAACGGCACCATCTACAATGAGCCCAAAATCCAATGCACCCAAGCTCATCAGGTTGGCTGATACGCCAGTTTCCACCATGCCCGTTATAGTAGCCAACATGGTAATCGGGATGACTAATGCGGTGATGAGGGCAGCCCTGAAATTACCAAGCAACAGAAAGAGCACGACAATTACCAATAAAGCACCTTCCAACAAATTGGTGCGTACAGTTTCAATCGTCTTGTCGACGAGGTCAGTGCGATCGTAAAGAGCTTGAGCAACTACACCATCTGGTAATGAAGTATTGATTTGTTCGAGTTCGTCGGATACGCGTCTTGCAACATTTCGGGAGTTCTCGCCAATCAGCATGAAGGCTGTACCCAATACAGCCTCTTCACCAGCGTAAGTCGATGCACCGGTTCTTAATTCGCGACCAATGGACACGTCGGCAACGTCACGGATTCGAATTGGTATGCTATCGCGGTTTGCGATCATGACATTGCCAATCTCGTTCAGGTTCTGTAATTGCGCTGGCGAACGAACCAGTAGCTGTTGTCCTATCCTTTCGATGTATCCGGCACCGGTATTAGAATTGTTACTCCAGAGAGCGCTAACGACATCATGCATCGACAATTCCCAACGCAATAACTTTGCTGGGTCAGGGGTGACATGAAACTGCTTCTCATAACCACCACTGGTATTCACTTCTGTGACGCCGTCTACCAGAATCAGTTGTCGCTTGACGATCCAGTCCTGAATTTCACGGAGCGCGAAAAGGTCATAGGGTTCGCCATTAGGTTGACGAGCACCTTCTTCGGCTCGCACCACATACATGAAAATTTCGCCCAACCCTGTCGAGATTGGGCCCATTTGTGGCTCAAGACCTGGCGGTAACTGGCTCTTGATCGGGCCTAAGCGTTCATTCACGAGATTGCGAGCAAAATAAATATCCGTACCTTCCTCGAAAACGACAGTCACCTGAGAGAGGCCATAAGCGGAGAGTGAGCGGGTATAGGCCAGTTGCGGGAGCCCCGACAAAGCAGTCTCGATCGGGAATGTCACTCGTTGCTCGGACTCTAATGGTGAATAGCCGGGGGCCTCTGTATTGATTTGAACCTGCACATTGGTAATGTCTGGTACCGCGTCAATGGGTAGGTTCTGATAATTCCAGGCGCCGTAAGCACAAATAGCGAGTACTGCAATCAGCACGACCCAGCGATCCCGGATCGCCCGATTAATAATCTTATCTAACATGATTTAATCTCCTAGTGGTCGTGTTCCACGCCTTCTTTTTCGAGATCGGCCTTTATCAGGTAGCTGTTTTCAACAACATAACTCTCGCCTGCCGACAGACCATCCAGCACTTCGGTAACTCTGCCATCGCTTCTTCCCAACACTAGCGGGCGTGGATAGTAGTGATCGTCTTCCTGAACGAAGACCACCCGGTTGCCTTCAAAAAGCTGAATGCCATCGTTATCCACCAACAGATCAGCATTGATTTGCTCGGTAACTACCTGGCCTTCAACAAGCAAGCCCGGCGACCAGAGTCCCTGGGAATTGTCCAGGGGAACGCGTGCTATTAATGTAGGGGAATTGGCCTGGCTCGGATTCAAATAACTAATCCTGCCGTCTGCGGAAAGGTGATCCATATTTACATGGACGGTCAGGCCAGCTTGAACATGCTGTGTATCACCGGGGAAAACAGTAAAATCAACCCAGAGTCTTTCGTAGTTGGCAATCGTCATCAGAGTTTGATCCGCAGCTTGCTCGCCCGGATTGGCATGTTTGTCTACCACTGTGCCGCTGATTGGCGCCTGAATCTGATAAGCCTGTAAACTGCTATTGGCCTCGATACTGGCAATAGTTTCGCCGGCTTCTACGCGATCGCCCAGAGCAGGGACAATGTCTCGTATCATTCCCGGATAGCGCGCTGTAACGTGGCTGACCAGCTGCGGGTCAGGCACCGTTCTGCCAAAAAGCTGCAGCGTCAGTTCGAGTTCACCACTGGTAGCAATAGCAGTAAGGATGCCTTGTTCTGCAGCCATGGCAGCGGAAATTTCAGCGAACTCGGCGTGATCGCCTTCCTCATGTCCTTCTTCATCGTGTTGCTCTTCAGCAGCGAATGAGGAGAGTTGAAGCCCGATCAGAAAGAACGCAATAGCGAGCAATTTTGAAAATTTAAGCAAATTCTGTATGTGAATGATTGGATTCATAGTGATCTCCAGATTAACGGGCAAGCAGCGGCTCACCGCTGAGCCGTTCTATTTCTGCTCTTAATTTGTGTGCTGCTGCGGCGCTATTGATCAGCGCCAGCTCCGCATCAAGGTATTCCTGCTGTGCAGAGATAAGTTCCAGATAGCTGTAAGTGCCATTTTCATACGCGATGCGTGACTGTTCCTGAACTCCTTCCAGTCTTGGCAGGACCTCATCTTGTAAAAGGCTGACCTCGGAAATGGTCTGATTGAGGCGTTGGTAGAGCGATGTGATTTCCCCCCTGAGTCGATTCAGAGTGACAGCACGTCGTGCCTCCACCTCCTGCAGATTGGCATGAGCCTCACGAATCTGTCCCTGAGCACGCGATCCAGCGAACAGTGGCATACTGACACCAACCGTAAATGCGGTATCGTTCAGTTCCCGAAGGTGACGAACTCCTGCAGACCATTCGATATTGCTCTTCTGCAGTGCATTGGCCTGCCGCAATTCTGCCTCGCGCAAGCGTTCTTCACTGGCAAAAATTGCGATGTCCGGGTTGGAATCAAGATTCGCCAACAGAGCCTGAAGTGAGCCAGGGTCGCCGATGGCCAACAGATTGGCGTTCACGGTATTGAACTGTGGTTCACTGACGGACCACATTGCTGACAACCTGATACGGGCGCTTTCCAGCATAGCGACGGCCATCGCTTCGGCGGCCTCGGCGCGTATTCTTGCGGCCTCAGCTCGGTCTTGTTCCAGTTGTGGGGAGCGACCTGCTGCAACAAGTGGTTCCAGCAATTCAATCGTCTGGTTCGCGATTTCGGTGGCTCGTCCTTGGATTTCGACTAGTTCCTGGGCGACAACTACGTCAATAAATCGTTGTGTAGTCTCCCCAAGCAGGTCCAGCTCAACAACGCGTTGTTCCGCTGCAAGCAAGTCGAGGCGGCGGTTGGCAACGCCCAGTCGGGCCTGACGTTTTCCGCCCATTTCGATGACTTGTGACAAACCGATATTGACTTCGGTAGCTGAAAAATCCTGTAGGTTTCCAGTCCCCAAAAACTCTTCAATGCCGGTATTTACCCGTAGGGGTGGATTGAGGTCTGCAGACTCTCTCTGTCCGAGCAACGTTTCTTCCCGCAGCGGGAAACTGCGCAAACGAGGATTGGATTGCATGACTGCTTCAAATGCATCACGCAAGTTGATGGTGCCGGTCAAAGCTTCCTGAGCAGTGACCCACTGACCCATGCTAGTAATCGATAGCGCGAGCAACAGATATTTGAAGCTCATACATCATTCTCCTGAATATAAATCTGACGAACGCCAGTACCCCCAACACAAAGTATCGGGATGGCTGTTGATAATAGTGTCAGACTACTTCAGGGGGGGCTCGAGAAGGAGGAAGTGATCTTGCTGGGTGTCGCGGTGCTAAGACTTGTTCAGCAGGTACCTGTGCGTGGGCATAGTCTGTAGCAGTAAAGGTAAATTCGACAGGGAGAACAGCGATGGAATCGGTAGCGAGTTTAGCTACCTTCGCTAGTAATGCCTCCAGCGTCAATTCTGCTTCAATATCCGCTTTTTCAGTATTGTGACCGCCTGCGTCTGCAGCGCTAGAGTGAGCCTCTTTCGATTCAAAATGCACAGACACCGGCGCTTCGCCACCATCAAGGCAGTAACGAAGGTGGATGTGGGAAGCAGAGCTGAATACGAGCAAAATCACGGCAGCGAAGGCCGGTATATATCTCATTGTAGAAATACTTCTGATATTGCTCATATCTGGGTACTAAATTCAGTGTAAGGGTCTGCCCAAGCTGCTCGCACGACAAACACGTTCAATTAAGCAGTGGTATCTAGTCTCTTGCTCAATGTTTCGCTTGTCAGAATAACAAACTTTGCCTTGTTAGTATGTAATATTAAGTTTCAGAATATTATTTAGATAAAATAATGAGATGAATCAAAGAGGTAGTTATTTTGGTCATTCGTTCACGCTCAGGCGAATCACTAGATCGTCAGCCATATACTACGTTGGCCAGTTAGTTGACAAATGATTGGTGATGGCAGCAACGGCCACTAGAATTTGGCTTACCATACGAGAAAGCATCTATCCCTTTTACGGTATTTAATATATCTCAGCCGTCATTTTAGCCTTGTCATCGTACATCCTTCCACAGGAGAATTGTAGAGATACTGATTGAGCACAATATGAGTTGGTTGATACATCGAAATGAAAATAAATGGGTTAGTGTAAGAATACAGTAGCTTCGTATCAGGTTTGAAAAAGGCGGTCCCCAAGGGATCGGTAGTCAGAGTTTCATTGAGATATTCAGCTGCAATGCATAGAGAAAGGTGCTGTGAAGAAAATCGAACCACCGACACGAGCATTTTAAGTGGCAGTGTCTATTGGTTCCTTAATTAGAACAATAAGTTACAAGCGAGAAATCCGAGTATGCTAAGAAGTGTGCTATCGAGGTCAATAAAATGCAGATCGAACGAATCTGCCTTCCATAGTTATTTGACCTTATAGCCTAACTAAGGTTTACGATATTTTCGTGGCAAGATTCTGTGAATATGCGATCAGGTGAGCGGCTCACGTCCCGGAAGAGAGAGCAATGAAGGCTGGAACTCGTGTTGTAATTATATTTTGCAAAGTCACCTATAGGCTATTAATGCGCCGTTCGGCGCGGCAGATTCTGAAAGGACGACTACTGGACCCCAATGCACCCAAGCGTGGTCGCTGGCTGGAGTCAGATATTAAAGATTACCTGGCAGCCACCTGGAAGAGAGTTGATGATTTACTGCCTGAAGCTGATTTGGATGCGTTGCCTTCAATAGGTAATCGCCAAATGGTGTTTCTGGCGTTGGTAACGACTGCGTCATACCGTGCGTTGTTGGATCGTGGAGTGGCCCGCGACTATGCACGTTTGCTCTGTGCCGATATGGGATGGAAGATCTACAGCTGGATGCTGCAAACTGCCTCCCTTCCGTTTCTCTTGATTACTCGGGATTCCGGTAGACGCATAGAATATGTCCTGCGTACGCTTATGATCTTCCCTTTTAACGCTCAAGGTAAACCTGGTTATGAGGTAAGTGCCTGGAGCGAAGGCAACGACACCTATACATATTGGACGCACTGCCCGCCGCAAACTTTTGTTCGTCGATTAGTAGAATGCCAGGGCGATCACGGTGAACTGGAGGCCTTCTATAATTCCTGGTGCCAGTATGATTGGCCAGGCGCAGACCTGATTGCCAGAGACGGCCACCGTGGGCACTACACTCGCACTCAAACTCTGTCCCAAGGAGACCCGGTCTGTGACATGTGTTGGCGCGGCTGTGTACCACCAGGCGATAATGACCTGGGCAAATAGCAGGGACGTTCACAAAATGAGGATTTAAATAGGGCTTCTTGATTAATGAGATGATGCGGTGCCAGAGGATCAATCTCCAGAGAATTTCTGGGGTTGGGGATGCGAAGGCGTTGCGTTGGGGAGTGACGCGCTATGGTTCGAGCCACCGGCACAGGGATTTCAGTAGGCGTGTTCACCGATTCATTAATAATGCTAAACAAGTTGCAAGCGCGAATCCAGAGTGCGCTAGAGGTTTTAATGAAATCAAGCTTCAGAGCTATAATTTTTTACAATTTGTTGTCTTAAATTTGTGACCCTATGAATGCGTTGACCGTCGATTCTGCATCCACGATTAGATTGGGATTGTTCTTCCTGGTGTTTTTGATGTTGGCGCTGTCAGAAATACGCTGGCCGCGTCGCCGATTGAGCGTACGACGGTCTCGCCGCTGGATCGCCAATATCGGACTGAGTGTTATCAATTCAATCGCTGTCAGGATGTTGATACCTTTCGCAGGAGTCGCCTCGGCTCTGTGGGCTCAAGACGTTGGCTTTGGGCTGTTCAACCAACTTAACTGGTCAGCTTGGCTCGAGTTGCTGTTGTTTATACTACTGTTTGATCTGACTATTTATTGGCAGCATCGGATATTTCATATGGTGCCGGTGTTCTGGCGATTTCATCGTGTGCATCACACCGATGAAGATTATGATCTGACAACAGGCAATCGTTTTCATCCAGTCTCAATTTTGATTTCGGCTACCCTTAAAATCGGTTTGGTCGTGCTACTCGGTGCTTCGGCGGTTGCTATATTGGCCGCTGAGATTCTGCTGAATCTAACGTCAATGTTTAATCACAGCAATATCCGGCTTCCTCCGCAGGTTGACAGCTTGTTACGGAGAATCGTGGTTACACCTGATATGCACCGGATTCACCATTCACGGGACAACGTAGAGCACAGCCGAAACTTCGGATTCAATTTCAGTTTCTGGGATCGGATATTTGGTTCTTATATGCAAAACCCCAAACAAGCTCAAGAACACATGGGCATCGGGATTATCGGATATGAAGGTGCCTCCACGCGAAGTCTGATACCGCTAATTTTCCAGCCATTTCGAAAAGAATAGCAGGAGCAATCGCAGCAAGGTTGGTAGACAGTAGCGAGTACTCGTATCTCAATGTCTAAGGGCAATTCAGATTGGTAGGATGAAGTCTCCGGAGTAGAACTGTACGACCGTATATCGATACTGACTGTTAGTGTAGTGGTCTTCCCTGAATATTTGTTAAATAAATCAGTGAGATACAGTATTAAAATTAGAGTGTGCCAAGAAGTGTATTGTTAAAATCAGGTGAATTTGATTTCGATGAAAGATTTTTGCAAATGCTCCGATCTCATTGGGTTGAAGGAACTGTTATTAAGTAGAATCCAGTGCTGCTTGACATTACAGCGGCTTCAGGTGTTTAAATGCGAACCCTGTAACAAAGTCCGAGACAAGAATTTATGCGTCAAAAAGTTCTGACCAGTTTCCTGGTAGCCCTTTTGGTGGCCCCGCTGAACGTGAGTGCGGCTGCCTGGATGGCTATGAGCATGAGCAATTCAGAACAGCACGTACAACATATGACTAATTCAGACGGTGATCATAGCCCACACATGAGTGCTGCACACACTGAAACGTCTGACCATTCTCAATCCACAATGACACATGAGCATGATGCTTCCGACTGTGAAGAACATTGTGCATCCTGCACCAATCACTGCTCCAGTCTGGGAATAGTGACTTCCTCCCCGGGTCCGTTCGACCCCGGACACCATATTGCCGGAACAGTTCCCGGTCCGCCCTCCAATCGTTCAGAGCTCCTCTTCAGGCCGCCGATCCTCGCTTGAGGGTCAGCGGGCCATTTAATTACTCTTACAGATAGCTAAGATGTTCGCTTTCCGTCCGTCTCGTTGACATGGAGCGGCCGGCAACAACGTATCTGCCCCTGATCCTGATTCCTGTGTAATTCAAACAAACCTGGCGATTGTATACGCCAGATATGAACCAGATTAGGAGTATGGAATGCAGTACAAAGACTGTCGTAAGCGGTTTCTGAATACGTCATCCAATTATCAGGTTAAATCCAGAAGACGCTTCGTGCAGGGACTTGCTGCCGGTGGGGTTTTGGGTGCAATGCCACTTGGGCAGCTGGCACATGGTCAGGACGCGCCCTCGAAAAATTCCGGTGTGCCAGTATTGAGCGACACTACGTTCAATCTCACCATCGATCGATTGCCTGTCAATTTTACCGGAGTACCTAGAATGGCTAATGCCATCAATGGCACACTACCGGGCCCGACACTGCGCTGGAAAGAAGGGGATACGGTTACGATCAATGTGACCAACCGGCTTGCAGAAACAACATCGATTCACTGGCATGGATTGATCTTGCCCTACAACATGGACGGCGTGCCAGGACTAAGCTATCCGGGTATTCGTCCCGGAGAGACCTTTCAATACCGCTTCAAAGTTCAGCAAAGCGGTACTTACTGGTATCACTCCCACTCCGGCTTTCAGGAGATGACAGGCATGTACGGGGCGATCATTATCGACCCTGCTGAAGAGGATCGTATCCAGGCGGACCGGGATCACGTCATTCTGCTTTCCGAATGGACCGATGAAGATCCGCATTACGTTTTTCAGAAACTGAAAACCATGGGGCATCTGTATAACTTCAATCAACCGACACTGCCTGGACTCCTTGAAGATATTGCCAGAGATGGAATGCAAACCGCATTAAGCAGACGAGACATGTTTAATGTGATGCGCATGAAGCCTACTGACCTTGCCGACCTTTCGGCAGAGACTTTGACCTACTTGATGAATGGTGTGACTCCAAATGGGAACGGCACGAAGCTGTTCAGTCCGGGCGAGAGGGTTCGATTGCGTGTCATCAATGGGGCGGGCAATACGTTTTTCGATATGCACATTCCTGAATTGCCAATGACCGTCGTGCAGGTGGATGGCATTGATGTGGAGCCTGTAACCGTTGAAGAATTCCGGCTTGGACCTGGTGAAACCTGCGACGTGATTGTCAGACCTGTTGAAGATGCCTATTCCATTTTCGCAGAAACCATGGAGCGCTCAGGCTATGCGTTAGGCACCTTGGCAACACGTCCGGGCCTCAGGGCAGCAGTTCCGAAACGGCGCCAGGCCCAATGGCTTTCCATGACCGACATGATGGGCAATATGTCAGGACAGGGCCATGACATGGGCAGCATGGAGCATGCAGGGGAGCATGGTGCCATGAATAGCCCCGCAGTGACGGCTCGTCATGCCGGTTCTGAATTTGGCGCCAGTACGGATATGCGGGTTGATAATCCAAGAACCAATCTGGATGACCCGGGCGTTGGCCTTCGCGAAACATCCCGAAGGGTGCTAACTCTGTCTGATCTGCAATCACTGGATGGTGAAGTTGATAGGCGCGAACCCGAAAGAGAGATCGAACTGCATCTTACCGGAAACATGGAACGTTATAGCTGGTCTATCGATGGCCTCGAATACGGAAAGTCGACTCCGGTGCATTTCCGTCATGGCGAGAAACTTCGTGTTCATCTTCACAACGACACGATGATGACCCACCCGATGCATCTGCACGGTATGTGGAGCGATCTTGAGGATGCCAATGGCAACTTTCTGACCCGCCGGCATACCATTCCAGTGCAACCGGCGCAGCGTGTCAGTTTCAGTGTGACCGCGGATGCACTTGGTCGCTGGGCCTGGCACTGCCACTTGTTATTACACATGGATGCCGGCATGTTCAGGGAGGTAATTGTTGCATGAGGTGTTTCATTAGCGTTTTTAAAATACTCAATCAATTGGCTTCGCTGATATCGGCGTTATTGCTGTCGAGTACGGCAGTCGCCCAGGATCATTCGGGGCGTGTCCAAGCGCCACCTGAGGAAGAGCAGATTCATAGCGTGCATGACAATTCGCAGCCTCATGCGGGGCAGATAACCGAAAACACCGCTGACATGCCCATGGAATCCATGCAGACGGAAATGACCAAGGAGGCAGGTGGTGAAACCGCAAGAGATCCTCATGCCTATTCGGGCGGCTATACCCGAGCAGAAGGGCCATACTCATTACCGGAGTCTCAGCAACTGCATTTGGCAGATGAGGCTATTCTGAAAGGTGTATGGGTGGATCGGCTGGAGACTCGACAGGGTGATGCCGAGGATTTTCAGGAGCTGGCAGGCCATGTCTGGTTGGGAAACAGCTATCAGCGCGTCATGTTGCGCACGGAGTTGGAATGGCGCGACCAGACGATTGAGGAATCCAAAACCGAGCTTCTCTACACACGCGCCTTGTCACCCTTTTGGAATCTGGAAGTTGGTGGTCGCATTGACCATGGCGACAAAGAACACCGGGAATGGGTCGCCCTCGGAGTTTCAGGGTTGGCGCCATACTGGTTTGAGCTGAATGCGACGGCCTATGTCAGCCCAGAGGGTCATTCTGCGGCGACTGTAGAAGCGGAATATGATTTATACCTGAGTCAGAGACTGATCCTGCAACCCAGGATGGAGCTGGATTTTTATGGCGATTCAGATCTCGAAGCTGGTCATGGCAAAGGGCTCTCCAAGAGTCTGATGGGATTTCGCCTGCGTTACGACTTCGATCGGCAATTCTCACCTTATGTAGGCTACGAACGCGTTCACCGGCACGGCGAGACAACGGGTGTGTTTGAGCCATTTGGACAACACCGTGAAAATCAGTTGATCGCTGGATTTCGGTTCTGGTTTTAAACAAAGAGAATATGTTCTGGAGAAACTGTATGAAAAATATGTTGATCGTTATTGCCTTGTTTGCAGTGTGGACCAATGTGGCCTCTGCCCACACCACATTATCAAAATCTACTCCGGCTGATGGTGAAGTGCTATCTACGGCACCCGAGAACGTTCAGCTTGTGTATACAGAATCAGTACGCTTGCTGCGTGCTGATTTGTTACTGATTCGAGATGATGCGGCT
>JALQUB010000037.1 GCA_023268635.1 Pseudomonadales bacterium
TTTAGTCCACGAAGCCCCAGCTGATACCCAACTTCTTTCGTGAAATCATATTCAGTGCGACCAATTGAATGCCCTCCCCAACAAACCACTAAGTCAGGTTGTAAATTGGGTCGGACGATATTGGCGTTGCGCAAAATATCAAAGACTGCTTCGGTAATACCTCGGCGACTGTCGAGATCGTAGACTCCAGTTAGAGCATGGTTCACATAAACAATGTCTCGCAATACAGAGAACAAATGCTCCTGAATACCGCGAATCATATTGCCATCTACGAATGCCGATGAAGGTGCGTTACGAACATCCATTATCGGTCCGCGAGATTGCGGCTTCACCTCAATCTCAAAGTCGGGATACGCGTCCACCAGACTAGTGACGTCATCATGCTCATTGCCGCTATTTAGAACCGCCAATGCGCAGAGCCTGAATAGATTCCTAACCTGGTCATTCGCAGACATTAATTGCTGAATTTCTCTGTAAGAAAGAAGATTCAGTGTGCGAAAAGGGCGGAGATTTTCGCGACTAGTCGTCGCAGGTTTCCGTTGCTCATTCGCGCCATTAGTCGATGTTGCTGTCATCTTTTTTCCTATTTCTAGCAGCGTGCATTCAGCACAGCTCGAAGGGTAACAATCAATTATTGGGCGACCGGCTCGTTTACTGCGCCCGCCGCTTGTGGCGATCCAAATGCCTGCCTGAATTTAGGCTCCAGTCCCTCCCACGGCCCATCTAGGGTGTACGCCGCACTGGTAAGGCTATCCACTTGATCGCCAAATATTTGATCAAATAAATAGGCGCCGACGGCGATAGGGATGTTGGCGGTTAGCAGGCCTAACCAAGGAATATTATTACTCACAGGCAATGTGACATACATCTCACCTAAGATAGTCTCATTGACCAGATCCACATCGCCTGTGATTTGGTACAAGCTGGATGGCCCGCTGATAACGAGCCTATCCTGAATGGCAACTTGCCCAGACTCCAATAATAAATCACCTTCGATACGGTCGAAGGCGAGGCCGCTGCGTAGCAAGTCATCACTGAATCTCAATCGACGCATCACAGCATCGAAGTTTAAGATACTTATCAGCTTCAATGCCCCTGCTCCGCCGCTTCCTTGCAAGAATCGACCATCTCGAACCTCAAGCTTCGCCTCACCACTCAAAGTTTCCGCCGAGAAGAATGCTGGCGTCCCCGGCCAGCTCAGGACTGTATCAAACTGTCCTGAGCTACTCTCTAAACTCGGCGCATAACCGTTAAGGCGCAGCACATCACTAATATTCTTGACCGTTAATACACCATCAAATTCACTCGTATGCTGTTGACCATCAAAACGCCAGAAGAATGAACCCCTTTCTTCGGAATTGGCTTCACTGTTCCATTGATGGATCGCGTCTTCGCTTAATTTTTCCGGGTCGAGTTGAAGTCCTCGAAAATCAAATGCCAATTCAGTGAAGGCCGCCCCTTCGGACTCGGGTATCAGATGGAATCGCCAGCTTCCGTACTCACGATCACCGATTGTTAATTCACGAGTACTAAATCGCAAAGCTGGAAATTTCCTAGGATCGAGTTCCGCGAGAGAATCTATCGGCGACTCCTCTTCCTCGCTCTGAGGCTGGGGTCCAGTTTGATCCTCCGCTCCCCCCCTAATACGCAAGCGCTGCAATCCGATCAACAGCTCTCCACCCTCAATTGGCGCTTCAATATAACCCTCCAATTCTGGGCCATTGATATCAATTCGCCATGCATCTTTCTCTAAATTCGGTTGTATACGCAGCGATGCATTCGCGAAACTCTGTTCCAGCAGCCTCAGCTCCCCCACCTCGATATCTAATGCGTTCAAAGCAGATGCCATCGCATTCGCGCTCAAAGATTTATCATCATCCACCTGTGCCGAATTATTCGCCGACTCCATCAACCTCTCTAAGAACGACTCCCATTCCTCATACTCTATTAGATCTAATCCACCCAACACTACGAGCCCAGTAGATTCTGTCGGCTTGATGGCTTCTAATTGGGTCGGCGACTCACCTATGAAGACAATTCCTCGATCTAGGCCTGAATCATCAAACCGCATATCGAATTCGAGTCTCTCATCCAAGCTCCCTCGATACCATTGTCCCGTTGAATTAAAACCTAGCATCAAATCAAGCTCCAATTCTTCCGAGGCTTTTTTGGCCAAGGGAGTCGGGGCATCTAGTTGGACACCGACAAGATCGCTCTCAATCTGCAGCGTCGTAGGGTATTCAGCATTTCCTTCTTGCTCCACAACCAAGCGTGCGTCGAAGGCCAGTTCGCCTTCCGCCTGTCCTAGCATGCCGTCGATTAGCGCGCTGGTGAGTTCCAATCGAGCTAGTTCTTCTGGGAGAGCTTTACCTTGAGCTGACACCGAAATCTGAGACATGGCGCCCGTGGAAGAAGACTCAGACGCGAGTGAGAATGTGGCCGCGTGCCCTAAAAAATCGCCAGTAAGATTTTCGCTCTCCAAGCCCGACTGCGTATCGAAAACAATACCGCCCGAAAGGGCGTCAACAGCAATATCATACTCAGGCAGCGACAAGCTGTTATCTTCTAATTGGAGTTCAGCGCGAACATCAACAGCATCGTCGGTGCCGAACAGGATATCGACGCTAATATCTGACTGCACCTCTCCTGAGGCCTGCCAAGTCGATATCGTCTCCGTGAACCCAGTCGGCAATGGAGAATTCGACAGAAAGTTAATTGCATCCTGAGTTAATCCTGACGCTTCGCCTTCAACTAAGAGTCTGTTCTTAGGCAATCCATTCTCGTCAATTGTCGGCCTAACTGTCGCCGTAGCGCCAGAGAGTTCTAAGCCGAGACTACTCCCAGTGGAAATTGACACATCGACGAGATTGTCGGCCGTGGTGACGAATGCCGTTGCTTCTTCGATCGCCGGCCAACCGTCAGCATAGACAATTGCGCCATCTTCAATCTCATAAAAACTTTGAAACGTTTTTGCAAGCGGATGCGCACCAGGCAAGGTAGAGCCACGGAATATCGCACCACTGCTTGATAACTCACCCGCCTGTACCGCTCCCCCTACCCAGTTCATGGTCGCTTTCAGATTCTCCGGGACCCTTGGTCCATCCGGAAGGTAATTATGTCGTTCACTCGCATTCATCCGCTCGACACCGACCAACAACTCGAGATTCGCCTGCGGGTCTAAGCCTGGCGCCGCTCGCAGTTTCGTTGCGAACTTCACGCGACCTTTTGCCGTCGCCGACTCCGCGAAAATTGTGTTGCTTAATAACTTGAGATCTAAGCCTGAACCGAGGCGTGAAATAAAATCGATACGTCCATTCACAAAGTTGTAATCCCAATCACGGGTAAATACATTGGGGAGATTCATGCTTAGCGCGCTTGTGTCCACTTCGGCAAAGCCACGAGCCGACTTAGTATCGTCGCCGTAAACGAGTTCCAGATAGCCAGTCACACCGTCTAACATCGGTATTCCAGCGAGAGCCTCAACACCGACAGCTTCCGTATTAGCTTTCAAACTCAACGTTTGGATTGGACCAGTCAGCGCCTCGATAGGCCCACCTGCACGACTCTGTCCGTGAAGCTTTACGCTCAGATTCCTTAAGCGGCCTCGGGGAGACAGGGTATCCAATGCTGCAAGAGCACCCTCACTCACTGGAAGAAATCCTACCTCTGCCAATTGTGAAACCAGGCCTAACATTCGTCCCAAATCAATCGAATCGGCGCGCAGTTCTAATTCATCGTTTTGCCTGAGTACCAAGCCCGCACTGAAGGGCTCCCATACTTTGCCATCCCAATCGCCACGCGTCGCCTGCATCACGAATTCAAACAACGGACGGGTGCCGCCGGCCAACGGATTTACCTTAGATTTTCGAACGGTAGCCACGCCGCGGAAGTCAGATAGCTCTGTGACCTGCCTGCCTTCTTCACTAGGGCGCCGCAGCTGCAAAGAATCGAGATTGAGCGTCGCTGTAGCTTCGACCAAATCACCGTCGGCAAGCTGCAACCAGATTTCACCTCCCGCATCCAAGGCATTGACGTCTTCTAAGCCGGACACAAGATTCGCGGATAATAGAGTCTCTAATAAGGGCAAGTACTCCCCCGTGGGAATATTTGCATAGGCGAATGCACTTGCTGATTCTAATTGCGCGCCCTGACCTTCATAAGAAACCTGAAGCAGTTGGTCTGTGCCAGGGACGCGTAAATCTATCTGGAGTACGTGTTCATCCTTTCGATTTTGAATCCGTGCATCGACCACACCGATGGAAATTTGCTCGCCATCGTTAGGTTCTAAGGTCAACACCACATCACTCAATCGTAAATACGAAACTCCGAGCAAGGCGGAATAAAGTTCGGCGACATCAATACGCTGAGGCGAAGTTCCGGCTAATCCGCGCAGCTGCCAAGCTCCTTCTTCGTTTTGATGCAACGACAGAGAAACCCCGGCGACATCGAATTCTTCGAACACCCAACGCCGCTGCCAGACACTCGCGGGGACATCCAGTGTCAACGATGCCCTATCAAACAGTAGCCCACCGGCCTCCGCTACCGAACTCATAACGGGCTCAGTCACGAGCAGACTCAAGCCTTCTATCTCGACACTGGGATTGAATTCAGAAAAAGTGCCCGTCAGCGTTTTAATGCTCACCGGCAGACCTGTTAATTCTAATAATTGTGTTTCAACGAACTCGGTGTACTCTGCGATAGCGGGCATGAACTGCCTTCCCACACTCACATAAGCGGCAAGCAGAACAATGGCGACAATAACGAGTCGTCGCAATTGCCTAGCAATGCTAACCATCATTCTCCGGAACACTATGCACGCCTTATTTTTTGCGAAATTTCAACGAGACCCGTGCCTGAACAAGCATCGCAAGCCGACTGTAAGAGCCGCTGCAGACTCTCTCGAGTGCGCTTCCTAGTCATCTCTAGCAAACCAAATTGTGAAAATTCTCCCACAGCTGTTCTAGCGAGATCCTTGGCTAATGCAGCGACGAGCGCCTCTCGAACGGCTAGTCTGTGCGCATCGTGTTCCATGTCGATGAAATCGATGACTATGATGCCTCCTAAATTTCTCAATCTGAGTTGACGCGCAATTTCATCCGCTGCTTCTAGGTTCGTCTCGAGAATAGTCGTCGCCTGATTTTTTCCGCCCACGAAGCTTCCAGTATTCACATCGATCGTGACCATGGACTCAGTCTGTTCAATGACGAGATCTCCGCCATTACCTAGCTTCACCTGTTTCGCCAACGCTTCAGTAATCTGCGACTCAATAGAACCCTTGCCAGTTGTGTCTCGTTCAAACAGAGGTATTCCATCGTCGACTAGCTCCAGTGACACACTGGAATTGGGCAAGTAATCCGCTAGAAAGACTTTCAAGCCATCGAACGCGGCAACGTCATCAACTTGGATGCGCTTGAGCTCACTGCCTAAAAAATCTCGGACAGCTCGAACGAAAACTGGTTCTTCCGAATAAATGCAACGAATCGAATTAGGACGCTGCAAGCGCTCTTGAAGCTTTAACCAGAGTCGGTGCAAATGCCCCAGGTCTTCCAGCAATTCAGATCTGGTCGCGCCCGCCGCGGCGGTCCTTAGAATAAACCCTTTATGCAGCCCCCATTCGTTCTCTGCGAGACATTCTTCCAACAGAGACTGCAAGCGCTCCCTCTCTCCCAAATCTAAAACGCGCTGCGACACGCCAATGTGTTGACTGCGTGGCAAGAGCACCAAATTTCTAGCGGGCAATGTCAGATGATTGCTTAGCCTCGCCCCCTTGCCAGAAATTTCGTCTTTGATTACCTGTACTATCAGGTATTGACCTTCGCGAACGAGCTCACCAATCGGCACGAGCTCGTTACGCCGTACCTCAATGCCATTAGCATCTAGCGCGCTGATATCCGAAGCGTGAATAAACCCCGCTCGCTCCAGACCGATATCGACAAAGGCTGCTTCCATGCCTGGCATCACTCGCAACACTTTACCCTGGAAAATATCCCCTACTCTGCTCCGTGATTGATTGCGCTCCAGCATTAATTCCTGCAACAAACCTTGTTCCAGTAGCGCGACACGAGATTCCTCTTCGGTGACATTAACTACTAACTCACTCATAAGTCTCCGTTGCTAAATGTGGCAAACTTTCTACACCCGCCAACCCCAAGAGCTCGGCAGTCTCGAAAAGAGGTAGCCCCATCACCCCGCTATAGCTGCCTTCTAAATTTTGGACAAACTGGGCTCCTAGACCCTGAATAGCGTAAGCACCGGCCTTGCCCTCAGGCTCTCCACTTTCCCAATAGCGTCGCGCACGCTCGGGAGATAGTTCGCAGAAGGTCACTCGGGTCTCGGAGACACGCTCACCCACTGTTTTACTGACAGCATTCGAATCGACTTCCATGAGACATAGCGCAGTTCTCACAATGTGCGTCCGGCCCGAAAGAGTCCTGAATGTCGCCAAAGCCTCATCGAGATTCGCTGGCTTCGAAAATACTGCATCACCAAGGGCCACGACAGTATCTGCGGCTAACACAAGTGACGGATTAGGGAGAGCAGTCACATCCACGGCCGCCGCTTTCTCCCGCGCCATACGTTGCACGTAAACCAATGGACTTTCCCCGGCTAGCTGAGTCTCATCAATATCTTGCGGCCGCACTTCACAGCTATGCCCTAGCTGCGCTAAGAGCTGCACTCGACGGGGTGATGCCGAGGCTAAAACAATTGGCAGAATGGTCTCGGACATCAGTGATTAATAAATCCTCTGCGCAGCCCGCGGAGCAATAAAAATAATGCGGGCCAGATGGCGGCGCTGGATAGCGCGGCGAGAAAAAAACCCCAGCTTTCCGACACCAATTGATCGTTAATCACCTTGAGCCAATGATTGAGCGCTAGCGTGACAATGCACAGAAAGAAAACCACGCCGCTTTGCTGCAACTGGGTATACATACGCAAGCGCTGATGAAAACTTAAAGTTATGTAGGCGACGATGAGAAGTGTCAGCGCATTGACGCCCAATAGCCCTCCCTCGAGCACATCGAGAACCAAGCCTGCAGCCCAGGCGAAACCTAAGCCGATCCTGTAGGGCAACGCCATCGTCCAATAAAACACGAACATCAAAGCCCACATCGGTCGCCAATCCATCGCCCACTCAGGCAAGGGCACTACTGCGAGCAGGTACGCAAAAAAGAGGCTAATCGTAACAATCCATAAGCTGGCGCTCCTCGACTTCATTCCTGCGCCCCCTGCTCTAGCTCTTCTCGAGACTCATCATGCTCCGAATCTGTTACCGCTTCTTCCGCCTCTTCAGTGAGCGCATCATCCAAATAATCATCCCGGACATCGGGTTCGACCTCGGATGGCCTGAGCAACATGACGTGTCGGGTGCTGTTGAGCTGCGCTCGCGGACGCGCCCGTACGACGGTGAAATCCTGACCAGGATCGTTAAGCACACTCACCACATCTGCGACAGGATAGTTTTTAGGAAACACTTGCCCCATGCCCGAGCTTATTAACAGATCACCGACACGGACATCTTGAGTTTGAGTGACGAACTCGAGCTCTAATTGATCGCTCGCCCCACTGAGCCCTCTTGCCAATGCGCGCTCACCGTTGCGATTCACCTCAACGGGCGTCACGTGCAAAGGGTCAGTGACCAACAACACCCAACTAGTCCTTGGCATCACTTCGACAACCTGCCCCATGAGACCATCTGCAGCGAGCATTGCCTGACCGACAAATACGCCGTCCTGTGCACCACGATTGATCAGCACTTTTTTGCTCTGGCGGTCGGGTGACTGGTTAATAATCTCTGCGGCAACGACCTCGCCTTCGACAATTCTCGTCGCTTCGTCTAACGCAAGCAGTCGATTGTTTTCACTCGCGAGGCTCTCCAACACTTGCAGTTCACGTTGGGCTAGGAGGAGTTCGTTGCGGAGGCGAGAGTTCTCGACGACCAGTTCGGTGTGGGAGACAAAAACATCGTCCATCAGATCAGAAGTACGAGCAGGAAGGTCGGCCACCCAATAGACTGGGGTGGCTGCATAGGCAAGCGCAAATCGCAGAGACTGCATCGTATCGAAGCGTCGATCCGCGAACATGAGAAATGCGGAGAGTAGCACGAGCGTAACCGCCCTATACTCAAGAGCAACTCCCTTTGTAAACAAAGCCTTATCGATGACTTTCACCCTTAGGCAAGCGGTTGGCGACAAGTAACGTGCGCCGTTGTTACGCGCCTATTTTCCTAAGTGCGATAGTATATCAAGAGTGGCGTCTTAGGTAGGAAAGTGACGGCTTTCCGTTACTCAATCGAGAGCAAGTCAATATCGTGAGCGTCCATCAACTCCATCGCCTTGCCACCGCCTCGAGCGACACAGGATAAAGGATCTTCGGCGACGATAACTGGCAAGCCCGTTTCCTTGCTAAGGAGTTTGTCGAGGTCGCGCAGGAGCGCACCACCGCCAGTGAGCACCATGCCACTCTCGGCGATATCTGACGCGAGTTCAGGAGGAGACTGCTCCAGCGCGCTCTTCACACCCTGGACTATCGCTGACAATGGCTCCTGCAGTGCCTCCAGAATTTCCTCGCTGTTCAGTGTGAAACTGCGGGGAACACCTTCAGCTAGATTGCGGCCACGCACGTCAATCTCCCTTTCTTCCCCATTCTCGCTAGGATAGGCGCAGCCAATCTCTTTCTTGACTCGTTCGGCGGTAGCGTCACCGATCAAACTGCCGTAATTTCGTCGAACATGCGTGATAATCGCTTCATCGAACCGATCCCCGCCAACTCGTACCGATTCTGAATACACAACACCATTCAAAGAGATGATGGCAATCTCAGTTGTGCCGCCGCCGATATCGACAACCATCGAACCGCTCGCCTGCTCCACCGGTAACCCGGCCCCAATAGCAGCCGCCATCGGCTCTTCTATCAATCGCACATCCCTGGCGCCAGCGCTCGCCACCGATTCACGGATAGCTCGCCGCTCCACTTGCGTTGACTTACAGGGAACACACACCAGCACACGAGGGCTTGGCGGGAAAAAGCTGTTTTCATGCACCTTGTTAATGAAATGCTGGAGCATTTTCTCGGTGACTTGGAAATCCGCAATAACACCGTCTTTTAATGGTCGAATCGCCATAATATTGCCCGGTGTACGCCCGAGCATCCGCTTGGCATCGGAACCCACGGCGGCCACGCTCTTCTGACCATTATGCGTGCGTATAGCAACGACGGAGGGCTCATTCAGCACAATCCCCTGATCACGCACATAAATAAGTGTGTTGGCAGTACCAAGATCGATCGAAAGGTCGTTGGAAAACAGTCCTCGAATTCTTTTAAACATGCGTGGTTTCTAACCTCGGTGTTGCGTCTTGTATGGGCCCAAGTGCATTTTTGCTGCGACACATACACTTCAGCCCTATCAGACAGGTCTTGAAAACCTGTCCTCTGGGAGACATTTTCTGTAATAAGGTGGCGATCTCTTGTACACTCGTTCGCCTCGGAGAGCGAGGGTGTGCGCGAGAATGAGCGCAATTTATGCGCACTCTAGCAATGGCTTCGAGCGAGAGCAAGCGCTATAAGCGTCACGGCCAAGTTAATAGATTTTGGCTACTAATTCGCCCCATTTTAGGCGCTATTGCAGACACAGAAATTAGAACTACTCGAGCCGCGTAGCCGCGAATAATCGTAGAAAGGAAACCACCATGTCACTCACGAAAGACGATGCCGAGAAGATAGCCCACCTCGCCCGCCTTCACATCAGCGAAACCGAAGCGACAGAGGTCGCGGGTCGAGTTACCGACATTTTGGCTCTCATCGACAAGATGCAGTCCATAGACACCGAAAACGTCGAACCACTGGCACACCCCTTTGACGCGGTCCAAAAACTCCGACCAGACATCGTGACCGAAAAAGATCAACGTGATGATCTGCAGACGCTCGCGCCACTCAGTCAGGACGGGCTCTACCTTGTACCCAAGGTGATCGAGTAACACACCCACAACCTGATGCGCCAAAAGAATTTTCAGACCAGAAGACAGAACTACAGGACCCACTAATGATTGAGAAGACTGTCGCCGAGCTTAGTGAAGCACTCGCCTCCGGTGAAATAACGAGCGTCGAACTCACTCGTGCCTACCTAGATCGAATTGCACTTCACAACACCGAGCTCAACGCCTATATAACCGTGTGCGAAGAATCGGCCTTAGAACAGGCTCGCATCGCGGATGAACAGCGCGCAGCGGGCAGCACCCTGCCCCTACTGGGCATACCCATCGCGCACAAGGATTTGTTCTGCACCAAGGGCGTGCTCACCACTAGTGGCTCAAAAATTTTGCATAACTTCATCTCACCGTATGACGCAACGGTTGTCGAACGCATGCAAGCGGCGGGCGCCGTCATGCTGGGCAAGACCAACATGGATGAGTTCGCGATGGGCTCCTCGAATGAATCGAGCTATTACGGCGCCGCGCGCAACCCTTGGAACGTTGACAAAGTGCCAGGTGGATCCTCGGGCGGGTCTGCCGCTGCAGTCGCGGCCGACCTCTGTGCCATGGCAACCGGTACCGATACCGGCGGATCAATCCGGCAACCCGCCGCTTTTTGCGGCATTACCGGCATCAAGCCTAGTTACGGTCGCATCTCACGCTGGGGCATGATTGCTTACGCATCTAGCCTCGATCAAGCCGGCCCACTGTGTAAGAGCGCAGAAGACGCGGCATTGCTACTCAATGTCATGGCCGGCGTTGACGACAAAGATTCGACCAGCATATCGCTTCCCGAAGAAGACTTTACCGCGTCACTCAACGAGTCACTCGAAGGCTTAAAGATAGGTCTACCAAAACAGCATTTCGCTGAAGGACTCGATGCTGGCATTGAAGCTGCGATCCGAAACGCGGTTGCCGAGCTGGAAGCGCTAGGCGCGACAGTGAAAGAGATTGACCTGCCGAATAGCGACCTCGCGATCTCCGCCTATTACGTCATTGCTCCCGCGGAAGCCTCAGCCAATCTTTCTCGCTTCGATGGCGTCCGCTATGGATATCGCTGTGAAAATCCTGTCGACCTCGAAGACATGTACAAGCGTAGCCGCAGCGAGGGTTTTGGCGATGAGGTAAAGCGACGCATCATGGTCGGCACCTACGCCCTCTCTGCCGGTTTTTATGATGCCTACTACCGCAAGGCTCAGAAAATTCGCCGACTAGTTAAAGAAGATTATGCGCGCGCTTTCGAAGAAGTCGATGTAATCATAGGTCCAACAACACCAAGCCCTGCGTTCGGTCTCGACTCAATCAAAGATTCCGTGACAATGTATTTAGAAGATATTTACACAATTGCGCTGAACTTAGCGGGCTTACCCGGCATTTCTGTTCCTGCGGGATTCGTCGATGGACTACCCGTAGGAATGCAGATCGTGGCGACTGATTTTGCTGAAGCCAAATTACTCAATGTTGCCCATCAATTCCAAAAAGTCACCGACTGGCACATGCGTAAACCTATACTCAGAAACGCAGCTAGTCAGCAAAGGGAGGCCTAACCATGCAATACGAAACGGTAATCGGCCTCGAGGTTCACGTTCAACTCTCAACCGAATCTAAATTATTCTCCGGCTCCTCCACAAAATTTGGTGCCGAACCGAACACGCAAGCAAACATTTTCGACTTAGCCCTGCCGGGCACACTGCCCGTACTCAATGAGAAGGCTGTCGCGATGGCAGTAAAATTCGGCCTGGCGATTGGCGCCGATATAGGAAAAATTTCGGTATTCGACCGCAAGAATTATTTTTACCCAGATCTGCCTAAGGGTTACCAAGTTAGCCAATTAGACTACCCAACCGTGGGCAAAGGCTCTCTGACTGTGACCCTGGAAGACGGCAGTGAGAAAGTGATCGGCGTGACGCGCGCGCATATGGAAGAAGATGCGGGCAAGTCTCTACACGAAGACTATCACGGCATGAGTGGCATAGATTTGAACCGTGCCGGTACACCGCTGCTCGAAATTGTCTCGGAGCCCGATATCCGCAGCGCCAAAGAAGCTGTCGCTTACTTGAAAAAGCTCCATTCGATCATCCGCTACCTCGACATCTCAGACGCCATCATGGCCCAAGGATCGATGCGCTGTGACGCGAATGTTTCCATTCGACCTGTGGGTCAGGAAGAATTTGGTACGCGCACGGAAATCAAAAACATCAACTCTTTCAAATTCGTTGAGAAGGCAATCAACTACGAGGTTAGGCGCCAACAAGAAGTGATCGAAGACGGTGGCAGGGTCGTGCAGGAAACACGCCTTTACGATGCCGATCGAGATGAGACTCGATCAATGCGCAGCAAAGAGGTCGCGAATGACTACCGCTACTTCCCAGAACCTGACCTACTCCCTATCGTCATCGACGATGCTTATATTGATGCCATTCGGGAACAACTCCCAGAGCTGCCCGATGCGCGTGCAGAGCGCTTCACACAAGAATTTGGGCTCAGCGAATACGACGCGGGCGTGCTCGTCGCATCGCGCGAAATGGCAGACTATTTCGAGACCGCAGCAAAACTCAGTGATGACGCGAAGCTGGCTGCCAACTGGGTGAGTCAAGATTTACAAGCCTTACTCAACAAACACTCTTGGGAGATCTCTGAATCACCGATTCAGGCAGAACGTCTCGCCGATCTAATTAAGCGCATCAAAGACAACACAATCTCGGGCAAAATAGCCAAAACAGTGTTCGAGACCATGGTGGAAGACTCCAGTTCGGTCGATGCCATTATTGAGGCGAAAGGACTTAAGCAAGTCACTGATAGCGGCGCGCTCGAAAGTCTAGTGGATCAAGTCATCGCTGAGAATCCAGATCAGGTTCAGCAGTATCGAGACGGCAAAGTCCAAGTGATAGGCTTCCTCGTCGGGCAATGCATGCAGCTCTCCAAGGGCAAAGCGAACCCGGCACAGGTGAATGAACTCCTGCGCAGCAAACTCTAGCGCGATAGTGGCCACAGCGAGAACGAAATATGAGTAGTGAAAAAAAACGCGGGGCAGAACGCACCCAGAAAGCAGTGCGCGACGAGGAATGGTCGGATGAACGGCTGGCAGGCTTCCTTGAACTATTGCCGCCTGATGACATCCCCGCGGATTACAATTGTTTACTGCGTGCATACCGGGGCATGACCGCCGAATTGTTCGGGCGCTTCGTGAAAATCTACGTCGATAGCGGGCGAGACATCAACGTAACCTTGGCAAATGGTTCGACTTTCCTAGATCACGTTTCAAGACATCGAAAATCTGGCGACTATGTGGATGTGTTAATTGCGCATGGAGCGGAGCCTAGGACATCGCTCGCCAAACCCGCTTAGCGCTTACGCGAACCGCCGCTGCGGCCACCACCAGTGGAGCGCGGGCCGTCCTTCGATTTAAATTTCGAATCTTTTTCAAATTTTGGAGCCGGTTCTAGCAAGCGCTCATCGGGATGTGTGCAATCGAGCTTCATGCCGAGCTGCTCTTCGATATCCGGCAACAAGAATGAATCTTCTTCGCAGGCGAAACTAATAGACGTGCCCACCGCTCCTGCACGACCCGTTCTTCCTATGCGATGCACATAGTCCTCAGGCTCTTCAGGCAACGTATAATTGATCACATGTGTCACGTCATCGATGTGTAGCCCCCTGCCCGCCACATCGGTCGCGACGAGGACTCGCAGTTTGCCATCTTTAAATTGATCCAAGGTGCGGATGCGCTGATTTTGCGCCACTTCCCCAGACAACATACCCACGCTAATGCCGTTGCGATGTAGATTATCAGCCAGTTTGCGCACTTGATCACGCCGATTGCTGAAAACCATTATTCGCTCGGCGCTTGGCTCATTGATTAGGTTATAGAGCAAATTATATTTATCCGCCGTGGTCACCAGATACACGATTTGCTCGACAGCATCAGCGGCCACCCGCTCAGGTGCAACCTCAACCATAATGGGATCCATCGCCCAACGATTAGATAGCTCAACGATTTCGGGTGTGTAGGTCGCACTAAAGAGCAGCGTTTGACGACAGTCTTTACGTGGCGTCCGCGCGACAATTTGTCTGACTTGTGGAATGAATCCCATGTCGAGCATGCGATCCGCTTCGTCCAGCACCATGAGTTCGATCATGCCGAGATGCAAATTACCGTTGCTGACGAAATCGAGCAGACGACCGGGCGTCGCGACAACAATATCGACCGGCTTAGCATCGAGTGCGCGCGTCTGTTTCTGGTAATCTTCTCCGCCGACTAGAGTCACTGTATGTAGCCCGCTGTACTTATTCAATAAGTCCGCATCACTTGCTATTTGAATAGCGAGTTCTCGCGTTGGCGCGACAACGAGGGCTCGTGGCTCTGCGAGATAACGCTTTCCTTTGACAGGATTGCTGAGCAGGTCGTTAATAATTGTGATCAAGAATGCTGCTGTTTTTCCCGTGCCTGTCTGTGCCTTGCCAGTCACATCGTGGCCTTGCAGCGTATGCACTAGACTCTGCGCCTGAATAGGAGTGCAGTATTCGAAACCGAGCTTGTCGATCGCTTTGCGCAGCGGTTTCTGCAGGTCGAATTGATCAAACGAGACCTTTGGCGCTTTGTCGCTATTTTCTACCTCAACGCTAGAAGCCTCTTGCTCGACAGTTTCGGCAATCTCTTCCGCGACCGCTTCGTCTTTTGCGCCTTGTGTCATTTCTTCATGATCGTTTGATGACTGCATAATTATCCGGTGTCCCATAATGAATGATGCAATCGTGTCATGGATTGCTTTGCCGAGGCTGTTTCTTCTTCGCCGGCGAGTGAAATTCTGATCTGACTGTCGCTCCCAATTCTTGTCTGGGACGCGGTTGAATGGGGGCCGGGAAGTATCGCACTGCTTTTGACAGCATGAGCAATGCTCGGAGCGCAAGCATAATAGCCCTATGACGAGCTTACTTCAATCTCGCCACAGGCTGGGCACATGGGATCTCGAGCCAACTTCATTTCTCGCCATTGCAATCTCGCTGCGTCGAATACCAGCAGCCTGCCGACTAAGGGCTCCCCTAGCTGCGTCAATATCTTAATTGTTTCGAGCGCCTGCATCGCACCGATAATGCCCACCACCGGCGCCAGCACCCCATTATCGGCACAGCTTAGATCTTCGCCGGAATCGTCTTTATATAAGCATTCGTAACACGGGCTGTCTTCGCGCCGGCTGTCGAACACCGCGAGCTGACCTTCGAGTCTGATCGCCGCTCCCGACACCAAGGGCACTTCCGCCGCGAGACAGGCCTTATTGATCGCGAAACGTGTTGCAAAATTATCAGTCGCGTCGATGACGGCATCGACAGACACTACCAATGAATTCAACTCTTCAGCATCGACACGCTTATTCACGACGGCAAGCTCAATACTGCCATTCATAGCCCTTAGTTTACTCGCCGCCGACTGAACTTTACTTTCACCGATATCTACTTCGGTGTGCGCTAGTTGGCGTTGAAGATTACTCAATTCCACGACGTCATCATCTACGAGTGTCAGTTTCCCCACACCCGCCGCCGCCAAATACATTGCAGCAGGCGAACCTAGTCCACCCAAGCCCACAATTAACACGTGCGAATCTAGCAGCGCCTGTTGCCCCGCCACATCGAAATGCGGAAGCATAATTTGGCGACTGTATCTAAGCAGCTGTTCGTCATTCATCTTTAGCGCCTGCTAGTTTATAAATTTTGCTCATCTACTGAAGCGAGCACTTGTGACGCGATCGTTTCCTGCTAAATCTCGGTAACATTCTACCGTATCGAAACCCGCTTGTAGCAAAGCCTTGGCAACCGCCTCACGCTGACCGTAACCGTGTTCGAACAATATCCAAGCACCCGATTTCAAAACTCGGTGGCTCGTGCAAATAATTTGCCTGATCGCCTCCATTCCCGCATTGGCACAACTCAATGCCAAGGGAGGTTCCCAGCGCAAATCCCCTTGCAACAGATGTGGGTCAGCAGGGGCTATGTAAGGCGGGTTAGAAACCAGAATATCGACACAACGAGCCTCTCCCTCATGCCCTGCAATCGCGGCGCATACGCGATCTTCCAACCAAGAACCCTCGATGAAATCCAGATTTTCGCCTGCAAGATGCGCCGCATTGTCGCGCGCCATCGCCAGCGCATCGCTGCTCACATCAACGCCGGTAACGTGGAACTGTGAATTCTCACGAGCGATAGCAATCGCTATTGCGCCACTGCCTGTCCCGAGGTCAACGATACGCTGTTTACCGCCGCGGGAGATCGCCCTCTCTATCGCCAGTTCGACTAACAATTCCGTCTCAGGGCGTGGGATTAATACCGCCGGCGAAACGCGTAGCTCGAAATCCCAAAACTCACGGCGGCCCACTAAGTAGGCGACTGGCTCTCCCTCGCGACGTCGTTGGAGTAAGCTGTGGAATCGTTCAATTACCGAGGACTCTACTTCACGCTCGGGCCAAGTCAGCAGAGTCACCCGCGAGCAAGCCATTGCTTCCATTAGGAGTAATTCAGTATCGACATGCCAGCTTTCGCCGAATGGTTTGTCGCGGGCATCTTTCAACAGCTGTGCGATGCTCGTCATGGCGATTCCCCTATACTCTGGGAGCTAGCGCCCCCAAGCGAGCTGCCGATTACTCATCACCCGACAAGCTGGCGAGTTGATCCGCTTGATACTCATTGATCAGCGGTTGGATAACTGCACCAAGATCGCCGTTCATGATTTCAGAAAGGTTATAGAGGGTGAGTTTGATGCGGTGATCCGTCACTCGCCCCTGTGGATAATTATAAGTTCGAATTTTTTCTGAACGATCACCACTACCAACCAGCTTGCGGCGGCTGTCCGATTCCTCTTGTTGCTGCGCAGACTGCGCCGCATCCATCAGTTTCGCCTGTAGCAGCGACATCGCTCGGGCACGGTTCTTGTGTTGCGATCGCTCATCCTGGCATTCGACCACTACTCCGGTAGGAATGTGCGTGAGACGGATTGCCGAATCTGTCTTATTCACATGCTGGCCACCTGCACCACTAGCACGAAAAGTATCTACCCTGAGATCGGCCTTGTTGATCTCAATTTCTTCTAAACCTTCCATCTCTGGCATTATCGCGACCGTGCATGCCGAAGTGTGAATGCGCCCTTGCGTCTCCGTCTCAGGAACCCGTTGCACACGATGTGCGCCTGACTCGAACTTTAGCCGCTCATACACATTCTTTCCTTCGATTCGTACAACGAGTTCTTTGTATCCGCCATGCTCGCCGGGGCGTTCAGAAATAACTTCAAGCCGCCAACCTTGCAGTTCGCTATAGCGCGAATACATGCGAAACAAATCACCAGAAAAAATTGCCGCCTCGTCACCGCCTGTGCCCGCTCGAATTTCGAGGAAGACATTGCAGCTGTCTTTTTCGTCTTTGGGCAATAAGAGTGTCTGCAGCTTGAGCTCTAATTCCTCGATAGTCGCTTCGCTCGCTGCGATTTCCTCAACTGCCATCTCCTTTATTTCGGGATCGCTGTCTTTCTGCATTTCACGAGCCTGCTCTAAGTCACTTTCGGCTGTCGTGTAACGACTGAAAGTCTGCACGAGCTCTTCGAGTTCCGCATATTCTTTAGAAAGATCTCTAAATTTATTCTGATTGGCGATTACTTCCGCATCACTTAATAATGCCTCGAGCTCGCCGAAGCGATCCTTCAGATTTTCGAGCTTGTGGCGTATCGATTCTTTCATTGGGTCTAGTTTTCCTGGGGCGTTGTTGCGTCGCCGTCGTCGATTTCGAGCTCATAAAGCTCGCGTACAAGTTGTAGACTGGTGTCTCGCCCTTCCGCGCTCGCCTTTTTCATTTGCACTGTCGGGGCGTGGATTAATTTATTCGTTAGGCCCCGCGCAAGACCAGCGAGCACCGATTCAGGACTGTCTCCATTTTCGAGCTGTTTTATCGCTCGCTGAAGTTCACCTTCGCGAATAGCATCCGCATTCTCACGGAACGCACGCAATGTAGAGACGGCATTCAGCGCGCGGTGCTGCTTCAAATGTTCCTGTACTCCCACCTCTATGATTTTGGCCGCCTCTGCGGCGGCTTCTTCGCGAGACTTCACCCCGTCTTCTATCACTTCCGCTATATCGTCGATGCTATACAGATAAGCATCGTCAAGTTCGCCGACTTCCTCCTCGATGTCTCGCGGAACAGCAAGGTCGACGAGCAGGATCGGTTTATGCTTGCGGCGCTTGAGCGCACTCTCAACCGTCCCCTTGCCGAGCAGAGGAAGTTGACTGTTTGTGGAAGACACCACGATGTCGGCATCGATCAGGCGCTCGGGAATATCGGACAAGAGCACACCGTGACCACCGAACTTCCCCGCAATTTCGAGTGCGTTATCTAGGGTTCGATTGGCGACGACAATATTCCGCACTCCTCGATCGTGCAGATGAGTGACGACCAATTCGATTGTCTTCCCCGCTCCGATCAATAACACACCGAGACTCGTCATATCGGAGAATATTCTCTCGGACAAAGTCACCGCTGCATAAGCAACCGAGACCGGATTTTGGCCAATGGCGGTATCAGTTCGCACCTGCTTCGCAATGGAGAATGCATCTTGGAAAGCACGACCCAGGGCAGGACCGACGGCGTCAAATTCCTTCGATACTGCGAATGCTGATTTAATCTGCCCGAGTATCTGTGGCTCACCAAGCACCATCGAGTCGAGCCCGCAGGACACTTTCATGAGATGCCGAACTACGTCCGCGTCATCGAAACAATAGCTGCATTGCTCGAGCTCATCGAGTTGTAACTCATGGAAACCCGCTAGCCAATGAATCACTGTGTTGCGAGGCGAGGACTGGGAATTACAATCCAGATAGAGTTCTGTTCGATTACAGGTGGAAACGATGACAGCCTCATTCACTGCATCGAGCGCACGGACCTGCGCGAGAGCGCGTTCAACCTGCTCTGGCGGAAAAGCGACTTTCTCGCGGAGCGCGATCGACGCGGTCGTGTGATTTATGCCGATAAGTAACAGTGCCATCGATATACCATGGGTCTGGTTCACGGACCGGATGAGGCCCGACGCCGCGCAATCGACTATATTACTAAATTAGCCTCATCCTGCCCATTAGAGAACGCGGTGAATGGCTTTTTGTTCCCAATTCGACTCACTGGCCGGTTTTGAGGCTAGCAAGCTAAGCATCGCTGGCGTTATTATGAAAACCTTAGCACAGCCCATAAATTTAAGGCCTTTTCGTTGAAACTAGACACGTCAGACAGAATCACCCGCGTCGCCAGCACACTCTCGACTGCGCTCATCCTTGGGATTTTGGCCAGTTGCTCAAGCACCCAGCCTGCCGAAGGAATCGGCGAGTCGAGCCGAGAGAGACAAGAAGTAGCTGTAGACTCGGGTCCAAGCGCGCAAGAAGCGGCACCTGTTGACTATGGCGCCTTCTCAGAAGACGAGCTCTACCGAGCTATCGTTGGGGAGTTAGAAGCCAATTCCGGGGATTTCGGCGCTGCTGGCGAGAGCTATCTCGATTTAGCGCTCGCCACCAAGGATCTTAATGTTATCCGCCGAGCCATTCAGTTCGCGTCTATCACCAACGACACAAACGCTCTACTGCAGCTCGGTCTGCTCTGGTCCGAAGTAGACCCCAAAGACCCGCAACCACAGCTATTACTTGCGATCGAATATCTCGAATCAGGCGGCTTCGACCGCGCCATCCCCCACATGGCGCGCGTACTCGAACTAGGCGGCAATATCGATTTTTCAGCACTTTCCTCTCGCACAGGACAGCTAAACCCTCAGGCACGTGCACAACTCGTCCACGCGCTGCAACCACTCATCGAACAATTCCCAGAAAATGACAGCCTCGTTCTCGCATGCGTCCAACTCCTCGCGCAGAGTGGAGATTTCGAGGCAGCACTCGCTGCATTCGAAGCTGTACGCAATAGCGTGACCTCAACGGTGGGCACAGTGCTACTCGAAACTCAGATTCTGCAAAATATGGGTCGCGATAGGGATGCAGTGCGCGCGCTACAGCGCGGGCTGCGCGAATTTAAGACTGACCCCATGCTGCGGGCGAGCCTCGCACGAATCTATCTCGGCCAAGAGAAATTCAAAGATGCGATTTCAGAATACGCTATTTTAATAGAACAAAACCCCGAGAACTGGGACGCTACCTACGCCAAGGCATTGGTACATTTAGAACTCGGTGACTACGCTCAAACCGAAGTACTGCTGCAAAAGCTTATCAACGCCAGCCAGAAAACTGATGAGAGTCGCTACTACCTAGGGGTCGCCTTCGAACGCCAAGAGCAATTTGAACGCGCCATAGATAACTATCGACTGGTGTCCATAGGCACCAATAATTTCCTCGGCGCCCAACAACAAGCCACCCGACTCGCCATCCAACTCGAAGACTACGAAGAGGCACACGATTGGTTGCAGCGGCTGTCACGGGGTCAACCGCGCTTAGAAGTGTTGTTCGTGACCATGGAAGCACAACTTTTACAGCAAGCGGGCCAAGGCGAACGCGCCAAAGCATTACTCGACACGAGCATCAATCGCTTCCCAGGCGAAGTCGATCTCCTGTTCGCTCGTGTGCTGTATTTCGATTCACTAAAAAATCTCGCGGCCTCGGAGGCGGATTTGCGCACCATCATCGCGGTCAAGCCGGACGATGCTCGTGCATTAAATCATCTCGGCTATATGCTCGCCGACCAGACTACGCGTTATGAAGAGGCTCTCCAATTACTTGAGCGAGCGATTGAATTAAACCCCGGCGATCCTGCGACGACTGACAGCCTCGCATGGGCTCAGTACAAACTCGGGCGTTACGATGAAGCACTCCTTAATATCCGCCGCGCATTCGCGACGTTCCCTGACCCCGAAGTAGCATCCCATATGGGCGAGATCCTGTGGATGATGGGTCGCAGAGACGAAGCGATGGAGGTGTGGCAAACGGCACTCGAAGGCGCCCCCGGGGACCCACTGGTCACCGAGGCGATGGAACGCCTGCAACGTAATGCTGCCCTGACGGACGATAACGACTCGTAATGCGAAGCGCACCCATCATCCGATCATCACTGCGGCGCACGGTCACCGCCCTCGCTGTGATTGCTCTTATTTTACAAGGCTGTACGATCGCACCGCCGGCCGCTCAGAATCCCGACTGGAGCGCTCTCCAAGACAAACTCCAGCAGCTCAAAAGCTGGCAATTACGCGGCCGCGTCAACATACGATACGAAGGCGAATCCTATACCCCTCGACTCCGTTGGCAACAGGCCAGCAGTGATTATGAAATCCGGCTCTGGGGAACATTTAATGCGGGCAATACGCTCATCAAAGGCAATCCAGACGGCGTTTCCCTCGAAACGGATGGCCGAACTAGCAATGCGCGCACTCCGGAGCGACTAATACTCAATGAGCTCGGATACGAGTTTCCAGTGTCGTCGCTCGTTTATTGGATTAAAGGACAACCGGCGCCGGCGCCACGACCGCAGATCAGCTTCGACGAGCTCAACCAACTCGAAGAGATCCAACAGGACGGCTGGACTATCCGTTACCCAGATCCACGCCAATATGGTGAGCTCTCATTACCTAGACGGATCGAAGTGTCGCGCAGTGAGCAAGACATCAGACTCGTCTTCGTGGGCCTCTCTTGGACCCTAACGGAATCCAGTGGACTCAACTGATCATGCTTAATGACACTCTCAGCTGCCTCGCACCGGCTAAACTCAACTTGTTTCTGCACATAACGGGCAGACGGCCGGATGGCTATCACGAATTACAAACCCTCTTCCAGCTACTCGACTACGGCGATGAGCTAACCTTCACCCCTCAGCAGGGCTCCCAACTCGCGCTCGAGGCCCACGGCCCAACCGCCGCCGACATGCCCCTCGATGGCAACCTAATACTGCGAGCGGCCGAATTGCTGAGGCAGGAACGCACAGATCTAGCGCTAGGGGCGCATATCTGTATCAACAAAAAGCTCCCGGCTGGTGCCGGCTTAGGGGGCGGCAGCTCTGATGCGGCGACAACGCTCATCTGTCTCAATGCACTCTGGGAACTCGGGCTCAGCGAAGATCGACTCTGCGAGCTCGGTGTCACGCTTGGCGCTGATATTCCCGTGTTCGTGCGCGGCCATAGCGCATGGGCAGAAGGAGTCGGAGAGATTCTCACTCCCGTGGATTTAGCAGCAATGGTTTATCTCGTTGTCACGCCCGACTGTTTCGTCTCGACGCAAAGTATTTTCAGCCAAGCAGATTTGACACGGAACAGCCAAGCGATCAAAATGGCCGACTTTCTGCAGGGCAGGTCCCACAACGATTGTGAGGCTGTGACTCGCAGATTATATCCGCCAGTAGCTGAAGCATTAGACTGGCTCGGGCAGCATGCCGAAGCACGGATGACGGGGACAGGCGCTAGCGTATTCGCAGCGTTCCCAGACGAAAAGTCGGCACGTCAAGCGTTGGCCGAAATGCCGAGTCAATACCGCGGTTTTATCGCAAATGGCATAAACGAGGCCAATCGGCCCAATAATCGCCAGAAAGTCGATCAATCGGCATAGCGATAGGCTCAAAGACGGTGTAGAATGCGCCCGCGCTAACGGTCAGACCGCTGCGTAAATTGGTAGGTAAAGACATAGACATCGGTTAGACGCATACGCTGCGGATAACCAGCAAGGTTTGTTGGGGTGTCGCCAAGTGGTAAGGCACAAGGTTTTGATCCTTGCATGCGCTGGTTCGAATCCAGCCACCCCAGCCATTTTCGAAAAATTCAGCGGTACTGATCTACTCTGCCGACTCAATCCTACCGACCCAGCCAACCCCAAAACCAGTAAGGAACACAGCTGTGGCAAACAACTTGATGGTCTTTAGCGGCAATGCCAATCCTGCACTCGCGGACGCGATTGCGAAACATATCGGCCTGCCCTTGGGGTATGCGAGCATCAGCAAGTTCTCAGACGGTGAAGTCAGCGTCGAGCTCAATGAAAATGTACGCGGCAAGGATGTGTTTATCATCCAGCCCACCTGCGCGCCTACCAATGACAGCATCATGGAGCTTTTGCTCATGGCAGATGCACTACATCGCGCCTCTGCAAACCGTATCACAGCCGTCATTCCTTATTTTGGCTATGCACGCCAAGACCGCCGCGTGCGTTCAGCGCGTGTGGCGATTAGCGCGAAGGTTGTCGCCGACATGATCAGCGCCGTGGGCGTCGACCGAGTTCTCACGGTAGACCTGCACGCAGAACAGATCCAAGGCTTCTTCAGCATACCGGTAGACAACGTCTATGGTTCACCCGTGCTAACTGACGACATCGAGCGACAGGGCTACGAGAATCTCATCGTAGTATCCCCCGACATCGGTGGTGTTGTACGGGCTCGCGCGGTCGCTAAGCGATTGAATGTCGATCTCGCTATTATCGATAAGCGTCGCCCTTCGGCGAATGTCGCACAGGTCATGCACATCATCGGTGATGTCGCTGATCGAACCTGTTTAATCGTCGACGACATGGTCGACACAGCCGGCACTCTCTGCAAGGCTGCCGATGCGCTCAAGGAACACGGAGCTGCCAGCGTCATCGCTTACAGCACTCACCCTGTTCTCTCGGGACCGGCTATCGACAATATTATGAATTCCAACCTCGACTCGCTCGTGGTGACGGACACTATTCCGCTGAGCGACGAGGCCAAGCAATGCCCTCGCATTCGTCAGCTATCCATGGCGAAGCTACTCGCGGAATCTATCCGCCGAGTGAGCAATGAAGAATCCATCAGCGCGATGTTCGACAATACTTAAACTATATCTATAGTGGGTAAAGCGTAGATCACGTGGATAACCCGGTCGCATGCAAATGCACGACCATTAACCAACACCCTAGCTAGCCGGTCGCAAGCCAGTTAGGGAATCCCGTAAGGGATGCTTAGGAGAGACATCATGTCTAAAGCAGTATTTGAACTTAATTGCACGGTCCGAACAGACCTAGGGAAAGGTGCGAGCCGCCGCCTACGTCGTTTGGAAGGTAACATCCCAGCCGTTTTATACGGCGGCGATGCCGATCCAATCTCGCTCACGATTCCTCACAAGGACATCATTAAAGCGACCGATAACGAGGCTTTCTTCTCGCACGTCATCACGCTGAATGTTGGCAACAAGAAAGAGAAAGCTGTGATCAAGGCGCTTCAGCGTCACCCAGCTAAGCCTTTCATCTTGCATGCTGACTTCTTACGCATTAATGAAAAAGAAGCAGTCACGGTAAAAGTGCCTCTACATTTCATCAACGAAGAGAAGTGCCATGGTGTCAAGATCGGCGGCGGTAGCATCCTCAAGACTCTAAATGAGATAGAAGTGAGCTGCTTGCCTAAGGATCTGCCTGAGTACATCGAAGTTGATATGCTCGATGTCGAAGTGGGCCACACAGTTCACATCTCCGACATTAAACTCCCCTCTAACGTGACTAGCGTATCGCTTACACACGAAGACGGCGACCTCGCACTGGCCACAGTGAAAGCAGCGAAGGGTGAGAAATCTAGCGACGATGATGCAGCAGCAGAAGGCGGTGAAGAGGAAGCTAGCGAGGAGTAATACTCCGGCGGACTCTCGTCGACCGGTGCGTCGCAGTTTATTCGCGCATCCACACAACAGAGGGCTGGGAGAGATACCCAGCCCTTTTTTGTGCATTTCACACCGAAGCTCAGGCACTTAGCTGTTACAATAAACACCATGCTATCGAACCCAATTAAACTGATCGTCGGCCTTGGCAATCCTGGGCAGAAGTACGATTCCACGCGGCATAATGCTGGCGTGATCTTCCTGCATCACCTCGCCAAAAGTTATGGTGGTGAATTGCGTGGCGAATCAAAATTTTTTGGCGAATTTGGCAGTGTGAACATAGCCAATCGTGAGGTGAAATTGCTGTTCCCGACGACCTTCATGAATGGCAGTGGCAAGTCAGTGGCCGCGGTATGCAACTTTTATAAGATCGACCCCGAGAATATGCTCGTAGCCTATGATGAAATCGATTTTGAGGTGGGTATAACCCGCCTGAAATACGACGGAGGCCACGGGGGCCACAATGGCATGCGCGACATTATCAACGCTCTCGGCGGCGCGAAAAACTTTTACCGGCTCCGCATAGGGGTTGGACATCCTGGACATAAATCTATGGTGTCGAATTATGTCCTAAGCAATCCTTCACGCTCCGAAGCTGACCTCATCATGCGCGACATCGAAAACTCAATCCGCGTCATGCCCAAAGCCGTTAACGGTGAATGGGAAGAGGCCATGCGCTTATTACACAGTGAACAATAACCTTTAGCACGAGAATCGAAACATGCCAGTAGAATGCGGAATCGTCGGCCTACCCAATGTCGGCAAATCAACGCTATTTAATGCGCTCACCAAGGCCGGGATCGCCGCAGAGAACTTCCCGTTTTGCACGATCGAGCCTAACTCTGGCATCGTTGCTATTCCCGATTCACGGCTCGACCAATTAGCCGAAATCGTCAAGCCACAGAAAGTGCTGCCGACCACAGTCGAATTCACCGACATCGCCGGACTCGTCGCCGGCGCCTCCAAAGGCGAAGGCCTCGGCAATCAATTTCTCGCGAATATCCGCGAAACTGATGCTATCGCCCATGTAGTTCGCTGCTTCGAAGACAGTAACGTCACCCACGTTGCCAACACTATCAATCCTGCGGCAGACATCGAGACTATCAACACCGAACTCGCGCTAGCGGATCTCGAATCAGTCGAGAAAGGCATCGAGCGCTTCAACCGTTTATCGAAGAGTGGCGACAAGGAGGCTGTGAAAAATATAGCGATCTTGCAGCGCGTCAAAGCCCATCTAGACCAGGCACAGCCGGTCCGAAGCCTCGATCTAAACGACGACGAATTAGCCGCTATCCGCAGCCTTCATCTACTGACCATCAAGCCGGTGATGTATATCGCCAATGTCGACGAAGAAGGCTTCGAGAACAACCCCCACCTCGATGCGGTACGCGCGATTGCCGAAGCGGAAGGCGCCCAAGTGGTCCCCGTCTGCAACAAACTCGAGGCTGAGATAGCGGAACTCGATGATGACGAGCGCGACGAATTTCTGCAAGAAATGGGCATGGAAGAGCCTGGTCTTGACCGTGTTATTCGCGCGGGCTATGCCCTCTTGGGGCTCCAGACCTACTTCACGGCAGGAGTGAAAGAGGTGCGAGCCTGGACAGTGAAGAAAGGTGCCAGCGCACCACAGGCGGCCGCAGTGATCCACACAGACTTCGAAAAGGGCTTTATCCGAGCAGAAGTCGTGGGCTTCGATGATTTCATCGCCAACAAAGGCGAGAACGGTGCCAAGGAAGCTGGTAAGTGGCGCCTAGAAGGCAAGGACTACATCGTACAGGACGGCGACGTTATTCACTTCCGATTCAACGTCTAATCTTGACAAAAGCACGCAAAATCGCCAGAATTCGCGTCCCTTTGTGGCTACGTAGCTCAGCTGGTTAGAGCACAGCATTCATAATGCTGGGGTCGGTGGTTCAAGTCCACCCGTAGCTACCATCTTCTTGTTTTAATCAATTCATACCCGTCTCTATAAATCGTAAATACACTGTTTTTATCGACACATCCTTGTTCTAAGGCGTTCGAATCTGTAGCATCCAATAGAAATAACTATGTGGGAACAGATGAGGGAACAAAATGCCTAAAGAATCCAAGGCACTTTCGGATGTTCAAGTACGTAAACTAACGTTCAAACGCGATAGCAACGGTATCCCAAAACCTGACAGACACCCTGTCGGTGGAGTTGCAGGCCTTCATCTTTACTGCAAACCATCCGGTTCTAAGTCGTGGGTACTTAGGGTAAAGATCGGCGATAAGCGAAAGGATATTGGCCTAGGGTCATATCCTAGCGTCAGTTTAAAAGCCGCCAGGGAACTGGCGCGGGAACACAGGATTAGTATCAAAAGCGGCATTGACCCATTAGCAGAACAACGAGCGAAAAAGGAGGCCCTTGCGGCAGAACAGTCCCAACAGGTCACTTTTGAAGAGTTTGCTAGAAAGTTCATTTCTAAAGAAAGTAAGACATATAAAAATTCAACTAATAAAATTGTTACATTTGTTGAGTTTAATAAAGTCAACATTTCATCTTCTCAATTAAGAAAAATTTGATAGTGTTTAACTAACTA
>JALQUB010000041.1 GCA_023268635.1 Pseudomonadales bacterium
TTTCGGGCATTGTCGCCGGCAATGTGAAATCCCAAGGATTAGAGTTGATCAGGAAACACGGTCCATTCCAGATCAATGGCGAATCTGAAATTATGGAAGGCATGGAAGCGTTATTGGCTTCGTTCGTAGAACAAAAACGGATGAAGATTGATTATTCGAACTATAAGCCTTGTTGGGAAATCTGCGGCACGGAGTGTGGCAAATAGGCTCGCTAGGGGAACGTGATGATTGAACATAAGCCTGCGGAACGCATCGTACTTTTTTTCGCGATTCTCTTGCTTGGGGCTTGTCAGTTTCAGGCGCAAGACTCTCGACAATTTACAGTCCTCTATACCAATGATGAACATGGTTGGATGGAAGGAACCGACGAGTCGAACAGCGCCGCTAACCTCGTTCAACTATGGCGTGAACAAGAAGCTTACTCGCAAGAAACTGCGGAAAAGTTTCTGCTTTTGAGCGGCGGTGATAATTGGACGGGACCGGCTATATCAACGTGGAATCAAGGGGAGAGCATGGTCGAGCTCATGAATGCTATGGGCTATACCGCGTCAGCCTTAGGGAATCATGAATTTGATTTCGGTCTCGACAATATTAGGTTGCGGTCTGCTGAGGCAGATTACGCTTATCTCAGCGCAAACACCCTGCGACGGGAAACATTAAAAGTCCCTGAAGATTTAGGAATAACCGCCTATCGGATTGCTGAGGCGGGAGGTGTCAGAGTGGGAATTATTGGACTCACCACGCGTGAAACACCGATAGCAACTAATCCAAGCACGGTCGCGTCACTGAGCTTCCAAGATTACGAAGAAACATTGCGGACTATAGTGCCTCAAGTCGAGGAGCAAGGTGTTGATTTAACGTTTGTCATCGCGCACGTCTGTTTGGAAGAGTTAGAACCACTAATCGATGCAGTAGCAGATCTTGGGATCGATTTATTCGGAGCGGGGCATTGCAACGAGCTAGTGGCGAAGCAAATAGGTGATACTGTGTTGCTTGGTGGTGGGTATCACTTCACCAGTTACGCACGAGCCGACTTCGACTTATCCCGAGCGGGAGCGCTGAGTGTAAATTTCTCTACACAGCGTAATGAAGGTGCGGGCGAGGCGACTAGCATAGTAAACATAGTAGATCACTGGCGTGAACAGTCCGAACAGTCATTATCGGAAGTGCTAGCTTATGTGGGAGAGGAAATTCCTCGCGGTTCGGAGTTGGATCAATTGGTGGTCGATTCGTGGTTGTGGGCGGACCCCAGTGCTCAAGTCGCAATCACCAATGCAGGTGGAATCCGAGCGTCATTACCTGCGGGCGAAGTATCACTTGGAGACACTGTAGCGATATTGCCGTTCGATAATACAATCGTGGCGCTGAATTTATCTGGGGCGGAAATATTACAAGTATTGTCAGAAGGCTCTCGACCACGTGTTGCGGGTCTCACCGCTCAAGGTGAGGTATGGGTTTGGAAAAATACGGGTGAAGAGTTAGACCCGGCGAAACAGTATCGCGTGTTGGTGAATAGCTTTATGTATGCCGGCGGCGATAATTATGGGCGTCTCGCCCTGGCAGATCCCGTTGCTTATGATACGGGTATTCAATATGGTCATCCTTTCCAAGACTGGCTGCGCAGTCTCGGAACTAGTGCGACGAGTCCGGTTTATTTTCTAGGCGATAAGTAATAACTTAAAAAACTTCAGTTAAATGAATAAAGGAGTATTCCTTTGAAAAAACTATTCTCTGTCAATTCTCTTCTAGGTGCCTCGCTTGCCTTAATTCTTACCGCGTTATCGCAGAACTTAAGTGCGCAGTCGCTCGAAGATGAAGCGGTGAATTGGCTTCAGGATTTCATTCGTATCGATACTGTAAATCCTCCAGGCAACGAAATTCGCGCTGTTCAGTTTTACCGAGACATTTTTGATGCAGAGGGTATCGATTATGAGTGGGTTGAGAGCGCGCCGGGTCGAGGGAATATCTGGGCTCGTATCGAAGGTGGTGATGAGCCTGGATTGATGTTGCTGCAACACACCGATGTAGTGCCTGCCGATCGCGAATTCTGGAGCACCGACCCACTCTCCGGAGAGCTCCGTGACGGCTATATCCTCGGGCGTGGTGCGAGAGATATGAAAGGCACAGGGATAGCGCATTTAGCGGCGTTTCTCGACTTGCATCGAAGTGGGCGCATACCGAATCGTGATGTCGTATTTTTGGCAACAGCTGACGAGGAGGCGGGTGGCTTCTTTGGCGCTGGGTGGCTTATCGAAAACCGGCCCGAAATTTTTGAGGGCATTGGTTTATTAATCAACGAAGGAGGTTCGGGTAGCATCAGCGGTGATGACATTGTGTTCGGTGTCGAAGTGACTCAGAAAGTCCCCGTATGGTTGCGCTTAACCGCGGTCGACACGCCAGGGCATGGTTCGTCGCCACGCACGACTTCTTCAGTGCTCAGAATTGTCGAGGCTCTTAATAGAATTAAAGAAAATCCATTCGATGCGCGAATCATACCAGCGGTCGATGCTTATTTCTCAGGGCTCGCTGTTAACATGGAGGATGAATGGGCCGTCGCTTATGCTGATATGGCGCGCGCTATCACCGATCCAGAGTTTCTTCCGGCTTTCCAGGAATTCCGTCCCGGTCATCACGCATTGACTCGAGATATTTGTTCGATAACGCGGATGGGGGGGTCGAGTAAAATTAATACCATTCCTCCCGAGGCATGGGCTGAGCTCGATTGCCGCATGCTGCCAGATAGGCCGGCTGAAGAGTTCATCGCCGATGTTGAGGCGCTACTTGAGGGCACAGGAGTCGAGGTGGAAGTCATCATGGCGTTTACGCCAGCCATTTCATCAACCAACTCGACCTTGTTCGAATCGATCGTCAACGTCACCGGAGAGCTCTACCCTGGCTCGCAGGTGCTGTCGGCCGTGAGCACGGGATTTACCGACAGCCATTTCACCCGCGATTTAGGCATTGTGAGTTATGGATTTAGTCCTGTGATCACGCGTGTAGGAGAGGCGACGGGCGTACATGGCAATGATGAGCGGATACCCGTAGAAGCATTCCGCCATGGCGTTGCTGATCTCCGTGCGATCATCCGTAATTTAGTGTACTAGGGAGAGCGACGGTGGACAGCGTCCGTGTGGCAGCCTTGCAGATGGTGAGTTCATCGCGTGTGGATCAGAATCTCGAAGCGGCGAGTCGGCTAATAGCGGAGGCCGCGGATAGAGGGGCAGAATTGGCTTTATTGCCAGAGGTGTTTGCAACGCTGGAAGGTCTCAGTCCGCTCAATGAAGTGGCTGAGATCGACGCGATGCTCGGCCAGAGCACGCCTACTCCATTGCAGGATTTCCTTAGCGAACAAGCAGCGATACATAAGCTCATATTGATAGGTGGCACAATTCCCCTGTTGTCACGCCCCGATGGAAGTGTGTTAGACGATGGGCGGGTCAGGGCGAGCAGTTTGGTGTTCGATGCGAATGGAAAGCAAATCGGGCGCTACGATAAAATCCACCTCTTTGATGTGTCGATCGACGACGCGCAATCGCAATATTCAGAATCCAGAAGTTATGAGGCGGGATCCGAGCTCAGCCTGATTAAAACGGGTCGACTCGAGCTAGGTTTGAGTGTGTGCTATGACTTAAGATTCGCAGAACTTTACGCTAGGCTCGCTGCCTTAGGAGCGCAACTCATCACCGTTCCTGCTGCGTTTACTGCGCTGACCGGTGCCGCGCACTGGGAGCCCTTACTGCGAGCGAGAGCAATCGAGAACCAGTGCTTCATCCTCGCGGCGGGGCAGGGAGGACGGCATAGTGAGACTCGTGAAACTTGGGGGCATTCGATGATCATCAGCCCTTGGGGGGAGATTCTCGACTCTTGCGACTTCGGCGAAGGCATCGCTATCGCAGATATAAATCTTGATGAAATAACCGATATCCGTAAACGCATGCCAATCGCCGCACAGCGACGCTTGAAGTAATTAAGTAGGAATGAAAGACATGATGGTAGATAAAAGTCTCGCAAGCAACGGCGCGGCATTAGGTTTAGTGGTGCTTGGACTGATCTTGGGCGATGGTGTCGGTGCCATAATTTTGAGTACGGGATTGTTCGCATTGTCGGGGGCGGTGACAAACTGGCTCGCCATTCATATGTTGTTCGAGCGGGTGCCGGGTCTCTACGGCTCAGGTGTAATTCCTCTGCGATTCGAGGAATTTAAAGTCGGGATTCGCGAGCTCATCATGGAGCAATTTTTCGATCATATTGATGTTGAATCTTTTCTTAGTGCCGGGGGGGATCAAAGCGAGGAGAATTCGCTGGAGGACCGTGTTGCGGAGGAGCTTGAAACCACGATTCATGGCATCGATCTTGATCAGGCTTTTGAGCGATTGCTCGAAGTAATTCTTGCGTCTTCCTTCGGCGGTATGTTGGGTATGCTGGGGGGAAAGGACGCACTCGCCGGCTTGCGGGAACCGTTCGTAGCAGAAATGCGCGCCTATCTGGCTAGCCACTTTTCTCCAGAGCTGCTGAGAGAACGCGTGGCGGGGCTGTTGAGCCCTGGTGAAGGGGGTAGTTCAATTCGGGAAAAGCTTGAGCAATTGATCGACAATCGACTCAATGAGATGACGCCGCAGATCGTAAAAGAAGTAGTGCAAAAGATGATCAAGTCGCATCTCGGCTGGTTGGTAGTATGGGGAGCTGTATTTGGTGGGGCAATCGGTCTGGTCGTGAGTCTTTTAGAAGTCACATTGTAAGGTTCTGCAGGGTCGCTCACAAATAGTCACAAGTCGTAACAATTAGGTGCACTCAATTTGTGCAATCTAGTCTGAAATATTCCAAAAATAAATTCAATATTGACCCAGCATTCAAGCTGCGAGTTAGCAACGTTTTTTCATCTAGATTTGATCAGACGCAATAAACTGTAACTGTGGTGAAAAAATACGTAACTTTAGCCAGTTTCTAGCTCTCTCGCACTGTAATTGCGAGACGCCTTGTACTACAATACGCGCCCGCGTGATTCAGATGCCCCGCAATTATCTGACCTAGAATAGCGATTAAATTTTCAATTCAACCAAACTATTTATTGAGAGTCTTACTATGGCACGACCAGTCGAATTTGATGAAAACAAAGTCTTAACCAATGCTATGGAGCAGTTTTGGAAAGAGGGTTACGAAGCAAGCTCAGTGCAGAAGCTGTTAGATTGCACGGGAATCAATCGTGGCACTTTGTATAATTCATTCGGTGATAAAGAGACATTTTTCAAGTCCTGTGTCGATCAGTACAACCGCCTAAGCGAGAAGCAGATTGAGACAACCCTTGGCAACAGTGCTTTGCAGCCTTGGGAGGCCATCTCGGCATATTTTGATGAGATATTGGTCAATACCAGCAATAAGCACCGCGGTATGGGCTGTCTGTTGGTGAATTCTCTCTGCGAAAGCGTAAATTACGACAAAGAAATCAAGAAAGTAATTCGAAGCTCTCAGGCCTTGGTCCGTAAGCCGTTGCTCGCGCGCGTTAAACAAGCGCATAAAGCAGGTAAGGTGAAGAAAGGAATTAGTCCCGAATTCGCAACAGATGCGCTGCTAAACAGTCTGTTTGGGGCTCGAGTGAATGCGAGAGATGGGAAAAATGCCAAGCAATTGAAGGCCTTAGTCGATTTTACTATTGCCGCGCTGAGAAAATAAGCAAGCAAGCCCAGAGTCTGAGATTTCATCAATCTGACTTTTGTTTCGAGGCAAAGGATTGTTATACTCAGGCTCTCTAGGGTGCGCGTGGGCGTGCCGATTTCAGTACTCAGGATATAATAATGAAGAAAATTGCGGGCAAGCGATCAGCTGATGATACCAAGATCGACCTCACGCCGATGTTGGACGTGGTGTTCATCCTCCTTATCTTTTTCGTAGTGACGGCTACGTTCCTCTCTGAGACATCTATTAGCGCTGCGAGTAGTGATAACAACAGTGATCAGCCTCCTCCCGAAGAAAACGATAAGAAGAACATCTTGTTCGAGATCGGTCCTAATAACGAGATTATTCTCAACGGTAATCCACGTCCTATCATCCAGACACAGATTCGTTCGAATATCGATCAATTGAAAGCTGAAAATCCAGCAGCATCGGTGATTATCCAGCCTGATAATGACTCCGATGTGGCGACATTAGTTATGGTTATGGACGCGGCTCGCCAAGCGGGTATGGCGAATATTTCCATCGTTGAGCCTCGCTAGATCGTCCAGCGCATCGGCGGATCTCCGAATTTCTGCCTGATCAATAGCAGAGTCGCTCTAGAAAACGCACCGCCTTGGCGGTGCGTTTTGCGTTATGAAGATGTGGAAATTCGAAGAAATCGCACGCTGAATACGAGGAAGAGAAAGCCATGCAGTCTCTCTGGAATGATGATGACGCCACTGCAATTGAGAATGAACAGGGCCAATTAGGGCTGCGTGTTTATAGCTCTAGATTACTCGGCCAATGTCCGGACTTAGTTCTCCATGGGGGTGGCAACACTTCGTTGAAGGGACACAGCACTACGGTATTCGCTGAAAACCTAGAGACGCTCTATGTGAAGGGGTCTGGTTGGGATCTCAAAACCATAGAGAGGGGAGGATTCCCACCCGTAGCCATGGATCATCTCCTGCGGCTCGGTGAGCTCGATGAGCTAAGCGATACGCAGATGATGTGTGAGCTTCGGCTTGCGCTGTTAGATCCAGCGGCACCTACTCCCTCCGTGGAGGCGATACTCCATGCACTCATACCCTTTCGTTTCGTTGACCACACCCATACCGATGCTGTCGTAACCTTGAGTAATTCGGTGGGTGGTCCAGAGCGTCTCGCTGAATTGTATGGAGAGGAAGTCTTAATTCTTCCTTATTGCATGCCTGGATTCGAATTGGCCAAACAGGTGGCTGAGGCGACGAAGAATCTCGAATGGTCGAGCCTGCGTGGAATAGTCCTCCTCAACCATGGGCTATTCACCTTCGCGGATGATGCGAAGACTAGCTACCACGCCATGATCGAGCTAGTGACACGAGCGGAAGAGTTAATCCAGTCGATTGTGCCGAAGACAAGCCTTAGCGCGTCGCATGAGGTAGCCCATTTCGACACTCAAGGGTTTGCGGCCCTGCGCAACGAGGCTTCGATCGAATTCGGCGCACCGCTGCTGCTCAGTTTCGATGAATCGTCTCGGGCGCGTGAATTTGCCGCTCGTGATGACGCCCCCGAACTTATTGTGAGCGGTCCGCTGACACCGGATCATACGATTCACACCAAACCCTTCGGTGCATTCTTTGAACAGGATCCTATCGATGGCCTAAGGGGCTACATTGAGGATTATAGGAGCTATTTCAATCACTTCGCACGGTCCGAGCATCAGTGTCTAGATCCCTTGCCTCGCTATGCCGTCTGGGCTGATCGAGGGTTGGTGCATTTAGCGCCGAGCGTTAAGCGCTTAGGCATTGTTGAGGATATTACGGAGCATACGATTGCCGCAATGATGATAGGCGAGCAGCTCGGCGGCTGGCAGCCACTCGAGCGGCACGAATTATTTGAGGTTGAGTATTGGGAATTAGAACAGGCGAAATTGCGGTCGAATGCGAGTGCTACTGACCCCGCCCGTGAGTTAGAGGGAAAGATCGCCCTAGTGACTGGCGCTGCATCGGGCATCGGCTATGCCACCGCAAGGAGATTGCTGTCCGCGGGCGCCGCGATTGTGGCCTTGGACCGTAATCCAGCTGTCGAGTTTTGCTTCGACGGCAATCCATCGGTGTTGGCTTTATGCTGCGACGTAACCGAGCGCGATGAAATCGAGAGCGCATTATCTGCGGGCATTAAACGCTTCGGGGGATTAGATATATTGGTCAGTAACGCGGGGCTATTTCCACCGTCACAGCCGATCGAAGCGCTCGAAGACGAACAGTGGGAGGCTTCGCTCGCTGTCAATGTGAGTGCGCCAATGCATCTGCTCAGGAGCGCTATACCTTATTTGAAATTAGGTTTCGATCCTTCCGTTATTTTTGTGGGGTCGAAGAACGTACCCGCTCCCGGACCAGGTGCAGCCGCGTACTCGTCGGCAAAATCAGCGCTCACCCAGTTAGCTCGTGTTGCGGCGCTGGAGTTGGGCGAGTGTGGCATTCGAGTAAACACGCTGCATCCAGACGCTGTTTATGACACCGCGCTTTGGAGCGAAGAGGTTCTCGCCAGTCGCGCGGCCGCTTATGGCATGAGCGTACAAGAGTATAAAACTAAAAATTTATTAGCGAGCGAAGTGAGCTCGGCCGACGTGGCGGAGGCGGTATTTCTGTTTGCCGGTTCTAGACTCGCTAAGACCACTGGAGCTCAGCTGCCAGTGGATGGCGGCAACGCTCGAGTGGTGTGAACAGTATGTCGAAGAGCGAAGTGACCCCCCTAAAATTTGAAAGCATCCGATATGACGATGTGAATGATCGAGTTTATGTCATCGATCAGACGCAGCTTCCTCATCAATTTGTTGAGAGGGAGCTGCACGATCTCGATGGAACCTGCGAAGCGATTTCTGCGATGAGGGTGCGTGGTGCTCCGCTAATCGGGGTTACGGCGGCATTTGGAGTTTATCTCGCGCTGCGCAATCCTGCGATGGCGAGCCGAACTACACTCGATGAGGCTGTTGAGCGTTTGGCGGCAACCAGGCCGACTGCCATAAACCTGCAATGGGCGCTCAATAAGATGGTCGAAGAATTGGCGGGCAGCGGCGATGATGAGTTGGGGCCTAATGCGCTTGCGATAGCTTTGCGCTTACATGCGGAAGATATCGCAGCGTGTGCCAGACTCGGCGATTACGGCGCTACACTCCTGCAGTCCCTGTGGGTGGAAAAGTGTAGGGCAGCCCAGCAAGCGGGTGAGGCTGAACCTGGTCAACTGAACGTGCTAACACACTGCAATGCAGGCTCGCTGGCGACAGTAGATTGGGGGACTGCTCTCGCCGTGATTTATAAAGCACAAGAGCAAGGCCTGCCTATACATGTTTGGGTGGATGAAACGCGGCCCCGGAATCAGGGGGCCTCACTCACGGCATGGGAATTAGCTAGGCGGGGTGTTAAGCACACTTTGATTGTCGATAATGCGGGCGGTCATTTGATGCAACTGGGTCTCGTAGATTGTTGTATTGTTGGCAGCGATCGAACCACGCGTCGAGGTGATGTGTGCAATAAAATTGGCACCTATTTAAAGGCACTTGCGGCTCGTGATAATGGAGTGCCTTTCTACGTGGCCTTGCCCGTGTCGACCATCGATTTTTCACTACTCGATGGCATGAGTGAAATTCCCATCGAGGAACGTGCCTCGGACGAAGTGACGCATATGACAGGGAGAGACGCTGAGGGTGTCGAGCGTACGATACGCCTGACACCTGAGAATACGCCGGTGAGCAACTTCGGCTTCGATGTGACTCCGGCAAATCTAGTGTCTGCACTAATAACCGAATACGGTGTCATTGAGGCGAACGAAGAAGCACTAGCTGAACTGCGTCTCAAGTTGTCTGAGTAGGACGCACTCAGCCTGGAGGCCAGCTTAGAGCGCGGCCGCCGAGAATATGTAGATGCAAGTGGAATACGGTCTGTCCGCCATCGCTGCCAGTATTGATGACATAGCGGAATCCGTTGGCGTTGAGCCCTTCCGCTTCGGCGATGGCGTTTGCCCTAAGCAATAATTTCCCCAGCAAGGCTTCGTCGTCGAGAGTGGCTGACTTGACGTCGACGAGATGCTTTTTCGGGATGACTAGAATATGAGTGGGCGCGGCGGGATTGATGTCGCGGAATGCATAGACATCTTCATCAGAATACACCTCAGTCGAAGGTATTTCGCCGGAGATAATTTTGCAGAATAGACAGTCTGTAGCCATACTCTTTCCTCGTCAACAATGAGTTGGCTAGCGAGCTCCAACGAGACGCATAGCCGAGATAGCGCTATTATTTCAGCTTTATGAGGATCGACCAAACGTTGCGAGTCGATTTCTCGTAGGATTTGCATAGTGAACACGAAGCCAATGATAACAAGATTACTGAATACAGCGCTTTCACTAGGCGTTTTGCGTTTGCTTATCTCTTGTGTGGCGGTGGTGGGGCTTGCCTCACAGGCGCTAGCCGCGGAACCGGTGCGTTATGGCTATCGGGTGATCAAAAGCTATCCTTCAGAAATCAACGCATTTACTCAGGGATTAGTTTTCCATGAGGGGTTTTTATTCCGTGGTACTGGAAAGCGGGGTGACTCCAAGCTTAGCAAGATCGATCTCGAATCCGGTGAAGTGCTGCTCGAACACGATCTCAGCAATCGTTACTTCGGCGAGGGTATCGAGATTGTTGGCGATCGACTATTCCAACTGACTTGGCAGTCTAATTTAGTCTTCGAATACGATAAATCTAATTTTGACATTCTGGGGACTCACTACAATCCGACTGAAGGTTGGGGGCTCGCATTTGATGGTGAAAATCTGTTCTTAAGTGACGGCTCTGCGCGTTTGCATAAAGTCGATCCAGTGACTTTTTCCTTCATTGATGCGCTCGATGTAACATTCAATGGGCAGCCGGTTGCTAATCTTAATGAGCTCGAATTCATCGCTGGTGAGATCTGGGCTAATGTTTGGCAGACTGATTTCATCGTCCGGATAGATCCAACAAACGGAGTCGTCGTAGGGGTGATAGATCTCACTGGCTTGGCCGAAAGAACGGCGCGCAATGGTGTGGAATCAGTCCTCAATGGCATCGCTTACGATGCCGAAAAAAACCGCCTATTCGTGACGGGGAAATACTGGTCGACTATTTTTGAGATCGAATTAGTAGAGCATTGACTATGGGGTTTATACAATTGTCGCCTTGGCGTAGCTGTGCCATTTCCCTGACGCTTCTCTCCTTCCTGATATTACCTTCTTGCACCTCGGTCGCTTATTTTCAGCAAGCCGCGCTAGGCCAGCTTTCGCTGTTAGTCGAGCGTGAATCTATCGAAGAGCTTCTTGCAGATGAGGCTTTAGACGATAACCTCCGCGAGTCATTTCAAGTCGTACTGGACATTCGTCACTTCGCCGAGACCGAGCTAAATTTGTCAGTAGATGCTAGCTACACGAGCTATGTCGCCCTCGAACATGACTATGTGGCCTGGAATGTGTTTGCCGCGGAAGAATTTTCCGTGGATGCAATTACGTGGTGTTTTCCCATAGCTGGCTGCATTGCGTATCGAGGTTACTTCGATGAATCGAAGGCGCAAGATTATGCGCAGTCATTGCAAGATGATTCGTTGGAGGTTTATGTAGGAGGAGTGAGTGCCTATTCGACGCTCGGATGGTTCAATGATCCGGTGTTGAGCTCTATGCTGAGATCTTCGGATACACAGTTAGCGGCAACACTAATTCATGAAATTGCACACCGAACCGTATACGCAAGTGGTGATAGCACATTTAATGAAAGCTTCGCGACGTTTGTTGAACGTGAGGGCGTCAGACGCTGGTTAGCATATCAGGGCTTGTCGGATCGAATGGAGGAGTTCGATGAGGCTCATAAGCGCCGTAGTGATTTTTCTGGATTAATTCTGGCTGCCAGAGACCGGCTCAGAAGAGTCTACCAAGGCGGTGATGAGGATAAGTCGCGTACCGAGAAAGAAGTGATTAAAAACTTACTACGAGCTGACTATGCTAAGCTCAAGGAAAGCTGGGGAGGCTTCACTGGTTATGATAAGTGGTTCGACGGACCACTGAACAACGCGCAGCTCTCCACCGTCGCAACTTATAATGAACTTTCCTCGGAGTTCGCGTGCTTGTTCGATCATCATCGGGAAGATTTAGCTGCGTTTCTTGATGAAATCAGAGTGCTAGCGGCCCATAAAGGGCTCGCAAGTGCACAACTTTCGCGGCGGGTACAGGAGCTACACTGCGTCGTTTAACGATCGATTCTCCGCTGCAGGGAATCCACTAAATTCTGATAAAAATCTGAATCAGGTTCTTTTGATAGTGCGCGCTGGTAAGCCTCCAACGCGCGTTCTAGTTCACCCTCGGCCTCTAAAATCCGTCCTAAGCTGCGGCTTATGAAAGCATTGCTCGGCATTGTCTGTTCAGCCGCGCTGTAGATCTCAATAGCGGACTGCGCCTCTCCTGCGTTGTTGTAGGTGTTAGCCATTATATGAACCTGCGAATCGTTCTCTGGGTCCAGTTCAATGGTTCTTAGGTCGATTGCTAGGGCTTGGGAATAATTGCCGGCCTCTCGTTCCATGTTGCCAAGCAAGGCGTTCGCAGCGAGTAGGGGTGCTTCTTCGATTCGTTGTTGTTCCGCCAGTTTAATGTACGTTTTCAATAGCGGGCGTGCCTCATCCGGGCGGTCGAGGGAGAGAAAGGTATTCGCTAAGCCGCGATAGGCGTCGGCGAGATTCTGGTCGGCGGCAATTGCTTTGCGGTACTCGACGATGGCTTCCTCGTGCCGCTCAAGCTGACTATATGTATCGCCGCGGCGGAGCATTCTCTGAGCGAGTTCGGTGTCCGCACTAATGCCTTGGGCAACTGCGCTGTTGATGTATAAAACTAAGACGAAAAAGCAGAGCGTGTATTTTAAATTACATTGTATGGATGTCATTGAATACTGCGCCTTTGAATTTTCTTAATGGGGGCGTTAAGTTTCGCTATTTCAGAATAATTGACGCGAGGCCTGAGGAATTATTTGTCACTCTACCAATGATTGCTGCATCGCTGTGACCCAGAGCTTTTAGTGACGCTAAACAAGCATCAGCCCTATTTTCGGGTAGTGAGGCGAGAAGTCCTCCAGCAGTTTGTGGATCAAAAAGCAGTTCGAACCGAGGGTCATTGCCGAAAGCTTCTTGGTTATAAATGCCTGCAACAGCGCGCCTGTTTTCCTTATGCAATGAGCTTTGTAAACCCTGGCTCAGTAGTTCAAGACTGCCCATTAAGGCCGGTATAGACGCTAATTCGAGCTCTGCTTTAGCCGCGCTGGGCTCTAACATTTCGAAAAGGTGACCAGCGAGTCCGAAGCCGGTGACGTCCGTACAAGAAGTCGCTCCGTGCTCACGAAAGCATTCTGCAGCGAGTTTATTTGAGAATAGCATCTGTGAGATAGCTGCTTCAGCCCAAGGGTTCGCGCATCGACCTCGCATGTCTGCAGCAAACAAGGCGCCGGTACCCAGGGCCTTTGTTAAGATCAAGACATCGCCTTGTTGGAGTGTGTGCTTCGATAAAATTTCGTCTTCGGAAGCGAATCCATTAACTGCTAGCCCAAACTGAAGAAGAGGACTCTCAGCGGTATGCCCGCCGAGTAATTCACAATTATTTTTATCGAGAGTGAGCTTGCTGCCTCGCATTAAATCTCTCAGATTATTTTTTGTAATGCGTCGGATGGCTAATGGGATTCCTACGACGGCAAGTGCCGAGTGGGGTTGGGCTCCCATCGCGTATATATCACTCAAGGCATGATTTGTTGCGATCTGACCGAATAGCCAAGGGTCATCGATGAAGGCGCTGAGTTGGTCAATGGTTTGTAGCAACACTCTGCCGTCACCGAGAGGGATAAGCGAAGCGTCCTCTATAGGTTTGCGTACTATTTTATGAGATTCACTATCTGGGTGCTCAAGCTCTTCGAGGACTTCGTTCAAAATGCCACTCGCCACTTTCGCGCCACAACCCGCGCAGCGCAAAGCATGTCTACGCAGCGTGGCTTCAGACTCGGCATCGAGTAAGCCGGGACTGATTTGGACGTCGGCGTCTATAGTCGGTAGTTTGCTGAATTGAACAATAAACTGTGAATCAATGCGTTGCTTGATCGACCAGACGGCACGCCCTGTCGCGCTAAACTTGCCACGAGAGGCAATTGCGGATTTATCGCCGAGGGCAATTAGCGCGAGTGCTTGCCGTTGAGGGTGGAACTTGATGAGTCTGCGACCAGTCGCATAGCGGATGAGGTTTTCCGCCAAGGGTTTTCCTGCCCGGACAGCATAGACGCCGGATTTCGGGCGCTGCGCGTCACGGATGCTGGCGGCATCCCCAGCTACGAATACAAATTCATGCGTGGCGGATTGAAGCGTAGGCAGAGTGTCTAGGAACCCATCGTCGGCGATCCCCAGGCCGCTGCGCTGCGGCCAATCTGGTAGGCTCGCACCCGTCGCATAAAATGTCGCATCACTCGGAAACTCATTCCCATCTTCTGTCTGTACTGAGTCTGGTAGAAAACGGCTCACACGTTGATTTAATGCCACCTCAATTTGCCGCGAGGAGAGCGTTCGCATCGCGGCTTGTCGAACGCTCGGATTATGCTCCTGCAGCAGTTCGGAAGCAGCGCTGATGAGTGTGATTGTCAGCGATGACTTTTTATCGAGGGAAAGATGGCAGTCATTGTGGATCCGGTAATGCATGGCAAGGGCGAGTTCGACGCTCGCGGGTCCGCCGCCGACGATCACGATCGAATATTCCTGCTGTGCCCTTACGCGTGCGGCGGCCTCTTCGCGAACGTTCTCCCACCTCGCCAGGAACCGGTCTATGGGCTTCACGGGGCAGGCAAATCCTTCAGCACCGAGCAGTTGCTTGGCTTCAGGCCTCGAGCCTATGTTGAGGGATAGTAGATCGAATTCGATGGGAGGCCGACCTTCGACCTGCAATGTCTTGGCCTCTAAATCGATGCTCTCGACATTGGCGTGGATTAGGCGAGCGCCTGCGAAACGCGCAAGTGGGCGCAAGTCGATGTGCATGGAATCTTTAGAACAAAAGCCGCTGATGTAGCTGGGCATTGCGCCGGAATAGGGTGACTCAATTTCCCGGCTGATGAGCGTAACTGAGAGGCCTGGGACTGGCTGCATGCCCAAGCGCTTGAGCACAAATAAGTGGCTATGGCCTCCACCTACTAATACCAAGTGCTTAACTTGTGGCGAGATGCTTGAGTTTTGCATAGATCCTAGCGCTCTTTGGCTCTTAAGTGGAAACAGCGGGCTATTCTAGCTTACTATCATCCAATTGTAGTCTTTTCAGCCCAGAGCTTGGGTCGAGCTGCAGTTTTCCAATTGATTGTGTGAGCTAGTTTAAGTTTTTATTTCTATAGGAGGAAATATGCGAGTTCTACCTTGGATTAATAAATCGGTAATTGCATCGGTTTTGTTTTTTGTCAGCGCCCAAGCCTCGGCGCAGTGGGATCTCGATGCCGCTCAATCGGAGCTCTCCTTTATTACCGTCAAGGCTGAGCATGTCGCTGAAGTGCATAGCTTTACTCGCTTAGAAGGTGAGCTGAGTCGTGAAGGGGCGGTGCAGTTAAGCATAGACCTCACTAGTGTGGAGACGGGAATTTCTGTCCGTAATGAGCGTATGCAGTCGATGTTGTTCGAGACGGGAATGTACCCGCGTGCGCGGGTGAGTGCGAATATCGATGTAGATCCAATCACCGAGTTATCGCTCGGGGAGTCGGTCATACTGGATGTCGAATTCATTTTGTCGCTACATGGCAAGGAACTTGTGTTTTCCACGCCGCTCCGTGCTACACGCGTTATCGACGGAGTGCGCGTGTCCACTACGAAACCTATAATTGTTAATGCGGATGCTTTCGATCTGGTGGCCGGCGTAGAGAGTTTGCGCGAAATTGCGGGTCTGCCGAGCATTAGCCGGTCAGTCCCCGTGGCTTTTTCGTTAAGTTTTGTTAATCAGTAGTTACTGTTGCGCTCAGGCGAGTCTCAAAAGTAGGGCGGGGGTTCTCGGGGATGATTTGCGAGAGGATCAATGAAATGCCCGCTATTCCAGCACCGATGAGAAAAACCGCGCTCGAATTATAAATCCAGACTATGCCCAAGAGCGCGGGCAGTACGACTGCGGCGATGTGATTTATGGTGAAGCTAATACTCGAGGTCGCTGCGATATCTGCTGGGTCGGCGATTTTCTGGAAGTAGGTCTTGATGGCGATTGCCATGGCGAAAAAGAGATGGTCTAGCAAGTAGAGCACTACCGCAATGATGAGGGTGTCGACAAAGGCATAGCTAATAAAAATAATTATTAAGCCTAGGTATTCGAGGGTGAGAGCCCTCCGCTCTCCTATTCGAGATATGAGGCGACCGATTTTGGGTGCCAAGTAAAAGGTGCTCGCTGCATTCACCAGGGTGAGTAAGACAACCTCTTCAATCGGGAAGCTGAATTTCTCAACGAGCAGAAAGCCCGCGAAGACGACAAAAATTTGCCTCCTAGCACCAGCGAGGAAGGTGAGTACATAGTAAAGCCAGTAGCGCTTCCTCAGAAAAAGTGAATTGTGTTGCACAACTCCGTCGGGGAAGTGAGGAATGCGTAGATAGCAATAAATGGCGATGCCGACAGCAGTGCCACCTGCTAACAGATAAATCAGCACATAATTGGCGCTAAAAAAATATAGATAGATATAGAGCGCGGCAAGAATTGAGAGATTGCAGAGTGCTTTTACGCTCAAGAGCTGGCCTAGCACTGCCGGCGCCTCTTCTTTTGTTAGCCATTGCAGGCTGAGTGAGTTTTGCAGGGTTTCTAAATAGTGGAAGCCTATCGACATTAGCACCGTGGCGAAATACAACCATAAGGCCTGAGGATAGAAGGCGGTAATGGCTGTTCCGATGCCGAGAATTGCTAAAGACAGCAGAGCAAAGGTCTGCTGGTGTATGAAAATCATGACTAGGATTGCTGTGAATGCTAAGAAACCGGGAATCTCTCGAAGACTTTGCAGCAGCCCGATCTCTTGGCCTGTAAAGCCCGCCTCCTCGACGACGAAGTTATTGAGCAACACCTGCCAAGTGGCGAACGCGATCGTATTGCCAATAGCCAGCAGAAATAACAGGGATTTCCGATCTCCTTCTAGGAGTGCGCCGCGAATAGTGCCTATGGTATTGGACATAGTTGCAGTCTCTTATAGTTGAGCCCTAGCGTCGAGCGGACCCACACTATATCATCTCGCGATGCAGTCTTCGCTTTCAATCTACGCAGGTCCAACCGCACACGCACGTCTACGCGAACAGGGGATGTGTGCTTCCCAATTCAAGGTGATGGTAGGCGCTTCAGGCGGCCCCAAGTGGTTTGTGCTTTACGGGCTGGATCGATACCTATTTGGCAGATTCTTGTCCCAACGCAGTGAACCCTTATTGACTCTAGGTTCATCGGCCGGAGCCTGGCGGATGTGTTGCCTTGCGACAGCTGACCCAGTCGGCGCCATTGAGCGCTTAGCAAAGCATTATAGCGAAGAGACTTACTCTGCAAGGCCTACGACACGGGAAATAACCGAGAAGGCCGAGGCGATGCTTTACGCTGCACTTGGGCCGACCGGGGCTAAAGAAATAGTCCGCAACAAGAACATACTGACCACGATCGTAGCCGCTAGAAGTCTGGGCATCGGTTCATCGCCCAATAAAGGCTTACAGGCAGCGGCATTAGTGGCGGCGGCATTTGCCAATATTTTGTCGCGTCGAGAATTATCACTATTTTTCGAGCGTACCTTATTTTCTTCACTCGGTGATCGCTCGCCTTGGAGTGATGCGAGTGATCTTCGTACCGCTAGCGTGCAGTTGACTGAAGAAAACGTCATGCAGGCTATTATGGCGACGGGCTCTATTCCTTATGTGTTAGAGGGCGTTCGTAATATTCCCGGAGCAAGTCAGGGCCTCTATTGGGATGGTGGAATGACCGATTACCATTTCGATATGGATTTCCATGCCGGTGACGGGCTAGTGCTGTATCCACATTTCTCTTCTGCTGTAATTCCTGGGTGGTTTGATAAAAGGTTGCCTTGGAGACGTGTGCATGAACAAAACTTTGACCGAGTTGTCTTAGTCACACCCTCGCCCGAATTTGTTCAGAGCCTGCCTTTCGGGAAAATCCCTGATCGACAGGATTTTCAGGCGCTGGAGGAGAGGGAGCGTATAGCCTATTGGCGAGAGGTTCTGAGGGCTAGTGAGCGCTTGGCGGAAGATTTCGCTCGATTGGTCGAGGATGGCCATGGACTGGATCGCATCCGGCCATTCTCTGAGCGGGTGCGCTGAATCAGTAATCAGAATTCCTTGTTTTAAGCCGATATGGTTTTTATCCGTGGACGTTTTTCCGAACAATCTATAGGTAACAAATTATGCAGAGCATGAATCCGGCGGATCAAAACTCCAAGCCGCGTCCCCTCAAGAAGGCAATGGGCCGTGCAGCTGTCATGCTGTTCTTGTCATTGACGCTTACATCTTGTTTGAGCATGGCTACCGGGGCGGTTATTGGTGTGGGTGTCGCGGTATTGAAGGTTCCTGTAAAGATGGTTGGGAAAGCGGCTGGGGCTACTCTGGGCTTAATTCTTCCTGGCGGTAATTAGTAGTTTCTAACAGTAGGTATAGCGATGCAGTTCGATCCACAACAATATGGTATCTCAAGTGATTTTAAACATTACGGAGGTGATCCAGCAGAAGATGCACTAGGTCCTTTCTTTGGCCGTATGACGGAGAATGGATTTGAGACTGCATTTCGTGCCGAGGCTAAGCATTGCAATGGGCACAATACTGTCCACGGCGGTATCTTGATGAGTTTTGCGGATTACTCTCTCTGCTTGGCAGGCATCGACGGTGAATTAGGCGTAAATGTGCTGACAGTCAGCTGCAACAATGAATTTATTGCACCTGCCGTCGAAGGAGATTTGATTACCGGCCGATGCGAAGTGTTGCGACAAGGGCGATCATTGATTTTCGTTCGCTGTACGCTGTCAGTAGACGGCAAACATGTATTGAATAGCAGCGGCGTGGTGAAGCGCTTCGTGAAGGCTTAACCCTTCACGAAGTCTAGCTCAATCGAGTCGATAGACACGGGCCGCTGTGCCAGAAAACAAGGCCTGCTGTTCTTCCTCACTGTAGCGTGACGCGATTTTCTTCAATCCATTCCATAACACCGGATAGCTGATGCTCAGTCGGTCTACAGGGAAATTACTTTCGAACATGCAGCGTTCGGGACCGAAGCACTCGATCATGTGGTGATAGTAGCGTTCTTGTGCGTCGACGAATTCGTCAGAAGTAGGCGGACGGTCAGCCAGATGCCAGCCGAAACCATTATCAGGCATTGCCATCCCGCCCAGTTTCGCAAATACATTTTCGCATTTCGCGAGTTCTCTCATCTCCATCTTCCACTCATTAAATATCTCGTCTCGGTTGCCCCTATAACGTCCGACACCTAGCGGCGTGCCGAAATGATCGAGAATCATTGTGCATTCAGGTACTGCATTGGCGAGATCAATATAATCCAAGTTCTGGTGGTGATAATGCCAAGTGTCATAGCTGAGTCCACGGCTCGCCAAGAGCCTAAGCCCTTTACGGAATGACTCTTTGCCGTAGAGGTAAGAAGGCGCAGAACCAGGGATAACTAATTGCTCAGGCTCCCTGTCGCGCGCCCCTGCATGGCGTATTCCCTTAAATATATCGCCCGCTATTTTGGCATGGCCATCTAGGAGTTCGAGCAGTTTGTCTTCTTCAGTTCCTGCGAGTGTTAGGTCGGCGTGAGCGACAATGCCGCAGATATGTGCTTTCCCTTCTGCTTCTTGTGAACGCTTCGCAATCTCGGTAACTGCTTCCGTTTCACCGAGTGCAAAAAGATGCTCGGGTCCTTCGCGTCGATAGAATGCTCGGCATTCCATGAATAGTGTCTTAGTGACTCGATGGCCAGAGCCAGTATCGCCCCAGAGTTCGTCGAGTAAATAGTCCTGATCGAAGCGCTTGCGCCAGAGGTGATGGTGGGGATCGATGATCTCCCGCTCTGGATCCATGATTGGTTCTTGTACTTGCGCAAGCCAAGTGTTGTCGCCAGGGGTGAATGCGGTCGTCATCGAGATTCCTATAATGTTTGTAGTCATTAATTTGAGTCAGTTAAGCCTAAGTGGAAAGCGTAGGCAAGGATTTGATCAGTCTCAAGAGACGCTGATGAATTGCGTTGCCACTCTTTCCAAGGTTATGCTCGGGGCCAATACGCAAACCGTGTACAAAAACAAGAATTGGAGAGTTAGATGGACCTGCCAGCCCTAGTGATACTGTGTTACCTCGTGTTTTTTGTGTTGGTCGGGATCTATATAAGTAGCGGCAATCGAAGCTCCTCAGATTGGGCAATCGGAGGCGGAACTCTCGGCGTAGGGATGCTGGCTGCCGGCATTGCGGGCACTCGTATCGGTGGGGCTGGCACTTATGGTGTGGCCGGCGATGTGATTAGCGAGGGCATCGGTCATCTTTGGTACGGGGTTAATTCATTCGCTGCGTTATTCTTAGTTGGTCTGTTTTTCGCAATTCCCTACCGTAAACTTAGGCTCTCTAGCGTCGGCGAAGTGTTCGATTTTCGTTTCGGGTCGCAGCGATGCCAATCACTCTCTAGTCTCTGCGTGCAAACTGAATATTTAGTGATCAATATTATCGAGCCCTATGTCATCGCTACGATTGTGAGTGGCGTGACGGGATGGCCATTTTGGGTGGGCATTGTCATTGGCGGTTTTGTGATCGTGCTGTTCACCATCACTGGCGGCCTCAAGGGCACTGCGATCACTAATATTGTTCACTGCACCGTGATCATTTTGGGGCTGGCAGCTGTTGGATTTATTGCGATGCAAGACCTAGGTGGTTGGTCGGCTGTCATCGCTGAATCGAAGTCCGTGCTCGAGGCATCCGGTAAAGATGTGCCTTCTTGGTGGAGTTTCACCGGCATCGGTTGGGCAACGATAATCGCGCTATTTATCTCTGCGACCATCCATACACCCGCCGCATCGGTCTACGCGAACTACGCGAGCTCTGCGGCCAAGCAAGAGTACCTCATTCCCGGCTTTTTCTGGGCTGGTATTATCGCGGCGATTATGCCGGTAGTAGCGGGTGGGATAGGTATTCTGACGATGGTGAAGTACGGTGCCGAGAGTGGCTTGTCTGGATACTTGAACATCGCCCAGCTCGCGATCGACACCGGGCCTCTGCTGGGTGGTATCGCGCTAGCGGCGGTTCTCGCGGCCGTTATTTCCTCAGGAGCTCCGATGTTGCTCGCGAGTGCGACCATGCTCGTCAGTGATTGGATTCCCCCTTCGAAACACTGGTCAAGTCATCGGAAACTGAAAGCGTATAAGGTGACAACAGCGCTCTACGGTTCTTTCGCTGCGTTTCTTGCATGGTCTTTAAACTTTGGTTCAGTGCTGCAATTTCTACTACTCGGCTTCGCGATGGTGGTGCCTCCTGCGATTGCGGTGGCCTATGTGTTTTACTGGAAGCGTACCACCGAGCGAGCCGTGTTCTGGGGGATACTCTCCGGCTTTGTAGGCGGCGCCACGATGTGGTTTCTTAACCGATCTTTCTCCGGTGTTGAGAACGCCGAGGTGGGTGGATTCGCTCAGATTTGGTTCGAACTCTGCCAGACTCTGGGAGAGTGGCGCGACCCATCCTTCCTCACTTTACTGTTACCGCTGATAGTTATTCCTGCAGTGACTTTACTGTATCCCGAACAGGATAAAGATGAAGAGAGGACAGCGGCTTTTTATGCGAAGCTTGGACGTTTCCAGAAAAACTTCGATTGGGCATAGTTTGTTTGGAGAGGGCAATCGGATTCGAGAGTCAATCTCGAATCCGATATTCAGCTGGTGCTACGCTCGTGCTTGGATGACGAATGGTCCGGGCGTCTTATAGCTCTCTTCTAATAGTCTACACAGATCTTCTGCGTCTTTGGCATGAGCGCCAGCAACGCCGAAGCCTTTAGCCATTGCAACCCAATCCAGTTCGGGGCTGCCGATATCGAAAAGGCTAGCCGCTATTTCACCCACATCAGTCACGCCGAGTCGAGCGTATTCAACATTGAGAATGTTATAGCTGTGGTTCGCGAAGATGAGCGTGGTCACATTGAGGTTTTCGCGTGCTTGAGTCCAGAATGATTGATTGGTGTATGCAGCACCGCCGTCACCTAGCATGGCGAGTACAGGACGATCAGGGCAGGCGAGGGCGGCACCCGTCGCGACTGGCCCACCCTGTCCAATAGCGCCGCCTGTTAGGGCTAACCAACTATTGGGTGCTGAGTTTTGGCAGTATGCGTGTGCGGCATTCCCGCCTCCGGAGTCTGTGGCGACAATGAGTCCTTCCGGCATTGTTGCGGCTACAGCTTGAATGATGGATTTAGTGTCGAGTTCGCCACTGGGTCGCGGAATCGATTTTCTTTCGAAGGTTTTAACTCGTTCATTAGCCGCACCGAGACGAGTGGCTAAGCGCGTGAGCGCGTCAATTGCATCTTCCTCTACCCGGCTTAGGCAGGAGACCTGGCAACCCTCGGGAATGAGTTGTCCAGGGATGCCTCGATAGGCGAAGAAACTAGCCGGGATCTGTCCACCCACAAGAATAAGATGATCGAGCCCTTGTAAAGTTTGCAGAATCTGTTCGGGGAAATAGGGTAATCGTTCGACCTCTGGGTTTCCCGGGCCGCCGTCAACGCGGGCAGGGAAGGTGCCAGTGAAGAGTCTGCATCCCGTTTTCACTGAGATCTTACTCGCATTCGCGAGAGCCTCTGGACTGACTCCATGGTGCTCGAGTAGGAAGGCAATATTACCCCCTTGTTCGATCTTCGCGGCGATCCCCTCGATCGTGTCGTCGTCAATCTTGGCTCGCTGAGGAAGAGAATTGGGTGCCACTGGGCCGCCGCTGCCACCCCAGGCTGCATCAGCGCCCATGATGAGAGTCGCGATCTGCCCTTGAGAGTCGGGCGTTTGCCTGAGCGTCGCTGTGAAGGCGTCGGCGCCGTCCTGAGCTAATGTGCTCGCAGTGCTTTCGGACTTTATCCAGCTCGAATAATTGCGAGCCAGGGTGTCAATATTTGAGGTGAGTGGTGCATCATAGCCGATGTGGTAATTTGGGTGATTGCCAACAATATTGATCATCGGCGAGTTCGCTCGGCGAGCGTTGTGTAGATTGGCGATGCCATTTGCGAGCCCGGGGCCGAGGTGGAGCAGGGTTGCAGCGGGTTTGCCTGTCATGCGCGCGTAGCCATCAGCGGCACCCGTGCAGACGCCTTCGAAGAGTGCGAGTACCGATTTTATTCTAGGAACGCGGTCAAGCGCCTGTACGAGATGCATCTCGGAAGTGCCAGGGTTTGCAATGCAGAGTTCGACGCCGCAATTGGCTAAGGTTTCGATAAGCGCGGTGGCGCCATTGATATTGGTTTGGTCTTGGTCATTCTGCATGTTCTGTCTCACTGTATTTAAATATTGCTCAATCATAGCAGTTTGACCCGGCGGGGGAAGCTTCGAAAAGCATTGCCTGCTCAGCCTTTTATGCAGCAGTCGAACCCGCTAGACTAGGCGTCACTAGTAAAGTGCTAATAACAACAAAATGTTCGCTTAATTAAGGATAATTCATGCAAACAGAAATAATGAATTTGTTTGCGATCCCGGTAACTCGCAGTAGGTTAGGGCGCGGGTTTACTCCCGAGGAGCTGGAATTCTTTCGAATACAATTACAGCAGCCCGTAGGATCGATCACAAATTTCTCGTCACGAAATAAAAATGTGTTGGCGGCTCCCGAGATGCAGTCTATTGCTGCCGCTTTACAGGAAAGTATCAATCAGCACTTTAAAACCGTCTTCAATACATCGAACAAAGTCTCATTGAAAGTGACTCAATCATGGCTGACGCTCACTCGGAAAGGTGAATCTCATCATTCGCATGTACACCCCAATAGCGTACTCAGTGGCGCGTTGTATATAAATACTGCGGAAGAGGATGGAATTAATTTTTACAGAGATCAGCGAGCGAACTGGTTCGAACTTCTCCGTGAGCAAGAGACCTACCATAATGCGTATCGTTACTTCATCCCGGTGAGTATCGGAGATATTTTGTTATTTCCCTCGGATTTGGACCATGGAGTAAGAGAGGTTGTTGATGATATCGAGAGAGTTAGCCTTTCATTCAATACTTTCTTCGATGGCGAATTAGGACGCGATGAATTCGCAAATGCATTGAAAATTTCGGTACAGCCATGATTCGGCGTTTCTTATTGCTACTCACTCTGTTGTGGTCTACATCAGTACTCGCCGCCGAAAATTCCGCGCATCCTGATCCGTCTAAGCTTCATGTTTACTTGGTGACTGTCGATGTCGGTAATAGCGTTTGGGACAACTTTGGTCATAGTGCGCTGCGGATTGTTGACGAAGTAGGGAATACCGATACGATTTACAATTGGGGTGTGTTCGAGGTGTCGGGTGGGCCGCTCTCTTTCGCTTATGATTTTTTCATCAATGAAGTCCGGTATCGATTGGCCACACAGTCACCCGACAGGGAGATCGCGAACTACCGAGCACAGGCGCGCAGCGTCTGGCAGGATGAAATTTTTCTCACCTCCGCTCAAAAGCAGAGGCTCCTCGCTCGCCTGCAGTGGAATCGTGCTCCGGAAAATATTTATTACGACTATCACTATTTTTTCGATAATTGTACGACTCGGATACGGGATTATCTCAATGAGGCGCTGGGCGGTAAGCTGAGCAGGGAGATCATCGGTGGCAGCGGGCGTAGCTTCAGAGAAGAAGTGCGTTCCCATTATGCATCACTGCAGCCGATCAGCTTTTCTCTCGATGTGCTAATGAATAGCAATATCGATAGCGAGATGAGCGAATGGGAAACGCTGTTTTTACCGCTAGAATTGCGCTCGCACTTAGCCTCAATTGACTCAGATGTGAGGGTGGGTCAGCAAGTCATGCCGCTGCTTGGAAATAGCGAAACCCTATTAAGCTTTGATGCGCCTGAGCAACAAGGAGATTTTTATCGTGCAGCGACTTTGGTGCTGTGGGGATGCATCATTTATTTTGCTCTGATGCTGAAACGAGTTCGTCCGTCGTTTTCAGTCAGCCATGCCAAATTAGGCTTCAGAATGTCCGACATGAATCTGCGCCTATTTGGTTTCTTGAGTGTTGTTTTATTAGGCGCTAGTGGAATTTTTGGCGGCATCATGCTGATTAGTTGGTTTGTTTCGGGGCATGCTGATCTTTATCACAATCTTAATCTACTCCTATTCTGGCCTACGGATATTTTGGGAGTGTTAGTGGCCGTTTATTGGATTATTTCGGCGAAGCCCTTTTTGCTGGATCATAATAGCAAACCGTTTTTTGTCTATTACCTGTTATTCAAATTATTAGCGGCATTGGCTTATTGTGTAATCATGTGGTTCGGGCTCTCGGCGCAGAATGGATTCTTGATAGCCACTTATCTCGTGCCCAGCATGTTCGTACTGATTCTTATAGGTTGGATTGTTGGCTTCGATTCTAGGCGCCGGTTCGATGCAATTTGGTAGGCGCTGTGGGTAGTGAACATATAGAAAAAAGGGGGAGGAAAGATAAATGAATAATAAAAAGTTGAATCGAACTGAACGTGCTGCGAGGAGCGAAGTGCTAGAAGCGATGGCGGCGAAGATCGCCGAATCTGCTGCTCAACTCAAACAACTCCAAGACTGCTCACCCGAAGAGGCACGCGCCATGCGACTGGAGCGCGGCAATCCGTTTGCACCGGCCGCATGCGAAGGCGTAGAGGTCATCGCTTCTGCTATTCCACTCGCGAATCATTCTGTGCCTGTTCGCAGGTATTACCCTGAAGGGTATGTCGGCGAAGAGCTGCCCGCGCTGGTTTATTATCACGGGGGCGGCTATGTGCTTGGCGATGTGGCTCAGTACGACACGTTGACACAGCAAATAGCCCATCTCGCCAATTGTATAGTGGTGTCTGTGGACTATCGTTTATCTCCAGAAGTGAAGTCAGCGCAAATATTTGAAGAGGCGTTCGAAGTTTACCGGTGGCTGCGAATGAATGGCGGCGAATGGGGGATAGATACAAATCGGATCGCCGTGGGTGGAGACAGTGCGGGTGGTAATCTCTCAGTTGCTGTGTGTCTTTCATGCAAAGAAGACGGCTATCGTCAGCCCGATTTTCAGTTGCTGCTTTACCCGGCCGCTGACTATAGTTTGAGCTTCCCTTCTATGGATGAGTTCGCTGAGGGTTATTTCCTAACAAAGGCAGGAATTGTGTGGTTCCAGGAGCATTTCTTGGAAGATGCGTCCCGTACCTTAGATCCCAAAGTCTCGCCTCTCTTCGCGGATCTGGATGGTTTAGCTCCCGCATTTGTTTTGACTGCGGGATTCGATCCACTGAGAGATGAGGGGGAGGCGCTAGCCGACAAGTTGGCGGTCGCGGGTGTCCCCGTTCGGCACGTCTGCTACACAGATATGATCCATGCCTTCATTTCATTCGCCGGCGGCATTGAGGCAGGCATGGAAGCACTGGAAGAGTCTGCGACCGAATTGAAGCGAGCCTTCGGTACTCTCTAATTCGGTACTCACTAACTAGTTAACCAGCTAACCAGTAAATAGCGGGAAGAATGCGTAAGACCCCAGCAGCAGTGCGGCAATCGATGCCAGCTTCAATGTACGTGATACAGCGTGAGGGAAGAAGTTTTCACCCTCGCGTTGCCAATGCAGATAAATCTCTACGCCTAAGAGGTAAGGGATGAAGAAAGCGAAATCTTGGAAATAGTCGAAGGGGCCGGTGAAGTTTTCGCCGATGCCTCGCCGCCCCATTACGGCGAACCACACGCCATATTGCATCCTGTATAGCCATGATCCCATGGCGAGAACAAAAATACGTAGCGCCCATTCGCGGTGTTTTACAAAATTGCGAGCGCTCGCATAGCGCACGGTCTGAATGCTGCAAATGAATACGCAGCCGCCGTAGAGTGCGAAAGCAAA
>JALQUB010000038.1 GCA_023268635.1 Pseudomonadales bacterium
CAAATAGGAGAACAAAGGAATGCTCATTTTATCCAGAAAAAACGGCCAGTCCATCAAGATCGGCAAGGATATCTACGTAACAATTTACACTGATGGTTCTAGCCAGGTTCGCGTAGGAATCGACGCACCCCGAGCGGTTAATGTAGTCAGGACTGAGATTATCAATAGCGGCAAAGATGCGGCATAAGGGACTAAACATGAAATTCTCGGTAAGCTTTATTCAGAGGCAGGACTTGAGCGAGACCCTGAAGCGTTTGGTGATATTCGTGTGGAAATTTTCCCAGAACCGATTACCCGCGAACCTCCGACGGAGAGAAAGAGCAACTTGGATGACACCTCGAGCCTGAGCTAAAAGGCAATCGTAGTTCTATTGCTGCCCATCTATAATCCCGCCGCTAAAGTAAATCTCACCCTCCCGACGTACATCCATCGTCTCAGCAGGTATTGGAGACTTTAGCTCTAACGCATCAAGGTAGCGCTCACGTTCAAGCACCAACAATGCCTCTACGACATCTCTCACCTCAAGAAGCGCTTTCGCGTTATCTTGAATGTCGGCAAGCGTTCGGTCGGTTTGCTGGAGTCGCGAGTCGAAGCTATTAATTTTTGCCTCAAATGCGGTAACTTTACTGCCAAGCGCATCAAAGCTCTCGCCTAGCGTCGTATTTTGAGTTGTGAGTTCAGAAACAAGCGACTCTGAATAGACGCTTAGCTGCCCCTGAATCTCCTGCTCAGATTCGGAGTAACTCGCCTGCGTACGCTCTACGCCGACTGCTAGCTCTTCGATAATGCCGCGCAGCGTGGCGACCTCTGCCTTCGCCTCTTCGAAACTCGTAAGACCCACGTTGAGCTCGACAATACGTTTGCCTAGCGCAAGATTGAGGGCGCTGAGCTCGTCGCCCTTGCCCGAAAGACTCAGAATCGCCACAAGAAACAGCCCCAGAGCCACCGCGATAACACCACCGGTGGTGACAAGCATGATGGTGCCAAATTTAACTTGCTGTTTTTTAAATTCGTTAAGCGATTTAAACGCCCCGATAAGCGCGCTCTCCTGACTCTTGAGTTTTTTAGCATTTTGAGTCGAGAGCTCGACAGCGTCTACAAGCGTCTCAGAGATAGCTGTTAAATTTGGTAGCAGAACTTGCAGCTCTGACTCAATTGCAGACACATCAATATAGTCATCTTCATCAAATTCCTCTATTGATTGCGCAGTGCTGCCAGCGATTGCCTCCTTGCTACTTTCCGGTGAAGCATCGTCGGCTACTCCCGCATCTATCGTGTTTCCAGACTCGGTATCCTCGACGGCTTCGGGCGCGCCTGCGTCTTGGTCGGCAATGGCCGCGCCGTCTAAGTCCGCGTTTTTCTCTATTTCTTTCTCATCAGCCATTGGTTTTTCCTTGTTGCTTAATCTTCTGCGTTCTCACGTAGGCGACGCATGCGCTCACGCATTTCTTTAACGCGCTGATTGTCGGCCTTAAGCCGCTTCATATCGATTGGCTTCGCTCGCAACTTCCGCTGGCCGAAGCTTTTCGCTGAGATCGAGGCAGTGTCGAGGGCGCCTCTAGCGGCGAATTGGTCGTCAGATATTTCTGAAACACTCGTCTGTTCGTCCTTAACGGAAGGAATCTCGCGCAGTTCTGGGGGCGACGTTGGCTTTGCGCGCAACGCAGGGTTGTCTCTGCTGTGCCCAGTGCTCGCGCCATCACTGCCGTAGATCGTAGTCATATACTCCTCTCTGTGCCTGTTACCAAGCTAATCGCTTAGCCAATCGACACTTGGCGGATGAGGTTTAATGCTGGCGCTCAAGGCTGCGCCTTAGTTGAAGTGGTTTTACAGAAGGAGCTAAAGAAGAAGGCGGACGATTTAGAACGAAGCAAGCGAATAGGCCAGCCCGCCACTGCTCAATCCAACGAGGTCTAGGTTACTTGAGTTAAGATCGGTTTCGGCAGCAATCAGGGCTAACTCGACTGCCGTCATCTCTGCTCTATCGATTCTACCGCCGTATTCTTCTATCAAGGCGGGACGTGCCTCTACGCCAGTAAGTGCACGATGCAGCAAATTGACAACGTCGGCTCCTGTGTATGATTCGCCGAGCAAAAGCTCAAGTCCAATGGCAAGCATTGCCTCAAGGCTTAATCCAGAATCGGCATAATCCAATACCGCAGCTACTAGACCTCTGTCTGCCAGCGAGTCTGCGCCGATCAACACACCGAGCAATTTTGCCGCGTCACCTGCGTTGCCATCAAGATCGAGCGCAAGGCCGTAGTCGCTGAATTCAACTCGCTCGATACCCGTTAGGTTATCGACTTCGGTACCACTTCTGATCTGCCACTGCACGCCTGCGGGTCCACCGCTGACTTGTGTAAGAGTTGTTGTGGCGCGGGTAGCGAAGATGAGGGCGGTATCTACGCCCTCACCGCCGACCAAGTCATCGTTGCCTGCAGCGCCAACTAAAACGTTATTAAATTCGTCGCCAACCAATTTATCTCCCATCGCAGAACCAATCACTTTCTCGATTCTTGTGCCAAAGTTAATCGTCTGCTGCCCCGCATCGAGAATCGACGCGCCGGCTATGTCGCCGACATGGCCCCAGTAACCTGGGCTTAAGTACAGTGTGACCGGTAGCAGGCTTCCTGAAGCATCAAGGGTATCAAATCCGCCTCCATCCCAGATGAAATTAGCGCGCGTTGTGCTAAGCGTATAGACATCATTTCCTGCGCGTGCAGCTGGATTTGGCCCATAGAGATAGTGAAGCGCGGCGATGTCCAGCACACCAAGTGCGAGACTATGCTCGAACGCTTCACTGCCATTAGCGCCATCAAGCATCCGCGACAAAATGTGTGCGTCTTGCTCGCCAGCGAGGGGCGAGTACAGGGCGAGCTGACGTCGGAACGCTTGCTCTATATCTGTCTCGACAGACAAAAAAGGAGCAACTGGCAGCTCAGAGGCAATGGTTGACGCCTCACTCGTGGGCGTCTTGAGTCCAAGAGCACCTCCTATTGCGCGCAGCCAAAGAGACGCCTCAAACGATTCCGCTTGAGGCGCAGCAACGGCTGGTTCCAATAAGACTTCAGAGCCGAGTTTGAAGCGGTTTATTAACACATCACTTGCTGCAAATGAGGCCGTGGGCGCCGCAAATTGGGCGCGCGTTGACCACTGACTGTTGGTCGCAAACGCAAGAGTGTTGAGTTGATCAAACGAGTTGGTCGCGACAAAAGTAACGTTCGCAACGGCGCTTACCACCGCGAGCGCCTGTTCAGTAAACGCCTTTTGCTGTTCGTTGAACGCCTGCCAACCGCTGGCCTTACCTAGATCGCGTTCGATAGAATCGGCGTCGGTGTAGTAACTGGGCGCGGCTGACGGGAAGCCATAAAGGTAGGTGTTGGTCATGCCGACTAAGCTGCTTATCCACGCTGCGCCATCGTCGAGCATCGCATCGAGCCAATAGGGTAACGGCTTTGCGGTGGCTGCATATTCTCTCGTTTCGATGCTACTCGGAATTTTGACCCAACTTGCTTGAACAACAACAGTGTCTTCGCCGGCGCTATCTGCGAGCCACACCGTGGCGTCGCTGACAGTGTACTTATCATCGCCATCGCCTCCGTTTAGCACGTCGCTTCCGCCGCCCGAGAGGAGCGTATCATTGCCGGCGCCACCGATGAGCCAATCGTTACCCAAGCCGCCATCAAGAAAATCGTTACCTCGGCTCCCATAGAGCAGGTCCGCTCCTTCTTCGCCATAGGCCGTCACGGCATCTGAATCGCCTGTGAGCAAAGTGGTGGAATCAATTGTTACTAAGAAACGCGGGTCATTGGGATTAGTAAAAACGGCATTTACAGTGTCATCGCCCTCGCCGGCATAGACTAGATCAACACCACCGCCCGTAGTGATTGTGTCATCGCCCGACCCAGCAGTTAGTCGGTCGTCCCCGCTACCGCCTTCGAGCAGATCGTTGCCAGCGCCACCCGTAAGAAAATCGTTTCCTGTCTCACCAAATAGTCGATTGTTGCCAGCCTCGTCTGCAACCCACAGATAGTCATTGCCATCACCGCCGTAGAGTGTGTTGTCACCCGCGCCGCCGTAAAGGCTGTCATTGCCAGCATTTCCGCGCAGAATATCGTCGCCTGCATAGCCATAGATTTGATCACCGGTTGGGGTGCCAGCAAGTTCATCATCGCCTGAGGTGCCGAGTATATTTGCCATGTGCGCTTCGAGTTTCTCTTGATGATTACTTATTGCTCAGCCTATCCAAACGCCAATCGACAGATAACGGCAGTGCATTACCTTGCAATCGATAACCGTTTAAACGCAAGCAAGCCTGTTAGCTGAATCAACAGCAGCACGGGTAACACGATAATGCTGGCGCTTAGCCCAGCGACAACAAACCCAGCGACACAAAGCGCGCCGTTGGCGAGAGCATAGGGAAGTTGGGTTTGAAAGTGATCGAAAACATCGGCACCCGCGCCCGCAGAGGAGAGGATAGTTGTCTCCGAAATCGGCGAGCAGTGGTCGCCGAATAGCCCACCCGAAAGCACAGCGCCTACGCACACCGCGAGTGGTGCATCGATAGCGAAAGCGGCGGGCATGGCAAGCGGCAGCATGATGGCGAAGGTGCCCCACGATGAGCCGGTCGCAAAGGAGATCGCGCACGAAACAAGAAAAATGAGCAGCGGCAGGCTCCACGCGGCGACATTATCGCGCACGAGGGTGGAGACAAAATCATCCGCGCCGAGTGTCGTCATCATGTCCCCCATCGCCCACGCGAGCAGGAGCATAATCGCGATCTGCATCATGCGGCTCATCCCGTCCAGATAGACCTGCAGACTGCGCAGTGGCGACTGCGCTCGGTTATACGCCATCAATGCAACGAGAGTCAGTGCAGCCAAAAGATAAGCCGTTGCCAATCCTGCCCGAAAGTCCGACCCGCTCACTCGTCCGAAGGGAAAACCGAGCGGGCCAAGCACCCAAAAAAGCGTGACGCCTAACACCACCAACGGCAGCCAGACGAACGAGGGCCTGGCATTGACTAACGTCACTTGCTCGAGTGCAGAATCATTCATCTGGCGCTCGTTGCCGCCGGCGCGCGCGGCTTCCTCGGCGCGGCGCATAGGACCGAACTCAACTCCGACTATCGCGAGCAGCGGCACCGCCACTAGCGCGAGCCACGCATACAGCTGAAACGGCAGTGCCGCAATGAGGAGCGCATAATCGTTTTCAGCAAGGCCTAGCGATTCGATCTGCTGATTCAATAGCCCCATGATGTAAACGCCCCAACCGATGAACGGGACGAGGATTGCGACTGGAGACGCGGTCGAGTCTATGATGTAGGCAAGCTTTGCGCGCGAGATACGCAGGCTGTCGGCGAGTGGGCGGAAAGTCGGCCCAATGATGAGCGGCGTGCCAAGGTCTGAGAAAAAAATAAGTATGCCGCCAAGCCAAGCTGAAACCTGCAGCCGGACCCGCGTGGTAATTAGCCGCATCACGCGTGCTGCGAACGCAGCCCCGCCGCCGGATTTTTCCATCAGCGCGACAAAACCGCCGATGAATGCGAGCAAAACCAGAACGCCCGCGTTGTAGCTGTCGGTAACCTGCGGCACCAAATAATCGCGCACCATGAGCGTCAGTGCGGCAATCGGTGAAAATCCCTCGACGAGCAGTACGCCGGTGAACAGTCCAATAAACAGCCCGAGAATGACATTGCGCGAGACGATTGATAGCACAAGGGCAAGGGCAACGGGGAGCAAGCTGATGACGCTGGGGTCGCTCAGGGTCTCGGGGGGCATGGGCAAAGTCCAGTCTCTTTTATTGCGAGCCGCCACTTTAGCACAGCCTGGAACCTGTGCTATCACAGTGCATGGGATAATAAGAGTTGCTGCTAAGAGGACTTTAAGACTTTTCATATGATTGCTCTTTCTTCTTGTTATGCTTACTCGCCTTGTTAATTGTAAAGATTACACCTTAACTTAGTGTCCGCAACCCTATTGTCAGCATTCATGTCACCCTCCATACAGTTGCTTCTCTTGAGTTCTAACACTCAAATCACACACAGACACTGAATAGCACTCAGATCGCTTAGATCGATGCTCTGGAGCTTGTTCGGAACAACGATCGGTGGATGTCAGTTATGTATTGTTTGACGAATTCTCATACATGTTGCAGAAACCTCAAGGAAATCATAACGGTAGAAAAAGCTATGTATATCAGGTGCTTAGGTTGATTTTTGTTATGTATTTTTGTACTATTTCATCATAGTTTTTAATACATAACAGACATTTCGCTGACACAGGGAGCAATCAAGATGAAGCAAGCACCAGTACTCAAAGACGAGCAAGTAAAGCGACTTCTCAAGACGACTCGCATCACTCGTCACTCAGCACGAAATCGTCTTGTAATCATACTTTCATACTATGTTGGACTCAGAGCGTGTGAGATAGCGTCTCTCAAAGTCGGTGACGTCGTAGATGGTGAGGGAAATATCAAGGATACAGTGCTTCTGACTAAAGATATGACGAAAGGCAGCAAGGCAAACAGTGTCTATCTGTCAGAATTCGTGAAGAAAGAGATTAACAAGTATCTTGAGAGCAACACTGAGCGCCTTGTGACCCTTAAATCACCACTAATCTACTCTCAGCGCACTGGTGGGCACTTCTCTTCACAGACGCTTCAGATACTGTTTAAGACGCTCTACTCTAATGTAGGTATCAATGCCTCTAGTCACTCAGGTCGCAGGAAATTCATCACTGATCTTTCTGAGAAGGGTGTTTCAGTGCGAGTCATACAAGAGTTGGCGAGACATCGAGACTTGGCGACCACTCAGCGATATATTGATGTGTCAGTTGATAAGCTCAGAAACGCTGTGAATCTAGTCGGAATTTGAGAACTCGTAGCACAACCTGTAGCACATTGATCTTTGTTGATTTTAAGTTATTGATATAACGAAACTTAATTACGACACATCTATTGAAAATCCTCGTGTCGGTGGTTCGATTCCGCCTCTGGGCACCATAACTAACTAATAGTTATGGGTTTTATATTTCTTCTCTCTCGAAATCCCCATTGCACACTCGTAGCACACTGACATTTCCAAACGCTTAAGTCTGGATTAATTTGATGCGCCCTCAGTTCAATTCAATATTGGTCAATACGATCTTTTGATCCGTCGTGGTTACCATCTTTATCCTCGACTTAGACCGGGGCGCTTGTAAGCCCCATGGATTCGGCATTAGTGAGTGCTGCAAATAAGATCGCCGGAACAATACCGAAGTATGACGCGAGAAGATTAATTATAGCGTTCGCTTTTTGATACTTGGTTAATTACAGGGCTTAAGTGCGTAAAGTCTAGCCTAATCTGATAACTAGTCGTCATCAGAGTCCTTCGAATCTCGAATACCGTCACTGTCCGAATCCGGATTATCGATTTTGCCGTCACCGTCTATATCATCATCGTCGGAATCATAAATACCGTCATTGTCGTCATCATAATCGAGATCATCAACAATCCCATCTGAATCCGAATCTCTGCTATCAGAGAGTCCATTTCCATCGCTATCGTCATCAAGCAGGTCTGGAACTCCATCTCCATCATCATCAGCGTCCAGATAGTCGAAGATTCCATCCAAATCAGTATCTACAATTCCTTCGAGGGCGTCGGGTATGCGATCACTGTCCGCATCACTGCCATCGACTATTCCATCTCCATCAACATCGAAATCACGACTATCTTGTATGCCATCATTATCATCATCGCTATCTTCCCTATTCGAAATGCCATCGCCATCTGTATCTAGATCATCGGATTTGCCGTCACCGTTCCAATCGTTATCGTCGACGTCTAGTGTGCCATCACCATCAGAATCGAGATCAATGTAATTTGCGACGCCATCGTTATCATTGTCCAGAACCCCTTCAGATGCATCCAAAATACCATCGCCATCTGCATCCGTGTCCAAACTATCAATGACTCCATCGAGGTCACTGTCACGGTCTCCCTCAATGTAATCTTCGATACCGTCTCCGTCTGAATCAGAATCTAAGTAATTGGCTAAACCATCACCATCGGCGTCACCCTCTCCTTCGTCATTATCAAATAATCCATCGCCGTCAGTATCCGTTCCAGTTCTTGCATTCAAGAGAGTAAAATGAGTGCCAGAGGAATCTAATTGAAATATTCCGCGATATTTATCTCCATCGATATCTATAACAGTTGTGCTAAGCCTCCCACTATTTGAGTCGTAGGTGCTGAAGGTACTCTTTGTATAGACCGCTGGGACAGCGCTAAGAATTTTTAGCCTTCCATCGTCTTCGAGGCGTAACTGAACTATGTATTTATCTAAACCAACCGTAACAAGGTTTAGTTGCAGCACTCCTATAGATGAATCATAGCTATCCGCCTGAGCGGATACAGAGGAGCCTATAGCCATTAGCAAACAGAAAGACCGCGTAAATAACGTCGCTAGCTTCATAGGTATGCCTCGTAATTGAATCTAGAATATAAGTCGGTACAGGAAATAAGCTATGTTTGCTAATTTCAATTCACATAAAATCCTGTCGCATCAATCGTCATCGTCATCGTCATCGTCACTATCTCTAGAATCTCTCTCATCGTCGTCAACTGAATCGTCATGATCTGAATCATTCCCATCATCGTCATTATCAAGACTAGTTTCAGTGTGATTAATTTCAGCATCGTCATAATCGAGACTAGACTCAGTGCGATTAATTCCAGCATCGTCGTTATCTAAAGAGCTTGAAGTGTCGTCCAGATCAGAATCAGTGCTGCTACCAGTTACTCCAGTAAACACTGCGTCGTCGGCATCATTGCCCGCTAACAGGCCACTATCGTCACTGTCATTATCGAGGCTGGATTCAATGTGCTTACTGCCATCTACTATATTGTCCACATCACCGACAGCTTCGTTAGCGTCAAATACACCGTCGCCATCACTGTCAACACCCGTTTCAGCATTTACCAATACGAATTTCGTTCCAGTGCTATCCAGTTGGAAGTCGCCTCTAAATTGAGCACCGTCCGTATCGATGATGGAGGTGGAAAGTAAACCCGTATTTGCATCGAAGACGTTAGGAGCAGTTTCAACATAATTCGCAGGTGATGCACCAACTATCTTGAAGCTTCCATCGGCTTCCAACTTTAATTCAATGTGATAGTTCACCGTGCCCACTTTTACGTAACTGAGCATTAATGTCCCAGTCGTACTATCGAAGCTATCCGCTTGGGCTGCTTGCAATGGAAATATCACCATAGCTGTTGCGAGAAAGATGGCTTTAGCTTTTGTGATGTTCATAGTGTGCCTCTACGTAACTTTGTCTGAATGTTCAGAATTATTGAGTGTTTGCCCAGTTCTTCGTTTTACGTGATCCAATTTAGACAACGAGGCTTAAGAAAAGATTAAGTCCACCAACTTTTGAAGCGATCTGAGAAGAATTTGATCTGGATCACCAGGCCAGCATTGCCATAAAAAATCACCAAAAATCATTTAGATATATAATCCCCTAGATATAGGAATGTTAAGGAAAGCTTAAATGAAGTCATACAGCACATCGTTCAGCATCAAACGACTTTGGTTAATTCTAATTGCGAGTTTGATATTGATGTTCTCGACCCTCCTCTTCTTCGGACACGAAATTTATCAAGAGCGACCCCCTATCCCCCTCGCTTTCGAAACATCGGAAGGAGAGACAATCTTCGGCCGCGACGATATCCAACATGGCCAAGCTGTATGGCAATCTATTGGCGGCATGCAACAAGGTTCGATCTGGGGGCACGGTAGTTATTTGGCGCCCGACTGGACGGCTGATTGGCTTGAGCGAGAAGCTGAGGAGCTGCTCGCAATACTCGAGACCAATTCTGACCTGTCAGGCATAGAAGAATCTAATCAGCATGCAATTAACTCAGTCTTACTGAAGCAGGAAATGCGTGATAACACCTACTCCGCCCAGACTGAAGTCGCATCGCTAAGCCGCAACAGGGCTGCAGCAATCCTACATGTCAGTGAACATTATGAGGGGCTTTTCAGTGGCGACGATGAATATATGGATCTACGTCGCGACTATGCATTCCCCTTACATCAAAAACTATCCGACGAAGATGCGCAGGCACTCGCAGGTTTCTTTTTCTGGAGCGCCTGGTCTGCTGTGACAGAACGGCCAGGTTCGGAAATTAGCTATACCAACAACTGGCCCTACTTCCCCTTGGTAGGAAACACACCAAGTGCAGCGGTTTATCTATGGAGTTTTTTCTCACTGGTCCTTTTATTAGGCGGCATTGGCTGGATCGTTTGGTATTACGCGAGACAATACGATAACTGGCGTTCAGACATGGCGCCCGAGAACGGAATCGCCACTGAAGATTTTATAGAGAACGCGAACATCACCCCCTCGATGCGGGCTACGGCCAAATATTTTTGGTTGGTGACACTCCTCATAGTTGCACAAGTGCTGTTGGGTATCATCACCGCACATTACGCAGTAGAGGGACAAGGTTTGTATGGCTTGCCTCTCATCGATTACTTACCCTATGTGGTGACACGGACATGGCACACACAGCTCGCTGTATTGTGGATCGCTACCGCCTGGCTCGCCGCGGGTCTTTATGTCGCACCGCTTATTTCTGGACACGAACCTAAACTGCAACGCTTCGGTGTCAATTTCCTATTCGTCAGCCTCCTCATCATTGTAGTGGGCTCTTTCGCGGGACAATGGCTCGCCGTACACGGATACATCGACGATCTAGCTAACAATTTCTGGATTGGCCACCAAGGCTATGAATACGTTGACCTAGGTCGAGCATGGCAGATTTATCTCTTCATAGGCTTGTTGCTCTGGGTCTCGCTGATACTGCGTGCACTATGGCCCGCACTCAAAAACAAGGAAGGACGATCGCTCATATTCCTCGTAGTCGTTGCGGCAATATCAATTGGCTTGCTCTATGGTGCCGGACTTATGTATGGCTCGCAGACACATATCAGCATCGTGGAATATTGGCGTTGGTGGGTCGTTCATTTATGGGTGGAAGGAGTCTTTGAAGTCTTCGCCACGGCAATTGTTTCAGCATTATTCGTGCGTATGGGATTGTTGCGGCCATCGGTCGCAACCACCATGGTCTTGTTCGCGACAATTATCTTTTTAGGTGGAGGCGTACTGGGCACTTTCCATCATCTGTATTGGAGTGGGACCCCGACAGGCGTCCTCGCTTTAGGCGCTAGCTTCTCGGCGCTCGAAGTAGTGCCGCTAATGGTCGTCGGCTTCGAGGCTTATAGCCATGCAAAGATTGAGAATCAATCCTTGTGGCAGCAATCCTATTACTGGCCATTCAAGTTTTTCACGGCCGTTTTGTTTTGGAATATGGTAGGGGCCGGTGTATTCGGTTTCCTCATCAA
>JALQUB010000062.1 GCA_023268635.1 Pseudomonadales bacterium
CTGAGTGGCGTACGCATAGCGTCTAACGATGCCTGGCTCTGGACTCCCTCGCAACCACTTGGGATCGCGACTTATTTAGGTTTGGGGCTGATGAGCTTGCTCCTGTTGCTGCCCCTGGCTAGGCGCGTACGAGTGTTTTTCGCGATGCTATTAATTCTTGGCTTTTGGGGGCAACAGAGTGATTCCTACGAGAATCGCTGTGAAGGTCCTGACTCTCTCCAGATTGATTTGCTCGATGTTGGACAGGGACTCTCGCTGCTTATTAGAACGCGTTGTCATGCGCTGCTTTACGATGCCGGGGCGAAATTAGGGCCTGATTTCGATATGGGTTCTGCGGTTATCGCGCCCACACTGCGAAGCCTCGGCGTAAGAAAATTGGATCGTTTCGTGATAAGTCATGCTGATAATGACCACGCCGGCGGCGCAGGAGGATTGATGGCATCAATTCCGACCAAAAGGCTGATGTTAGGCGGTGATCCGAAGGGGTATTCTGGGATAGGCATAGATCGTATTTACTCTGCTGAAACTTGCCATGCAGGTCAGTCCTGGCGTTGGGACGGAGTGAGTTTTGAGGTAATCGCTCCCTATATATCGTCTAGGGATCTGCTTCGGGAACAAGCCCAAGTGTTCAGTGATCGTAATTCGAGTTCCTGTGTTATCAGAGTGACATTAGGGGAGGGGGTGATTCTATTGCCCGGAGATGTAGAGGCGTCGACGGAACGATACTTGGCGGCTCGCCACAGGAATTCAGACGTACTCAATGCTACCGTGCTTATCGCTCCCCACCATGGGAGCAATACTTCGTCGACTTATGCGTTCATCAAAATGGTCTCGCCGGAGTTTGTTCTCATACCAGTCGGCTATACGAATGCCTTCGGACATCCCCATCCCGATGTGATCTCTCGCTATAGTCGACTCGGTTACAGTGTTCTTGCTACGGCGGAATCCGGGATGCTTAGTTTGAGGGTTTTAAGCGATGGTGGACTGGATCGAATAGAGGAATATCGGCGTAAGGTCGCTCGATACTGGCGTCCGCGGCCAACCGCCTTGTGATAAACTCCAAAGCATTATTAGTTAGATCGAGGTGGCTAAGTGTTCGAGATTGTTAATTCAGGCGGTATTCTAATGCTGCCGATTTTGTTTTGTTCTGTGATCGCGATCGCCATCATTATCGAACGCTCGTGGACTTTAGCCAGATCTAAGGTGATCCCTAAATATGCCCTAGCCCAAGTTTGGACCTGGCTCAAGAATGAGCAATTGGATTCATCTCGACTCCGTGAAATTAAGCGTTCGTCTCCGCTGGGGCAGTTGCTCGCCGTTGGGTTAGCGAATAGTCGCTTCGGAAGAGAGGCGATGGTTGAAGCGATTGAATTGGCTGCAGCGCATGTGGTTCACGAACTCGAACGCTATTTAGAAACGCTTGGCACTATAGCTGCTGTAACGCCTCTGCTTGGTTTGCTAGGGACGGTCATAGGGATGATTCGAGTATTTGGCCAAATAATGCTAGTGGGTACTGGAGACGCTAACGCTCTGGCCGGGGGTATTTCTGAAGCATTGGTCTCAACTGCAGCGGGCCTGTGTGTAGCAATCCCTGCTTACGCTGCTCACCGCTTCTTTTTGAGGAGGGTTGATGCTCTGGTGTTGGGTTTGGAGCAAGAATCCTTGAAGCTTGTCGACGCGCTGCACAGTGAAAAACAAGTTGAATTGAAAGGTGCACATTAGTGAAGTTTCGACGCTTACGCCGCGAATTGCCTTCATTGAATTTGACGCCGCTAATCGACATTGTCTTTTTGTTGCTGATTTTTTTCATGGTGACGACGACTTTTAGCCGTGAGACGCGTCTGCTAGTGAGCTTGCCCGAGGCTGGAGGTGTTGCGCAAGCGGAGCAGGAATCTATCGAGGTTCTAGTGACTCGGGACGGGAACTATGCGATTAATGGACGCAAACTCATTAATGCCGAAGTCTCCAGCCTAGTGCGTGGTCTAGAGCTAGAATCGGGCGGCGACTTATCACGTTCAGTAGTGCTCGTCGCCGATGCGGAGGTTCGTCATCAAGCAGTTGTGTCTGCAATGGAGGCGATTGGTCTCGCAGGCTTCAATCATCTGAGCATAGCGACAAGGGAAGCGCTCGAAGAAACCATTAACTAGATTGGTAAAAAACGCAGCAGAGAATTAGCTAGGGTGGTGATTTAATGAAATTTATAGAACGTGCTTGGTACAGAAAAGCCTTCTGGCTTTACCTGCTCTGGCCAGTACAGTTTTTGTTCTCTGTGTTAAGTGCGTGGCGACGAAGGGTTCTCTCTAGTAACGCAAAGCCACTCCCGGTGCCGTTAGTTGTGGTTGGCAATATTAATGTTGGTGGCACGGGTAAGACGCCACTGCTGATCTCATTGGTAAAACATTTACAGGCAAAGGGATTTAAGCCGGGTGTGGTCAGTCGGGGCTATGGTAGTGAGGCTTCTCATTATCCTGTACATGTCGATGCTGAGTCTTCCGTCTCGGAATCCGGCGATGAGGCGCTGATCATAGCTCGCCATTGTGCCTGTCCGGTAGTAGTCGACCCCGATCGAGTAGCAGCGGTTGAGGCTCTGCTGTTAGAGTATTCAGTCGATGTGGTGCTTAGCGACGATGGGTTGCAGCACTATGCGATGAAGCGAGACATTGAAATTATCGTTGTTGATGGCGGAAGGGCGTTCGGAAATGGCCTGTGTCTGCCGGCAGGCCCCTTGAGAGAGCCGCTAAAGCGCCTAGGAGAAGCATCTCTGGTCGCGATCAATGGATCGAAATCTGCAGCAGCTGCGTTGAAGGGGTGTTTGCTTAAGAATGGTGTCGTGTGGGCTGGATCCGGAGTCGATGCGGCAGATATAAAGCGGCTCGAAGGGACTCGCTACAGTGAGCTGGGTGAGTATGCGGAGGGTTTCGGAATTAAACCTCAAGCCGACGCGTTCATTAATTTGTTAAGCGGCGAAAAAAGGCCTTATGCGGGGGCTCCTTTTAAAATGGGCAGCCGTCTGCAAGCGATTTGCGGGCTTGGTAATCCTGATAGATTTTTTGAAATCCTCGAAGAGCTCCCTTATAACGTCGACCGCTATGTTTTCGATGACCATTATGCGTATCAAGAACCGGATTTTAGGCAATTGAATTTGGATTCAATTCAACCAGTAGTCATGACCGAAAAAGATGCGGTTAAAGTGCAAGGATTCGCGCAGAGTAATTACTGGTATCTGACGATAAAACTAAAGCTATCGGAACGATTTTTGGCGGCGTTTGACCGTCGTCTCGCCGCGGTAATACAAAGTCGAAAATAAGCTTCGAGCCCTCAGGTAAGGGTGAATTGAATAGATAGGTGTTAACTATGCTAGATAAGAAATTGCTCACATTGCTTGCTTGCCCGCAATGCCATGGTGAATTGGTTTACGACAAAGAGTCTCAGCCTAATTCGGAAACGCGTGGCGAATTGGTCTGTTTGCTCGATGCGCTCGCCTTTCCAGTAAAAGATGGTGTTCCAGTTATGTTGCTTAATGAGGCGCGTGAATTAGCGCTCGAAGAGGTCGAGGCATTGCGATGACATTCACGATAGTGATACCCGCTCGTTATGCCTCGACACGCTTGCCGGGGAAGCCTTTGCTCGACATAGCTGGTAAGCCAATGTTGCAGCATACTTGGGAGCGGGCAAAATCTAGTGAGGCGACGCGTGTCGTGATTGCTACCGATGATGATCGTATATTCTCCGCTGCGCAGGCTTTCGGTGCTGAAGTGGTAATGACGTCAGAGACTCACGAGTCTGGCAGCGATAGAATCTGCGAGGTTGTAAATGCGCTCGGCCTTGGTGATTCAGAAATCGTGATCAACGTTCAAGGTGATGAGCCATTGCTTCCCGCTGAGGCGATAAATGCGGTAGCAAGTGTTCTTGGAGAGCCGAACGAGTACGGCATATCGACGCTATGCGAAATAATCGAAGATGAGATGGAGTATATCCAGCCAAGCTCGGTAAAGGTGGTTATGGATGCGAATGGGCGAGCATTGTATTTCAGTCGAGCGCCAATTCCAGCGGGAACAACACTCCCTCAACCTTGTTTTCGTCACATTGGCGTTTATGCCTATAGAGTTGGTGTGCTTCGAAAGTTCGTTAGCTGGCCTGTAGCAGAGCTCGAGAAGGTCGAAAGACTGGAACAATTACGTGCGCTCTATAACGGGGTACCCATTCATGTCTCCCTAGCGCCGACTAGAATCCCGCCAGGGATTGATACTCAGGCTGATTTGGATGCGGTAAGGAAGTTTTTGTCGTGAATACTAAGCCAACAAACCATGCCGATATTGAAGGTCTAGTCGAAGACGCTAGCCTCCAATTTTTTAACACTTTCGGCGTTGAGGCGAGGGCGAAATACTTAATTCAAATCACAGAGATCGAAGAGTTCCGTCAGGCGGTAGAATTTGCGCGCGATAATTTTCTAGAGTGTTTGGTTATTGGGGAGGGCAGTAATCTCCTTTTCGTGCATGACTATCCGGGCCTCGTGATTGTCATGAAGTTGCAAGGTATTGCCAGAGAGGGGAGCCTGTTACGCGTGGCGGCGGGTGAAAATTGGCACCAACTGGTCGAGTGGACGTTATCTCATGGCTTGTATGGATTGGAAAATTTGGCGTTGATACCTGGTACGGTCGGCGCCGCACCTATCCAAAATATAGGCGCGTATGGCTGCGAGGTGGAGCGTTTTGTTGAGCGGGTCATAGTTTACGATACGCAAATCGCTAAAGAAGTAACTTTCAATCATGATGATTGTGATTTCTCCTACCGCGATAGCGTATTTAAACGCGCTCCGAGAGGTCGATATGTCATACTCGAGGTCGAATTAAGGCTGAATAGTGAGGAGCAGCTATTGCTCGATTACGAACCACTAAAGGCAGTCGTCTCCAAGCTCGACCGGGTAACCGCCAGAGACGTGTTTGATGCGGTCTGCCGTATAAGACGTAAAAAATTACCTGATCCCAAACTGTTCGGTAACGCGGGTAGCTTTTTCAAAAACCCTATCGTCTCCGCTCAAAAACTCGAAGCTTTGAAGGCGCAAGGCTTTGATGTACCTAGCTACGCTACCGACGATGCAGAATTATTCAAACTGCCAGCGGCATGGCTGCTTGAAGCTGCTGGATGGAAGGGGCGGGTTCGCGGTCAAGCTGCTGTCCATGAATCCCACGCACTTGTGCTCATAAATCTAGGAAAAGCGAGTGGCGAGGATGTGTTACTGCTTGCTCAAGAGATGAGTAATTCTGTGTTGCAGCGTTTCGGTATTGCATTGCAGCCTGAAGTGCAGATTATCTAGTCAAACGAATTTTTATTGTAGATCCGGCGAATCAGAGCAGCGAATACTCATGGCAGACCCATCAAAATCGCTATCAGAAGAGCTGCAGGACGATCATGTTGAATCTAGGGATATTTTCGACCACAAGGATTTTGTCCAGCACCTGACGTCGAGACCCGGTGTTTATCGTATGGTGGATCGCAATGAACGGGTCATTTATGTAGGAAAAGCGCGTAATCTGAAAAAGCGTGTGGGCAGTTATTTTCGCGCTTCTGGGCTGACAACAAAAACCATGGCGATGGTCGCCAAAATCGTACGAATCGAAATAAGTATTACGCACAGCGAAACAGAGGCGCTGCTGCTAGAGCAAAGCCTCATCAAAGAGCTTAAACCGCCGTATAATATCCAGCTGCGCGACGATAAATCCTATCCTTATATATTGTTAACTGATCACGCCGATTACCCTCGATTAATGTTTTATCGAGGTAGTAAATCGCGGAAGGGGCGTTATTTCGGCCCCTATCCGAGTGCTCACGCGACACGCGATACGCTACAGCTAATGCAGAAAGTGTTTAAGCTGAGGCAGTGTCAGGAAAGTTATTTTAAAAACCGTTCTCGGCCTTGCCTGCAGCATCAAATTGATCGCTGCACGGCTCCTTGCGTAGGCCTTATTTCGCCGGATGATTATGCTCGAGATGTTCGATACTCATCGCTTTTCTTGCAAGGGAAGAGTAGTGAGTTAACAAATGAACTTACTCGAAACATGGAGTTGGCGTCAGCGGAATTAGACTTCGAGAGGGCGGCAATAATTCGTGACCAGATTAGCATGCTCCGCAGGATTCAAGAGGATCAGGTTGTCGAGAATCAAGGACACGACGCGGATATTATTGCTGCTGCAATGCGGTCGACAGGAGCTTGTGTCCATGTCATCTACGTGCGGGGAGGCCGGATTCTAGGCAGCAAAAACTTTTTCCCCAAACACCGATTGGCGACTGAATCTGATGAGCTATTGAGTGATTTCATTTCGCAGAGTTATTTGAGCGATGACAGCGCGTCAACATTGCCATCGGAGTTTATAGTTTCACATACTATCGCGGACGAATCTGCGCTCGCCGAGGCGATGACCTATGTCGCTAAAAGGAAAATTAGACTCGTCTCACGTGTGCGTGGCCATCGGGCCAAATGGTTGAAATTGGCGGAGACGAATGCGCAAGAGTCCTTATCGGCCCACCTTGCGAGTAAGCAAAATAGCAAAAAACGCTTCTCCGAATTGCGAAGTGCGCTCGGACTGGAAGATGCCCCCGAACGAATTGAATGTTTCGATATCAGCCACACCGGCGGAGAGGGTACTGTTGCTTCTTGCGTGGTCTTCGATGCAGAGGGCGCGGTTAAAAGCGATTATCGCCGTTTTAATATTGAGGGGATAACACCTGGTGATGATTATGCGGCGATGGATCAGGCGCTGACTCGACGCTTTGAACGGCTACGGAAAGGCGAGGGTAAAACGCCAGATATACTTCTCATAGACGGAGGTAAAGGCCAGCTCACGCAGGCAGCCAACGTATTGAAAAAATTCGATTTAGGTTCACTGCTGTTACTCGGTATCGCTAAGGGTATTAGTCGTCGCGCAGGGCAAGAAACACTTTTCTTGATGGAAGATGAGCATTACAAAGAGATAGCTATCGCTACTGAATCTCCCGCATTGCACTTGCTGCAACAAGTGCGCGACGAAGCACACAGATTCGCCATCACAGCACACAGGCAAAGAAGGGCGAAGGCTCGAAAACGTTCTCAATTAGAAGATATACCGGGATTGGGTCCCAAGCGGCGGCGGGAGCTATTGAAACACTTTGGGGGACAACAAGGCATGCAGCGCGCCTCGGAAAGTGAATTGTCGAAAGTGGCTGGAATTAGTAAGAAATTGGCCGCTGACATTTATGAGTATTTCCATGTTGATTAACTCGTATTAGGACTATGCAAATAAGGCGTCACGGTCTAGGCTTGTGTAGAATGACCGCAATTAAGCATTAAAAGAATAATGGTGAAAGATGACTAACTGGGCCAATCTCGCCTCGCTAAGCCGTATCGCATTAATTCCAGTTATAGTGTTCTGCTATAAAGCAGAATTAGCTTACGCGGAATTCTTCGCTGCTCTGCTATTCATCGTTGGCAGTATTACAGATTGGTTAGACGGCTATCTCGCTAGGAAGCTCGATCAAGGCTCCCCGTTCGGCGCATTTCTAGATCCGGTTGCGGACAAGCTGTTCGTAACGTCAATTCTGGTACTCCTGCTTGCCGAATATCCGATATTACTCGTGCCGGCCATGTTGATTATCATTCGAGAAATTACTATTTCTGCCCTGCGTGAGTGGATGGCGACGCGCGGGCTACGTGATGTTGTCGCGGTCGCTTGGGTGGGAAAATTGAAGACCACGCTACAGATGATCGCGCTAACAGTGCTATTAGCTGCGCGCCCAGATGTTTGGCCGTTATTTTTCCATTTGGGCTTATTTTTGATTTGGCTGGCAGCCGGACTTGGCCTTTGGTCGATGGTCTCATATCTTAAGGCGGCGAGAGGGGAGTTGTTAGCAAAGAATTAGCGAGTGCGTTTTTCAATGCTTGACTTAGCCCCGTTTGGCATTAAAATAGCGCTCTCTCTGGATGGCAACAGGCCCCTGGCATCGGATTGACCCTAGCGGAATATCACAGAGAAGAGGAGGCGGCTCAAGATATTGTGGCGCTGAATCGACGCCGAAGCGCTAGCTGAGGTGACCAGATAAAGCGGGAATAGCTCAGCTGGTAGAGCACGACCTTGCCAAGGTCGGGGTCGCGAGTTCGAATCTCGTTTCCCGCTCCAATTTTTTTGCTTCTTTCCTCGCGGTTCACGTAATCCTAGATTCCTTCCTGGTATTCTGCATTAAGAAGTAGTGGCTTATTAATAGAAAAAGCATGCCTCATCGCGCAGCTTTTGCTATAGTTCGCCCTCGCAACAATGTGCGATATGGCTGGGTGGCAGAGTGGTCATGCAGCGGACTGCAACTCCGTTAACGCCGGTTCGATTCCGACCCCAGCCTCCATTTCGCAGCACTGCCTCCCATGCCCGGGTGGCGAAATTGGTAGACGCAAGGGACTTAAAATCCCTCGGTGGAAACACCGTGCCGGTTCGATTCCGGCCCCGGGCACCATCTTCAAATCGCACGCTTCGCATTAGTTATTCGTTTCGCTAAACTGAGCGAACCTTTAGTGATGAAGAGGGTCTTCCTTTGCTCTATAGCCTCGATAACGTTCGCCCACAAACTCACGGTGATGATTTTTATATTGCCGATTCCGCTACCGTGCTTGGCAACGTCATATTAGAAAAAGACGCGAGCATCTGGTTCGGCGCTGTTGTTAGGGGTGATACAGAATGCATCACGATTGGTGAGCGCAGCAATGTGCAAGATCTCTCTGTCCTTCACGCAGACATCGGCTTCCCCTTAGTCATAGAGCACGATGTCACGATCGGTCATAAGGTGATGCTGCATGGATGCACTATTGGAGCAGGCAGTCTGATTGGTATTAACGCAGTGGTTTTGAATGGCGCCGTAATTGGAAAGGGCTGTCTCATCGCTGCGAATGCTCTGATCACTGAAGGCATGATCGTTCCCGACGGGGCGGTGGTCATGGGTGCGCCGGGTAAAATCAGAGGAGAGCTCGACGCGACGCGCAAGCAAGCGCTTATAGATTCGGCGGCACATTACGTCGAAAACTACAAGCGCTTCAAAAAAGGTCTTAAAGTAATTTAAACAGTATATTATATAACATACTGATATAAATAATATTTAAGGCTGTTCGTTGCTGACTTCATAGCCTCTCACTGAATAGGGCTTGTTGCTGTAACTGTCGATAATCGACTGCACCGCAGTGACCCCGACATCTTGCCGCGCATTGATATGCGAATAAGAGCTGATCTGCGTCATCATGATGCCGATCATGTTCTCGACTGGGTCTATCCAGAAGATTGTTCCCCATGCGCCACCCCAGGTGAATGAACCAGGAGTAAATGGATCGCGTGCGACCCCGGCGTCGTTCATGATGCCAAAGCCTAGCCCAAAATTATAACCTGGCCCTCGGATGTAAATATCGTGATCGCCGCTATGATTAGAAATCATCAGGTTTACAGTTTTCGGGCTTAAGAGCCTGACGCCATCGAGCTCTCCGCCATTGAGAAGCATCTGACTGAATCGCCAGTAGTCGCTAGCGGTGGAGAACAGTCCAGCAACTCCGCCGTAATAGTCGCTGCCGAAGAAGGGTGTGCTGCTGTATTCGGGCGTACGATAAACTTCGATGCTGTTGTCTGGGCCGGTCGGTGAATAGACAGTCGCAACTCTACCGCGCTTCTCTTCCGGAACGACATAGGACGTGTCACTCATTCCTAATGGATCGAGTATGCGCTTCTGTAGGAAATCTTTTACGGGTACTCCTGAAATTCTCTCGACCAGCAGAGCGACATAGTCGGTAGAGCTGCCGTACTGCCAGTCTTCACTTGGATGGAAAGCTAGGGGGAGTGGCGCGCGTTTTATGATGGTTGCTTCTAGACTGCTTTCGCGGCTTAGAAGTGTCTGTTCTTGCTCGCTGAGTAATTCACGGTTAGGGTCTAAGCCTGCTGTGTGTGCGAGTACATCGCGTATCGTGATCGGGTGACGTGGTGTCATGCGATGCACGCCAACTTCATCTTGGACTAATACCTGTTTGTCTGAGATCTCTGGGATCCAATTAGACACTGGGTCGGTAAGTAAGAAGCGACCCTCTTCATACAGCATCATCAAGGCTGTTGAAACAATAGGCTTTGTCATCGACATGATGAAGAAAATCGTATCTTCTGTCATGGGAGTGTCGCTTTCTTTGTCTCGCCAGCCTTGAGTCTCAAGATGGGCTACTTTGCCATTTCTCGCGACTAGCGTGACCGTGCCGGCGAGCAAGTTGGCGTCGATGTAGCGTTGCATCGCGGCTGGTAGACGCTCAAGTCGATCGCTTGATAGACCCACGCGCTCCGGGCTGCTGCGTGGCAATGATTGCGCGGCTGCGCCAAATGAAAGTAAGGCTGATGCGAGCAACATGGTCGCGATAGAAAAGCGGTGAGATTTTATGAGTCCCATGAAATTCTCCTGTGAGTTCTGTTAGGCGGCGCTGGCTAGGGATTTAACGAAGCCTGAAATGTCACGAATCGTTGAATGATAAACATCAGGTATCGCGTCTATGAAGGAGCAGTCAGCGGCGTGGCATGTGCCATGCACCGTGCGTCCGGCCGTGGTGACGCCGGCAGCGAGTAACTTGCGATAGTAGCTCAGGCCTTCATCCCGTAGAGGGTCTAGCTCATTGACTGAAACCACGTGCGGAGGTAATCCGGTGAGTTCTTCGATCGTGGCATGATAAGGCCAGGCAAGAGGGTTCGTTGCATGTTCACCGCTGGGGTCATAGGGCTTTACCAGCGCACCCATGGTTTTCATATCGAGAAAATAGCCGTCGTTTTCGGTAAGTGAGGGTAGTTCTGCTGGCGTTTCAGCATACATGCCGGAAATGTATGGGCATTGCGCATATACGCCGGCAATTTCCTGAAGCCATCCTTCGCGTTTTGCCAGCAGAGTGCTTGCTAAAGACAAATTGCCACCGCCGGATTCTCCACTCAAAATGAGTTGAGAAACTCCAAGTGCTGACCTGTTTTTCGCAACCCATTGAGTAGCGTCGGCGCAATCATGCAGTGCGGCAGGGAAAGGGTGCTCACCGAGCGTGCCTGCAGCATTGCGAAATTCTACCCCTACGACGAGGAGACCTGTCGCTGCTAGCTCTGTTCGCCAGCGGCTGTAATTCGGGTCGGCAGCGGTGAGTATGACCATGCCTCCTCCGTGCGTGTGGACCACACACGGAATTTTTGAACTCGAGGCGTTATGCCCTTTGGGGGAATGGATGTACAGTTTAATTTGATTGCCATCGCGCCCAGTTATCGTTTCCTCTCTGACCTCGACGGTGTTTGGCGGGGGAGTATTCGTCGCCACCAGCCCGAACAAGCCTCTCCAGCCATCCTCGGCAGCCGCTGCATAGGCGAGGCATTCCTCGACACTGCTTCCCCCATTTACTGGCGGTTCTGGCGGATGCTCGGCAAGGCCGAAAGCCGATAGTGCTGCAACTAAGCGTGGATCTGATCTTGGGTCTGTAGCAAAACTCATTGTAGGATCGCCTAAACGCCCGGGCAATTTAACTGTAGCCATAGTCTTCTCTCTTCGTGGTGGTTTTTGCTTATTCTGAGGCGAGCTCAATATCTGCCTTGAGTGTTTTCGTACTCCAATAATAATGTGCACCACACCAGACATTGACGAGAACAGTAATAGACATCGCATAACGCAAACCGTCGACGCCATAGCTTGGCGTAAGCCAATCGCTGACCATGCCGGTCATCATAGGGCCGAGACCTAAGCCTATCAGGTTCAGTACGAATAATAAGATGGCAGAAGCCATCGCACGCATTCTGATGCCAACAAGAAAGTGCGTGGCGGCGATACAGGGAGCGAGATAGAGGCCGCCGAAAAAGACTGGGATGAAATAGGAATATGCTGCACTGTAGCCATCCGGCATAACGAGAAAAGAAATGAGAGCAAACGGTATGGCTGCAAATGTGGAGATGAAGGGAATCCACAGATACCAGGTCTGGTCGTTTCTTTTTTCAGACATGTAATCAGACAGCCATCCTCCTGCGAATGTCCCCGCGAGACCGCCGATGCCCGCTATTAATCCGTAATACCAACCGACATCGAGTATTGGCATTCCGTGAACACGGCCTAAAAATAGCGGCACAAAATTCCCCATGCCGTAGGTGACGAATGCGTGCAATGCGCACGCGAAGCTGAGATGCAAGAAAGATCGGCGTGAAGCGAGGATGCTCATTACTTTGAAGAATCCAGGTGGCGCGACATCGCGTCTCGCTTCTGCAAGCCCTCTGGGTGGTTCTTTGATGGCGAAACGGACAAGTAAGGAAAGAAATAATCCTGGTAATCCGACGACAATGAATGCGGTACGCCAGTCGAAATATTGGACCAGGTAAGCACCGCTCACAGTGCCGACAAGGATGCCGCCGTAGACACCGAGTGAGTAAATAGAAAGTGCTGTCGCACGTTGTTTTGCAGGAAATATGTCGGACACGATCGAGTGAGCGGGGGGAGAGCCTCCCGCCTCACCGATCCCAACGCCGAAACGAGCTATGAATAACTGAGTAAAATTTTGGGCGAATCCGCAAGCTGCCGTCATTACGCTCCAAATGGCTGCAGATATGGCGATGACATTGCGACGATTGCTCAGGTCGGCAAGGCGAGCTATGGGGATGCCAAGTACGGTATAGATGAATGCGAAAGCGAGTCCTGACAGCATGCCAAACTGCCCATCGCTGAGCTGAAGGTCTTCAATAATGTAAGATGCCAATACGTTGATAACTTGGCGGTCAACAAAATTAGAGACGTAGACGGTGGTGAGAATACCTAGGACAAGGTAGCGGTAATAAGGCTTGGAGTAAGCCGCCATTATTTTGTCGTGCGTTCGGCTGCGATTTTGCCTTCGGCTGAGCGGGATAAATCAATCATGCTTGATCCCCATTTTTATTCTTATTGACTGCTCTGCGTTGAGTATCACACAGGCTCAGGGCTTGTCCAAGCATGAATCTGGAGAGCGTTTAACTCTGACACTGCCACTAGGCTATGCTATCTTTTCGCGCGGACTAGAGGCTTTTATTATGCAAGATCCCGCTTGGACATCAGTCATACCTCCGTTGTTAGCTATCGTCTTGGCGATCGCGACGAGACAAGTCATTCTTTCGCTCAGCATTGGCATCTGGACGGGGGCATGGCTTCTAGGAGCGGGAAATCCTCTCGCAGCGGTACCACAAGCTATCGAGGCGGTGATACATGTGTTTAGTGATGCAGGTGATACTCGCGTCTTAGTATTCACTTTAGTGATTGGTGGATTGATAGCAACGATTGAGAAGATGGGTGGTGTCCGTGGCTTTATCCATCTTTTGCAAGATAGAAGCTGGGTCACCGGTCCTGCTCGAGCGCAATGGCTCGCTTTCGGCGTCGGTGTCGTCGTTTTTATTGAATCCAATATAACCTTGCTCATCGCCGGAGCGGTGTCACGTCCGTTGTTCGATCGGTTCAAGATCTCGCGCGAAAAGCTCGCTTACATCATCGATGCTACCTCCGCGCCTATTTGCGTGCTTATTCCCTTCAATGCTTGGGGTGCCGTCATTGTCAGCTTGCTGAGCTCCAGTGGCGTATCACAGCCTATCGATGTCTTTTTGGGCGCGATATTACTTAATTTTTATGCCTTGGCAGCCGTGCTGGTATGCGCGATAGTTATATGGAAAGACTTAGATTTCGGTCCGATGCGTTCGGCTCAAAAGCGCACTCGGGACGGGGAATTACTTTGGCCGAATGCGACTCCGATGGTCGATCCGAGTTTGATGGCAGCTGAACAAGAGCGAAGGCTGCCGGGTGATTCCGCAGGTCTTATGCTTTGGCCGATATCCGCTCTCGTCGTCAGTATGCCCCTTGGCCTCTATATTACCGGCGAAGGCGATCTTACCGCGGGATCTGGTTCAACTTCGGTGTTGTGGGCTGTGCTTATCGCGCTCGCCGTTGCATGGTTATTGGTACTTGTGAGGCGGCAAGCGAATCTTGAAATGCTCATGCAGCTGTTTCTCAAGGGTGCGGGAGGTTTGCTTCCTGTCGCAATAATTCTGCTGTTCTCTCTAGCGCTCGGTGATATTGCTAATGATTTAGGTACTGGAGTGTATGTGGCCCAAGTGGCTCAAGAATCTATTCCTAATATACTCTTATTGCCCATATTGTTTTTGCTGTCGGCGGTTATTGCTTTTTCTATTGGCTCAAGCTGGGGAACTTTCGCGATTATGATTCCTCTCGCTATGCAGTTGGTCGGTGCGCTGGACTTCAATGCGTCGGTATTTTTGGCGGCCGTACTCTCGGGCTCAGTATTTGGTGATCATGCTTCTCCAATTAGCGACACTACCGTAGTGGCATCGATGGCAGCAGCCACGGATCACATCGATCATGTGCGTACGCAGTTGCCCTATGCGCTAGTCAGCGCTGCCCTAGCGACGATCGCATTCTTCATAGCAGGGTTCGTTTTGCTTTAAGATAATGCCTAATCAAAAGGATGATTCTTTGATGAACTTTTCTCGCATATCATGGGATGAAGCAGCCATGCTTATACAGCAACATGGCCGTGAGCATATTCATATCGTTGATGTTCGAGATGAGCGATCTTTCGATGATGCGCATGTCGAAGGCGCGTTACACTTGGATGGCAGTTCTATTGCGGAATTTATTGAACACGCGGATAAAGCGATGCCGGTATTGGTGTATTGCTATCATGGCAATACGAGTCAGGGTGCAGCCTCTTATTTGGTGGAACGGGGGTTTATAGAAGCTTACAGTATCGATGGTGGCTTCGAAGAGTACCGGTGAGTAGCTAGCCATCGATTTTTTCGGCTTTCTCAAAGGCGCGTTTAGCGGTCAACGCAGTCGCCATATAGAGGAGGTTTAATAAGGACCAGCCAAACAGCTCGAAAGACCAGAGGGCATGAGCGCCTGGGTCGACGCTCCGAATCCCGACAATCCAGCCACACCAAAGCACTAAGACTGAGAGGGGGAAAGCGGCCACTAAGCGCCATCCTTTTTGCCACTGACGCCAAGCGGCGACGGAAAGTGCTGCGCTCGCGCTAAGGGTTAAAAAGATAATGACCAGCATTACGGTATCCCAGAGAGGGATTGATTCCCTCTCTGCGCCGAATACGCTGCCACTTAGAAAAAAACCTAAAGTGGACATCACGCGGGCGATGCTGTGCTTGGTCTGATTGGCTGTTCGCATAGTGAGGCTTGATTAGTCTAGGTGGATTTAGAATTTAGTATTCGGCAACCAAACGTCAGAGAAATCCATCGCCTGCTGTAGTTCATCCGCATAAGCGCTAGCATCGCGCCCCATCTTGCTGACTGCTTCCTTAGCGCCGTGGAGCGACCAGACGTTGTGTGGATGATCGTCTAGGTCTAGCTCAAATTCTGCGAGAGCTGCATCATAAGCGCCTAGCGCGATATAGGCTGCTCCGAGCCAGTGACGAGGAGAGAAAGGCAATGGCTCGGGCTCATCATAATTGATGCTGTCGTAGTAGCGTGTCGCGCGACGGAATGCTTCAGCTGCGCCTTCGAGATTACCGTTTTCCCAAGCGATCTCACCTTCGAGAATGCCCGCTAAGGTACCAATGATGTTGTTGCCTTCATGAAAGCGGAAGCGAGCAGTTGTGGTTTCTGCGAGCTCAGTTAGTTCTTCAGCTGTCTCTATGGCGACTGCTTTGTCGCCAAGCTTTAAAGACGAATACGCTTTTGAGAAATCCACCATGGCACGACTAACATCGTCCTTGGGTGAATAATTGAGCTCGACGGCCTCGTCGAATCGACCGAAGCGAACCAACGCCATAGCATGTTGCGCTCCATTTTTGTCTAATTTTGCTAAGTCTTTCGCTGCTTGGATCGCTGAGGCGCCAGCACCTCCCATGCTAGCCGCGTAATACAGCATTGTGAGGTTATGTGTGGGATAAATCGCGACCCCTTGACCGACGGCAGCTTTCTGGTCTGAGTGCCAAGCGATTATGTTGGATCGCACTGCTTTCTCCCATAAACCCATTTCATTCCAGGTGTGGCTAGGCATGTGATTAATGTGGCTAGCCCCTGGAATTGAAGCGCCGAGGAATTCGGCGCAAGTCGCCGCCAGTTCTGGACTAGGAGTCGACTCTGTTGCATGCACATAGAGATGACATGCCCCTGGATGCTTAATATCTTGAGCGAGAATGCCTTCGAGCACGCCGTGCAGTCGGATGACATTGGGGTCGTCTAGGCGACGATAGCCGCGGCGTTCTTCGAGTAGAAACAGAGCGTCTGCATAGAAAGTGGCAATGTCCAAATCATCTGGATATTTGCGCGAAATCGCCGCCATTGCATCTGCATAAGCTTGATCTTGGGTGCGACGAGTTGCTGGATCGTAATTCTCTATGTAGCGCGCCTCCAGGGCGTGGATTAGATCCGCTTCCTTCTCGCTGGCATTGTCAATTAGCTCTAAAGCTTTAGTGAGTGCCGCGTAGGCGCGTGGCGCTTCAGCGGTGGTCATTGCTCCATTGAGATAAGAACCCCAACTCCAAGCCTCGCCCCAATAACAGATAGCGCATTCAGGATCGGCTGCATGTGCCTCGCGGAAGGATCGTGATGCCTCAACCTTTGCATAGGAGTACATCATTTTTATACCTTGATCGAAGTATTGCTGCGCGAGTTCGGATTGCGATGATATGGGATAGTGGAAATCACCGAGGACGTCACCAAGCAAAGGCATTGGGGTCGCAAATTCATCAGGGTAGCTCACTTCAGCTGCTACGGATGAGCCTATAAGCGTGAACACCGCAGCGCAGCAAAGCGCGGAAGCGACAGATTTAGGTGACGAAAGCTGTTTTGAAGAAAAGCTCATTAGGTCAAAGTCCTCGTAATTTTATTTTTAAGTGCGCGCATTGGCGCACACATAGTTTCTGTTAAAGAGAAAAGTGTACTGGCGCTCCAGGCCCCAGTGGTAAACCCAGTACTACCCACACTATGGTGAGGATAATGCCGGCGATTAATAGTAGGGCTGAATAGGGCAGCATGGTTGCAGCAAGACTACCCAAACCAAATTCTTTCTGCCAGCGCTGGCAGAAAATAAGAATGAGCGGGAAGTAGGGCATGAGCGGCGTGATAATGTTTGTTGCCCCATCGCCCACGCGATAGGCCGCAGTGCTCATTTCAGGGCTTACGCCAATAAGCATTAGCATCGGCACGACAACGGGGGCTAGTAGCGCCCATTTCGCGCTCGCAGAACCGATGAACAAATTAATAATTGCGCAAAAAAGAATTATGAACGTGAGCAGCATGGAGTCTGGAAGATTTGCGTTTTCCAATACGCCTGCGCCGCTGATCGCGAATATCAATCCTAAGTTCGACCAATTGAAGAGCGCTACAAAATGCGCGGCGGCGAATGCAAGCACGAGGTAGTAACCTAGATCCGCCATTGCTTCGCTCATCATTTTGACGACGTCTCGATGATCGTTGATCGTGCCGGCGCTTTTGCCATATGCCCATCCCGCGGCGAGGAATAGCACAAAAAATGCAGCGACTAGTGATTGGAAGAAGGGAGTTAGGCGCGCTTCTGCACTTGCGCTTTCATCTATAAGTGGAGTTCCTGGGCCAATTGCCAAGAATATCCAAATAGCGATCACCATGAACGAAGCATAGCCGGCGCGGACCAGGCCTCGCCGCTCATCTGCAGATAAGTCTGAATTAGGCCCTTTTATCTCGTGTGACATGGTGCCGCCGCCCTCGATAATGGGCGTCAGCCTGCGTTCTACAACGACATCGGTGACATACCAAATGACAGGAAGGAACACGAAGGTCATGGCGACGATGAAGTAGGCATTGCCTGCTATATTTGCACTCCATGTAGGTAAAATAGTTTCTGCTGCCGATTCGGTGATGCCGAAGAGTAATGCATCTAACTGGCCGGGAATTAAGTTTGCAGAGAACCCACCGGATACGCCGGCGAAGGCAGCCGCTATGCCTGCTATAGGATGCCGGCCAGCGGCTGCGAAAACAACGCCGGCTAAGGGGATTAGGACGACGTAGGCTGCATCGGTCGCTAGGTTTCCAAGCATGCCAATAAGAGCGACTGCTGGCGTGAGCAAGAAGGTAGGCGCCTTTGACATCGCGCCACTCATCGCTGCGCCGAAGAAACCGGAGCGTTCCGCCACACCCGCTCCGAGCATGACAACGAGCACATAACCTAGGGGGTGAAAGCCAGTAAATGTTTGCGGCATGCTGACGAGTATGCGGCGGATATTATCGGCCGATAGTAGCGATTCGGCGACGATGATGAGAGGGGCGCCGTTCTCATCAACGTTGACTGGATGGGGCGCGGAGATCCCAAGTGCGGCGGCTAGTACACTGACTCCGATGACGCCTAATATGCAGTAAACAAAGATAAAAACAGGATCCGGCAGCTTATTACCAGATCGTTCGATCCAACCGAGAATCCCCTCGGCTTGTGTTGTGCTATCGCTCATTGGGCGTTCCTTATTATTAACTTATTGGCCGTATTAGCGCACTAGGCGGAAAAAAGTATTCAATTCGTTCAGGTAGGCCTCGGTTTCCTCGAGTGCCGCGAAATGACCGCCGCGGGGCATCTGAGACCAGTGTCGTATATCGTATGCCGCCTCGGCCCAAGCGCGAGGCGTTATGTAGATCTCGGCTGGAAATAGGGCGACGCCAGTAGGGACATCGATATAGCCAGTTGGCTTTATCGCCGGTGTTGATCTGTTCTCGTAGTAAATACGCATTGAGGAAGTGATGGATTCGGTGAACCAATAGATCGAAATATTGGTGAGCAATTCGTCCTTGCTAAAGTACTCCCAAATATCACCTTCTGCGTCTTGTGGCATATCGGTCCAGCCGTGGAATTTCTCCAGTATCCACGCGGCGAGACCTGCCGGAGAGTCATTGAGGCCGTAGCCTAGGCTCTGTGGCTTAGATCCTTGGATTTGTTGATAGGCCAATTCACCGCTCATGTAGGCCTGACGACGCTCACGCAGTGAGGCTTCTTCTTCGCTCACATTGGCGCGCTGCGTTTCATCCGCCGGAGCGGGCGCGAGAATCATGTTGGAATGAAACCCGATTAATCGTTCAGGGAAATGGTTCGCGTGGTGCGCGTTAATAACCGCCCCCCAATCACCGCCCGCTATGGCGTAGCGTTCATAGCCAAGCGTTTTCATCAATTCGGCGAGTAAGAGAGCAATTTTTTCGGAGCTATAACCGGGCGTAGAGGGTGCTTCCGAAAACGCGAAGCCGGGGAGTGAGGGTGCGATGACGTGATAACTGTCGGTGATCTCGCCGCCGTGTGCGACAGGATCAGTTAATGGGCCGATTATTTTATAAAACTCGGCGATAGATCCTGGCCATCCATGAACCAAAAGCAGGGGGATTGCATCGGGATTTTTTGACCTTTCGTGAATGGTGTGAAGGTCTAAGCCTTCCACTTCGACAATTATTTGGTCGAATTTATTTAATAACGCTTCCTGTTTGCGCCAATCAAAATCATTCCGCCAATAGTCTAGTAGCTCGGTCAGCACAGCTTTATCTGTGCCGTATTCCCAGCTGGTATCACTGATTTGGTCGGGTAGGCGAGTAAGGTCCAATCGTGTGTGCAGGTCATTGATAGCTCTATCGCTGACCGCAATCGTAAATGGCTTCACGGATTCGTCTCCTAACTTTTGCGGCTCTTGTCCGCTGGCCTGAAAACTAATTAGGCCAGCGATGAGAATGCTGAGTAAGAACCGACTGCTTAGTAGTTTCCTTGGATAAGACATAGTGGTCTCCTAATAAAAGCTGACATTCCTAGTGCCGCAAACCCGCTTCTTAGCTTAGGGCTTCAAGTGCGCTGCGTAAAATTGCCAGCGCCTCATCGATTTCTTCTTGTTTTACATTGAGCGCGGGTAGTAAACGTATGCTGTTGCCACCAGCTTTGACCACAAGCAAATGTCGGTTTTGAAGTTCGCCGATTAGTGCTGCGGCGTCGGTGTGGCACTTCAATCCCACCATTAAGCCCATCCCAGTGACCTCCTCGAGAAGTTCAGGGAAGCTTGAGATCAACTCTTCCAGGCCGCTGCGTAAATGCAAGCCGGTACGTTTAACGTTGTCTAAAAATCCGGGAGCAAGCATCTCGTCCAACACGGCATTGCCAACTGCTGTAGCGAGTGGGTTGCCACCGAACGTGCTGCCATGGCTCCCTGCGGTCATCGATGCTGCCACTTCGGCAGAGCATAAACAGGCGCCGATTGGGAAGCCGCCACCCAGCCCTTTCGCACTAGCAAGAAGGTCAGGGATAACGCCTAGCTGTTGATAGGCATAGAGAGAGCCGGTTCTGCCCATGCCGCTTTGAACTTCATCGAACATCAACAGAATATTTTTCTCGTCACATAAGGCTCGTACCGCCTCTAGATAATCGGTAGTTGCCGGACGTATGCCGCCTTCTCCTTGAACGGGTTCCAGCACCACGGCTGCCGTGTTATCGCCAATCGCATTCGCTAACGCATCGATATCGCCGAACTCGACCTGGTCGAATCCTGAGTCGCCAATGACAAAGCCATCTGTGTGAGCTTTGTTGAAAGCTGACGCAATTGTACTTAAGGTTCGGCCGTGAAATGAACTGGTCAGAGAAATAATGCGATGCTTATGCGCTTCGCCCTTAGCGAAGAAATAGCGTCTAATCGTTTTGTAGCAGGCTTCGACTGCTTCGGCACCCGAGTTGCAGAAAAAAACCTTGTCAGCAAAGCTGTGGTCAACGAGTCGCTGCCCAAGTCTTTCCGCCTGAGTAATACGAAACAAATTTGAGGTGTGCCAAAGCTTTTCGGCCTGCTCGCTGAGAGCTTTTACCAAGGTTGGGTGACAGTGGCCGAGACAGTTAACCGCAATGCCCATTGTGAAGTCTAGGTAACGCTCTCCGTCGGCTGTAAACAATTCAGATCCGCGCCCGTGATCGAACTCAAGGCTAGGTGAGCCGTAATTGTCCATGAGGGCATTGGTTTTATGAGGTGCGGAGTTCATCTTTAATCCTACTAATGTCTTTAATTCGACTGTCCAGTTTGAAAGTAAATGTTATGTTTGCAGTGAGCGCTAGAGTGTATCATTGAATGCCTAAAACCACTTACAGTCCTTCGCAGATCTAGAGCTGTAATACTATATTTACTGAGTCGAGGTGAGCTCATGCTGTTTAAATCGAAGCCCGTCGAGCTTCCTACTCCCGAAAACGCGCTGCCAGATCGCTCCCAGCCTGCCATATTTAACCCTCAGCATTTCGTGACAGGGAGATCCATAGTTGAGCCCGTACCGAACAACCTGTCAAAGGCGGTGTTCGGCCTAGGATGTTTTTGGGGGGCGGAGCGACTCTTTTGGCAATTGCGCGGGGTTTATAGCACCGCTGCGGGCTACGCCGGCGGATTCACGGCGAATCCAAGCTACGAAGATGTTTGTACAGGGCGAACCGGACATGCAGAAGTGGTGCTTGTGTTTTATGACTCACAAGAGATCAGTTATGAGGAATTGCTCGCCGCTTTTTGGGAGGCGCATGATCCCACGCAGGGAATGCGGCAAGGAAACGATGTGGGCACCCAATATCGTTCCGTGATCTATACTTTTTCGGAAGAACAGCAACAACAGGCAGAGAATTCTGCGGTGCTCTTTCAGAGATCGTTGGCTGAGAAAGGTTATCAGGCAATTACAACGGACATACAAGCGATTGACGTCTTCTATTATGCCGACGATTATCATCAGCAATATTTGGCGAAAGTCCCTGATGGCTACTGTGGCCTAGCGGGAACGGGCGCCTGCTATCGACCGGAGTGAATCAATGTCAGATCGATCTATGAGTAAGAAACAACCTTCAATAGATCCGCTAGTCATAGCCATCTCTTCACGTGCACTTTTTGATTTGGCCGAGAGCCATCAGGTCTATGAAGAAGAAGGACTGGCCGCCTATCAGCAGTATCAGATTGCACGCGAAGATGATCCTTTGGAGCCGGGTGACGCCTTCGCTCTAGTGAAAAAACTACTTCGACTTAATGAATTGCTGGACGAGTCTCCCGTGCAAGTGATCTTGCTCTCCCGGAACAGCGCGGACACAGGACTTAGAATCTTTAATTCCATTAAATATTATGGTCTAGATATTAGTCGAGCTGCATTCAGCGGCGGCGAAAGTCCTTATCGTTATATTTCTGCATTCAACAGTCATCTGTTCCTGTCTACCGATGGTGCTGATGTGCGACAGGCATTGGAATCTGGTGTGGCGGCCGCGACAATTCTTCCGTCAAAAAAGGCATCGGCAGAGACGGATACACTGAAAATCGCATTTGACGGGGATGCGGTGCTGTTCTCCGATGATTCTGAGCGAATTTATAAAAGTGACGGACTTGAAGCCTTTACGAAAAATGAGGTTGACGCGGTCAATGAGCCGCTTAGCGGCGGGCCTTTTAAACCGGTACTCGCTGCGCTGCAGCAGATTCAAATGGGTTTCCCGATCGGAGAATCTCCGCTACGCACCTGTCTTGTGACCGCGCGTGCCGCGCCGGCTCATGAACGGGTGGTAAAAACGCTAAGACACTGGAATATTCGGATCGATGAATCTTTATTTCTCGGTGGTCTAGATAAGGGTGAATTCCTGCGAGCATTTGATGCCGATGTATTCTTCGATGACCAGCACGGACATTGCGAATCTGCGCGGAATCATGTTGCCACCGGCCATGTCCCATCAGGCGTAGCTAACGACAACGATTAGATTGCGACTGATGAGACCAAGTAGCCGGCGCCTAGCCCACCCAGTAACAGAGTGAGGCTTCCTCGGAGAAGACGGTCCGGCAAATGGTCCGCAACACGAGAACCGAGTTGGATGGCGGGGATCGACCCAATGAGCAGACCCAGCAGCAACATCAGGTCGACATTGCCGGCGAAGTAATACCCTAAGCCTGCGATAAAGGTCAGCGGCACCGCGTGAGCGATGTCTGTGCCTACGATTTTGGAGCTTGAGGTATCGGCATAGATTGTCATTAGAATAGCCGCCGCAAAGGCGCCAGCACCAACCGATGATAGCGTGACGCAAACACCAAGTATTATCCCCATGATAACTGTCGCTTTGGATTTATTGGCGAGTAGACGTGAAAAAATTACGTTCGGCCGAGTCTTGCTCGCACTTTCTCTGAGCCTGTTTCGAAGGACCAGCATGGCGGCAGTGAGTATGAGCATGACCCCTAAGCTAAAAGTCAGGATCGATTCGCCTTGGCCAACTGCAGTGATCTCATTCCTATTGAGTGCCGCTCTAGTGAGCAGGGCCGCCGGCAAACTCCCCACAGACAGCAGAGCGACAACCTGCCAATCTATGGTTTTTTGTCGGTGATGAGCGATCACGCCGCTGGCCTTTGTCAGGGCGGCATACAGTAGGTCTGTACCAATCGCGACGGAAGGCGGGTAGCCGAACAGCAGTAGCAGGGGAGTCATTAGCGATCCACCACCGACGCCAGTCACGCCGATCGCGAAGCCTACGGCCGCGCCGGCTACAATGTGAAGCATTCCTATGTTTTCAATCAGCAAAGCAAATTCCGCCTACTGCAGCGATTAGAGAGAGCCAAGCGTAGCGCTGATGATATATTCTTCAAAGTAATTAATTGGTATAGTTATATTCCTTTTGCGAATAAAGCAAGAGGTCTCGTTTACATGACATATTGAAATCCCGCAGGGAGAGATTGATATGAAATTGCAGCAGCTGCGTTACATATGGGAAGTGAGTCGACAAGGACTGAACGTTTCCGATGCCGCGAATGCCTTATTTACCTCTCAGCCCGGCGTGAGTAAGCAGATCCGCGCCCTCGAAGATGAGCTTGGTGTTCAAATTTTCGAGCGCCGAGGCAAGCAGCTCGTGGCAATAACGCCTGCCGGCCAAAAAATTCTCGATGCGAGCGGGCAAGTGTTGAGTCGTGTGCAGGGTATAAAAGCACTCGCCGAAGATCTGCGCGACGAGAGTAGGGGCTCGCTGTCCATCGCGACCACTCACACCCAATGCCGATACGTATTGCCCAGCGTTATTCAACAGTTTCGCAGCCTCTACCCCAATGTCACGCTTCATATGCATCAGGGAACACCGCTTCAGATAGCCGAAGCGGCAGCGAATGGCACTGCTGATTTCGCCATCGCAACTGAGGCGCTTGAATTATTCGATGAGCTCACGATGTTGCCATGCTACCGATGGAATAGGGCTGTGATAGTTCCCAAAGGACATCCACTCGCGGATTTGAAAAAACTGACTTTAAAGCAACTGAGTCGCTATCCTTTGGTGACCTATAATTTCGGTTTTACGGGTCGCTCTAAACTCGATGATGCGTTTAAGCAAGAGGCATTGGAGGCGGATGTGGTGTTCACCGCCGCCGACGCTGATGTCATCAAGACCTATGTGCGACTCGAGTTGGGGGTAGGTATTGTTGCCAGAATGGCGGTGGATGAAGAGCAAGACTCAGACCTGATCGCTCTAGATGCCTCACATCTATTTGAGCCTAGCATCACTAAGATTGCTTTCCGACGCGGGGCGCATCTGCGTGGTTATATGGCAGGATTCATCGAATTATTTGCGCCTCACATCGATGCATCCACACTGCAAAGTCGACTCATTGCGGAAAGTAAAGATGCTATTGAAGCGAGCTACGCAGGAATTGAATTACCGGACCTTTAACGGGGTAGTGATATGTAGTCCGCACTCCTTGTGTGTGGACTCTTCCCACCACCATCGGCCTTCGCGCTCGTGCTGATTGGGGCCGATTGCTTTTGTGCAGGGCTCGCAACCGATGCTTACGTATCCATGATCGTGGAGTTCATTGTAGGGAATATCGAATAGCCGAATGGTGTTCCACACTTCTTCTGAGGTGGTGTTGGCAAGCGGGTTAACCTTTATAAGCCTGTGTTCGGTTGTAGAGAAAGTACGATCTATTTCTATGATGGCAACTTCGCTTCGAGTTGGGCTCTGGTCTCGACGCTGGCCCGTGATCCATGCATCGAAATTAGCTAGGTGGCGCCTCAAAGGAGCGACCTTCCGTATACCGCAGCATTCTGTATGTCCGTCTTCGTAGAAGCTGAACAGCCCCTTACTTCTAACAAACTCTCTCAGCTCATCAGGATCCGGCGAGAGCAGATCTAATTTAATTCCGTAGTGTGCTCGCACGACTTCAAGGTATCGTTGAGTCGCTGGTGGTAGGCGACCCGTGTCGAGCGTGAAGATCTCAGGAAGCTGGTCTCGGTTAGTGATTGCCTTAATGCTGTGTTCGATAGTCACAACATCTTCTGCGCCACTGAATGAGAGGGCGCTTCTACCTAAATTCGGAATCAGTGTTGCGAGAATTTCCCTCGGCGACGCGTTTAGCAGCGAGGCATTGAGTTCAGCGATGCCGGTCTCGTCTAATAAACTGATATCCATTTTCGTTAATCCTTGGGCTATTGCGTTTGTAGCGCGCATTCTGCGATATACAGCGCGGTCGGTAAAGCCCGCTATTCGAGATCGGCTTAATCTGGTAAATTGCCGGCCAGTATAATTTCGACTTTGTGAGAGAGATATAACAATGGAAATAGCGTGCTTAGACCTCGAGGGCGTTCTCGTCCCTGAAATTTGGATTGGTTTTGCCGAGAAGACTGGAATCGAAGAACTGCGCGCAACCACCCGTGAAGTGCCTGATTACGATGTTCTAATGAAGCAGCGGCTTCGTATATTGGATGAGCATGGCCTAGGATTGCCCGATATCCAGGAAGTGATCGCAACTATGTCACCTCTGCCTGGCGCGTTGGAATTTGTGCAGTGGCTTAAATCCAACTTCCAACTCATCATACTATCGGACACATTTTATGAGTTCTCGCTCCCTCTCATGAAGCAGCTCGAACTCCCAACCTTGTTCTGTCATAGGCTCGTGAGCGATGAGAGCGGAAGAATAGTAGACTATAAATTAAGGCAGAAAGACCCCAAACGCGCCTCAGTGCAGGCCTTGCATAGCTTGAATTTTCGGGTAATCGCGTCAGGCGACTCTTATAACGATGTCTCCATGCTTTCTGAAGCCGACGCAGGAATTCTGTTTAGATCTCCGGAGAAGGTGCAGCAGGAATTCCCTCAGTATCCGGCAGTGGAGGAATATGCTGATTTGAAGAGGGAGTTCTGCAAGGCCAGTCTTCGCGACTTATCACCGCACTAGTAAGCGCTTTATGCCGAGTAGCTAATCAATGATTAGACTGCCCTCAGTGAGCAGCTTCAGCAGGAGTTCCCTTATAGTTGGAATGTTGAGAAATTCGTCTAATTCATCGCCGGAAATGGCGGTCGATTTGCAGAGGCGCTTCAGCATCCCGCTCAGGGACTGGTCGAACAGGGCAGCATTGCCATCGACAAATAAGAGTAGTTGCTGCTCATCCACGCTCATGTAGGCGAAACGTGACGAAGGGTGATGACTGACACTGCTCGCATCTTCCAAGGCGGCTTCCAAAACTTCCAGGGACTCCTCATCGAGCGGCTCAATCAGCTCGGGATATTTCGCTTGAGTCACATGGCAGCCGAACCATTGTTTGAATAAGAGGGGCTGCTCTAGTTGAGATTTGATGGCTTGAAAGCTAAGGTCGAGTGAGTGCGAGTCAATCTCGTTCACGTCGGCGGGAATGTGTGGGCTTGGATCTTCGAAGCGATCTTCGCTCTTGCTGCTACGAATGAGGAAGTCGCTAAAACCTTCCAGCATCTCGCCGTAGGAAGGGGCGCGGAATCCTATCGAGTAGCACAGGCTATCGCCGAGTGAGGTTCCCCAATGGGCTACCCGAGGAGGGATGTAGAGTGCATCACCAGCTTCAAGTTCATACTCTGCGCTTTGAATGAAATCTTGCAGCAATTTGACCTGAGACGAGTCTCTTAAAGCGGTCGCGTCATCGCAGCGTTGGCCGACGCGCCAGCGTCTTCGACCCATTCCCTGCAGCAGGAAAACGTCATAATTGTCGAAGTGGGGACCAACGCCTGCGTTATTGCTGGCGAAAGAAATCATTACATCATCGACACGCCAACTAGGCACAAAATTGAACTGTTCACGCAGATTGGCGATTTCTTCGAACCATTGATCCATTGCCTGGACGAGTAGTGTCCAATTTTCTTCGGGCAGTCCGGTGAAGTCTTTCTCGGTAAAGGGGCCATTTTGGAGTTGGTAGTCATCTGGTGTGAACTCTGTGATCACGCGACTCTCGACGAGCTCCTCGCATGCACAGCCAGCGAGTTCCTCCGGGCTGATAAGATCGGTGAACTCGGGAATCAGCTGCCTGATGATTACCGGCTCTTTCTGCCAGTACTTCTCAAGAAATTCCGCTCGATCGAAGTCGGCTCGAATGACATTGAATTTCAAATGCTGCGCGCCTGCTGTGCTGCATTGCCTAGATAAGTTCGGGGAGTTAGGGCTAGCAGCTCCTGTTTTGCGGAATCAGGTATCTCCAATGTTTGTATGAACGCTTGCATTGACTCCTGATTGATTTGTTTACCCCGAGTTAACTCTTTGAGCTTCTCGTAGGGCTGATCGATTCGATAACGTCGCATGACTGTTTGAATCGGTTCTGCAAGTATTTCCCAGCAGTTATCTATGTCGGTATTGATCGCTGTCGCGTTTACTTCGAGCTTATTAAGGCCTTTCAAGGCAGAGCTGTAAGCGATCATACTGTAGGCTAAACCAACACCAATATTGCGCAGCACCGTCGAGTCGGTAAGATCCCGTTGCCAGCGAGAAATAGGTAGTTTTTTCGCTAGATGATTAAGCATTGCATTGGCTAATCCTAGGTTGCCTTCGGAGTTTTCAAAATCGATGGGATTGACTTTGTGCGGCATTGTGGACGAACCAATTTCGCCAGCTATCGTTCGTTGCTTGAAATAACCGATAGATATGTAGGACCAGATGTCGCGATTTAAATCGATCAAAATAGTGTTGAATCGAGCGCATATACCGAATAGTTCGGCGACATAGTCATGAGGTTCAATCTGTGTCGTGTAAGGATTCCAACTCAAACCTAAATTTTCTACAAATTGTTGAGCAAAGCTCTGCCAATCGATATTGGGATAAGCTGACAGATGCGCGTTGTAGTTACCGACGGCCCCATTAATCTTCCCTAGCACTTCAGCGTTTTCCAAGGATTTGATCTGACGCTGCATGCGATAGCTTACATTCGCAAATTCTTTGCCGAGGGTGGAGGGAGAGGCTGGCTGCCCGTGTGTTCGAGAAAGCAGAGGTTGTTCTGCGTGAGTGGTTGCTAGGTCTTTGACCTTTGCCTCAACAAGTTTCATTTCTGGCAACAATACTTCGTCACGACCGGCCTTCAGCATAAGTGCGTAGGCGAGATTGTTGATATCTTCCGAGGTGCAGGCGAAATGCACGAACTCGAGGTGGTGGGTGAGTTCAGGATTGCTTGTTAGTTTTTCTTTGATGAAGTACTCGATAGCCTTCACGTCATGGTTTGTGGTTGCTTCGATCTCCTTGACACGAGCCGCATCTTCGAGAGAAAAGCCTGCTGCAACCTCGTCCAGAAACTGGCTAGCCTCAGCGCTCAACGCCGCCAGTTCGGTAATTTGTTCGTTCGCTGCAAGCGCCTGCAACCACCGAATTTCTACCAGCACTCGATACTTCATCAAGCCATATTCACTGAAGAAGGGGGCGAGTGAGTCGCATTTCGACGCGTAGCGTCCATCTAGCGGAGAAATGGCGGTCAATTGGTTAAATGGCTGAGCAGTCATTGCATGATCTTCCTTAGTGTCTAATGGTCGTATTATCGCACAGGCAATCGAAGTTGCCATTAGCGAGACTTGCAATACGCGGGCAGATAATCGGTCAGTGTAGGTTGCTGATTGCGTGTTTCTTCAGATTCGACGCGGCGGCTGCGAGCTTTTTCCTCGCCAGGAGGAGTTGCCAGCGACGCCCACCCAGCTGCCTCCAAAATACTCCCGAGCGCACTCCTGCGAGCAAAAGGGAGCGGATCGCTGCGGCATTGTCGAGGTCCTGCAGCGCGGCAGCCTTGCCTTGTATCTGAATGGGGCGAGGCAGTTTGCTGAGGGTGTCTTTGTAGATTAAAGCGAGATCTTCGGTTTGCTGGGAGCACGATGTCTCATTGTCTCGCACCACCTGCTTTATTCCGTCTCGAATCGACGTTGCGAGCTCCGGAGAAGCGAGTACGGCATCTGCCAACCGGAGCATGCCGACCGAGTATTGGACGGGAAGTTGTAAGCTTCGCAAGGAGCCGCTCACCGCTAAGGCTTCGATGAGTGTCAGCCCGGGGAGATACTGCGAAGGGCTTGGAAAGACGTCGGAGTTGTGTCGTGGATTCAAGGCGAAGAGTGGTTCTTGCAGTCTGCTCACCTCCTGCCTGTCTAACTCACCGGTTCGAGCGATTTTGTCGATGAGTTTGGCGCATTGCAAAACACTGGCGATCGCGAGTGTTTGATATTCTCTCTTGCTGAGTGTATCGAGTGTGCTGTCTTTGCGGTTTTGATTCATGACGGTGAGCCTTCGGCTAATACAGTGCTCGATTCAACCGCTTGCTCAATAATGGCAGCGCCGAGGCAGCGTTCCCCGTCATACATTACTAAGTATTGACCGGGCGTCACTGCGCGCTGAGCCTCTTCGAATTCGACTAGCAATCCATGATCTGTTCGCGTGACTGTGCAGGCTTGATCTTTTTGACGGTAACGGATTTTAGCATGACATCGCATCGGAAGATTCGGTGCGGTAGGACTAATCCAGGTAGGCTTCGCGGTGATTAAATGCCGCTTGAAGAGCAGAGGATTGTCGGTTCCCTGCGCCACAATGAGAATATTATGTTGCAAGTCTTTTTTAGCAACAAACCACGGGGCTTCATCAAATTCTTTGAGGCCACCGATGCCTAAGCCTTGACGTTGCCCGATGGTGTAATACATGAGACCCGCGTGTTCACCGATGGTTTCACCGGTTTCTGTTTGAATCAGACCTGGTTGTGCGGGGAGATATTGTTCTAGGAAGTCTTTAAATTTTCGTTCCCCGATAAAGCAAATGCCCGTGCTGTCTTTTTTATCATGCGTGCTCAGTCCTAGGCTTTCTGCGATAGCGCGCACCTCGTTTTTCTCAAGCTCGCCTATAGGGAAGAGTGAGCGGGCGAGGTTGTCGGAATTCACCTCACAGAGGAAATAACTCTGGTCCTTATTTTGATCTAAGCCTTTCAAAAGGACTGCTTCTCCATCTAGATTCGCCTTTCGTACATAGTGGCCGGTCGCAATGAAATCAGCGCCAAGGTCTGAGGCGTAGTCTAGGAATGCTTTGAACTTTATTTCACGATTGCAGAGCACATCCGGGTTAGGCGTCCGGCCTGCGCGATATTCCTGCAAAAAATGTTCGAATACGTGATCCCAGTATTCTGCGGCGAAGTTAGCGGTATGGAGTTTGATGCCTAATTTATCACAGACAGATTGGGCATCGGCCAAATCTACTTTTGCAGTGCAGTATTCAGTGCCATCGTCTTCGTCCCAATTCTTCATGAATAGGCCTTCGACGGCATATCCCTGCTCAATGAGTAGGTGGGCGGCGACGGATGAGTCAACGCCTCCCGACATGCCGACGATGACTCTAGGTTTCGATTGTTCGTGCATCAAACTATTGCGGTCCTTGAAGTTAGACTTGAATCAAAGAGAGCGGATAGGATTGGCCCGCCTCGTAGTCTTCTATGACTTTGAGTACCAAGGGGCTGCGTAATGGCAAGGTCTTAATGGTATCGAGCTCAAGCCAGTGCGCTGCCATGATATCTGGATCTAAGTTCGCGTCCGTTAATTCTTCGGCAGTAGCAGCGAAGCAAACACGCACATATCGAATGCCATTATTAGGTGCGGAGTAATGATAGATGCCTACTAGGGAGTCGAGAGTGACTCGCCAAGCGGTCTCTTCGAGAGCTTCTCGCAGCGCAGCATCTAAAATGGTCTCATGACATTCGACGTGACCAGCGGGTTGATTATAAACCATTTGGCTTGAGCTCGCGGCTTCATTACTTTCGCCGCTAATGCTTTTATCACGCTCCTCGACCATCAGGTATTCCTTACCTCTGCGTATGACGAGTGCCACGGTTAGATGGGGGAGATGTCGATTTTCGTTAGCTTGGGACACGGTTCGCTACTCATTTGTGGTAAAAGTGCGCATGCTAGCGGCAATCAAGCGACCGTGCCAAGCTTCTGCAAGCTTGGCTATTGATCCCCAAGCCCGATATCATCGAAGCATAAACATTGATGCCTGTATTGGCGTCGCCGCAGTACACAGTAATTGCAAAGGACAATCAAAATGGGACATGGCGAACAGCCACTTACTCATCTAGATGCGCAGGGTAATGCTCGCATGGTAGATGTCGGCGACAAAGAAGTCACAGCGCGATTGGCCATCGCCCAGGGACGTATTGATATGTCTCCAGCGACGGCAGATCTCATTCGAGCTGGAGGTCACAAGAAAGGAGATGTGATAGCGATAGCTCGCATAGCTGGAATTCAAGGTGCGAAGAACTGTTCGCAACTCATCCCGCTCTGCCATCCTCTGATGCTCACTTCGGTGAATCTCGATCTAGAAGTAGTTGAAAGCGCAGTGCTTGTGTCGGCACGCTGTAAAGTACTTGGACAGACAGGTGTTGAAATGGAGGCGTTGACGGCAGTGTCGGTCGCGTTGCTGACTATTTATGACATGTGTAAGGCGGTGGATAAGAATATGATTATTGGGGATATTTGCCTCAATGAGAAAACTGGCGGTCGAAGTGGGCACTATCGGCGTGAGGCTCTTTAGATAATGGATATTGAAGTTTTATATTTCGCGAGTGTGCGCGAATCTCGCGGTGCCGATAGCGACATCCTCACTTTAGCAGAGGATGCTACTGTCGAGGATTTGTTAGCTGAGTTACGAGGCGGCGCACTCTCTATGTTGGATGAGCGCTTGGCTTCCAGTTTGTTGGTCGCTATCAATCAGTCGATGGCAGGCGTGAAAGATGTGATCAGGCAGGGCGATGAGCTAGCCATTTTTCCCCCAATGACAGGAGGCTAGGCGTGAGTGTTCGTATTCAAGTTGGCGATTTTATGGTGCAAGAGGAATACGATGCGATTGTCGCCGAAGCTGGCGATGCCGGCGCGATAGTGATTTTCACAGGGCTAGTCAGGGAGTTTCACCAAGCAGATCAAGAGACGGCGGTGACGACGCTCACTCTGGAGCACTATCCAGGGATGACGGAGAAAGCCTTATCGAAGATTGCCACCGAAGCGAGCCAACGATGGCCGCTGCTCGCCACGCGTATAGTTCATCGAGTAGGGAGAATGGAGACGAAGGAGCAGATAGTCCTCGTTGGCGCGGCGAGCGTTCATCGTCATGCAGCATTTGAAGCCGCGGAGTTCATGATGGACTTTTTGAAGAGCCGCGCGCCTTTCTGGAAGAAGCAGGCGACTTCCGATGGCGAGGCTTGGGTGCAGAGCCGCGATAGCGATGAGGAATCCTTGGCTCGCTGGAAAGTTTGAGTGATTTAATCTCCTCATCAGAGAGAGTGTGTTTGATCCAGTCTCCTGGTGCCAAACCCTCGAGCTGCCAGTCTCCGACAGCTACTCTTATGAGACGCAATGTTGGAAACCCCACAGCTGCCGTCATGCGCCTCACTTGCCGGTTCTTTCCCTCACTAATTTTAAGCGCTATCCATGATGTTGGGATGTGCTTACGCTCTCTGATAGGCGGGATGCGTGGGGCGACCTGAGGTGCTTGGATGCAGCATGCTTCGGCAGGTTTGGTGGTTCCGTCTTTGAGGGCAACTCCGCGCCGTAATTGCTGCAGCGCATTTTCGTCCACAGTCCCCTCAACTTGTGCCCAGTAAGTCTTCTGTTTGTCGTAATTTGGATGGCTGATTTGATGCTGTAGTTGTCCGCAATCCGTAAGCAGGAGCAATCCTTCGCTGTCTTTATCAAGTCGGCCGGCCGGATAAAAGCCCGGTGCATCGATGAACTCAGAGAGGGTGGTAGTTGGGTCTTCGCCGCTGAATTGCGACAAAATTCCATAAGGCTTATTGAAGAGGATAATACTAGCCAAGCTAATCCCTTACAGTAGTGGGTTGAGCATAGTCTCATTGCCCGTTACGTTACATGATGCAGGAAAGAGTCTGACAATATGTCGCGCAATTGTCCTGGCAGGCGGGTGCACACTTGCCTGCCTTTACTAGCCCGATAAACAATTGATCGTGTAAGAGGGTGCTTTGTCGGGCTAGGCGTCTTCCGTGTCCGTGTCATCGCCGGATGCTTGCTCACCCTCGGCGAGTACAATGTTCGAGGCGTGAGGGCCTTTGGGGCCGGTCACAAGGTCAAAGGTCACTTTCTGGCCAGCTTTAAGCGTTTTGTAGCCATCCATGCCTATCGAGGAGTAGTGTGCGAATAAATCTGCTCCTCCATCGTCGGGCAGGATGAATCCGAACCCTTTCGCATTGTTGAACCACTTAACTTGGCCGTTGCTCATAGCGGTACTCCATACTTCTTATTATTTATTGTTATTTTTTTGTCACTGTCTGTGACTTGCTGTCATATTTACTTGAATTTGGATAAATTTCAACTCCGAATATTGCAACTAATTTAGAAAACAGCAGCATTTAGCTATCGGCGAGGGCTGTTAAAAACTGACAAAAAATCGTCTGCAGCCTTGTAAACCGGCGCTTCGCCTCAATCTCTTCCTTCTGTTGGTGGTAGACTGTCTGCCCAAGCCTGTGAATTTGCTCAAATTCTGAGCACTCACGAAATTGATAAGATCGACCCTGCTGGGGCGATTAACGAGCCAAGACGAGAATTAAGATGTTTGATAAAACGTCACTGTTGATGCGCAGGGGGCCGAAGTTGGGGCCTAGCGATGACCAGGATGACCACGATTTCAGCGTTGGCTTTGCACTGGCGAGCGAGAGGCCTAAGTTAAAAAGGCCACCCCTCTACAAGGTTGTGCTGCTAAATGACGACTACACACCCATGGAATTCGTGGTGGAAGTACTGCGTGCGTTTTTTGGAATGAATCCCGAGACGGCAACCCGCGTGATGCTAAAGGTACACACTGAAGGTAAAGGCGTGTGCGGTGTGTTTAGTAAAGATGTAGCGGAAACAAAGGCAGAGCAGGTTAATCATTACTCCGCAGAATGTGAGCAGCCTTTGCTCTGTGCCGTTGAGGAAGATGAGGCTTAAGCCGTTTATTCCCTATTTTTAGTTAGTTGGATGGAAATCTATGCTCAGTAAAGATCTCGAATCGACGCTTAGTCGCGCGTACCGCAGTGCGCAGGAACGTCGCCATGAGTTTATGACGGTTGAGCACCTGTTGCTCGCATTGATCGATGATGAGTCTGCACGAGAGGTTTTGTCGGCGTGTGACTGTGATTTCGTACGCCTAAGCAATGAGCTAGTGAGCTATATCGAATCGAATACCCCACTCATTCCAGAAGATAACGAGGAATTAGAGACTCATCCTACGCTCGGTTTTCAGCGCGTGCTGCAGCGAGCAGTTTTCCATGTTCAGTCCTCGGGTAAGCGCGAGGTGGGAGGCGCAAATGTCCTCGTCGCCATCTTTAGTGAGCAGGAAAGCCACGCCGTATTCGCATTGCTAGAGCAAGATATCAGTCGAATCAATGTCGTTAACTTTATTACACACGGGATATCGAAACTCGACGGTGAGCCCACTGAGGAGGGCGCATTCGTTGAAGAAAGCGAACAGACTGGGAGCGAGGGCGGCAAAAGCGCACTTCAGAGCTTCGCCACGAACTTGAATGCGGAGGCCGAAGCAGGACGTATTGATCCTCTTATTGGGCGTGATGACGAAATCACACGAGTGGTGCAGGTGCTCTCTCGCCGACGCAAGAACAATCCCTTGCTTGTCGGTGAATCAGGCGTGGGAAAGACTGCGGTAGCTGAAGGCCTCGCCAAGCGAATTGTCGATGGCGAAGTGCCCGAAGTGTTGTCCGATAGCGTCATCTATTCTTTGGATCTCGGCGCGCTCCTCGCTGGCACCAAATATCGCGGTGATTTCGAAAAGAGATTCAAGGCGCTATTAAACGAACTGAAAAAAGACAGCAGTGCCGTGCTTTTTATCGATGAGATACACATGATTATTGGTGCAGGGGCGGCATCGGGCGGTGTGATGGATGCTTCTAATTTACTCAAGCCCGCGCTGACTAGCGGTCAGATGCGCTGCATCGGCTCAACTACGTATCAGGAGTATCGCGGCATATTCGAGAAAGATCGTGCTTTATCGCGGCGATTCCAAAAAGTCGATGTCGATGAACCTGATGTGGAAACGACTTATAAAATTCTCAAGGGACTCAAGAGCCGCTTCGAGCAGCATCATGAACTTCGCTACAGCGACAAGTCATTACAGGCGGCCTCGGAGCTTGCCAGTCGCTATATCAACGATCGTTTTATGCCCGACAAAGCGATTGATGTGATGGATGAGGCTGGTGCGTATCAGCGCCTACAGCCACCGAGCAAACGGAAAAAGTTAATCCAGGCTGTGGACATGGAACGAGTGGTGGCCTCAATGGCGAAAATCCCACCGAAGCAAGTTTCTACCAGCGATGTGGAAGCATTACGCAATTTAGAATCAAATTTGAAGATGGTTGTGTTTGGCCAAGATGTCGCTATTTCTGCATTGGCAACCGCGATAAAGCTATCGCGTGCCGGCTTAGGTGCGGAAGACAAACCAATCGGTTCATTCCTCTTTGCGGGCCCCACCGGCGTCGGTAAAACTGAAGTCAGTAAGCAGCTCGCGAAGATAATGGGCATAGAATTGCTTCGATTTGATATGTCCGAATACATGGAACGTCACACTGTCTCCAGATTAATAGGTGCGCCTCCAGGCTATGTCGGTTTCGATCAAGGCGGCTTACTCACTGAAGCAGTCAGTAAGAATCCACACTGCGTTGTTTTGCTGGATGAGATCGAAAAGGCGCATCCTGATGTCTTTAATTTATTGTTGCAGGTAATGGATCATGGAACCTTAACGGACAATAACGGACGACAAGCAGATTTCCGTAACGTCATTCTGATCATGACGACAAATGCCGGTGCGCAAGAGATGGCGCGCGCATCAATAGGATTCACGGAACAGGATCATTCCAGCGACGGTATGGAGATGATTAAGAAAAGCTTTAGTCCTGAGTTTAGGAATAGATTAGATGCCATTATTCAATTCGGGGCGCTGACTATCGAGACTATAAAGACAGTCGTGGATAAGTTTATTGTCGAACTGCAAGTCCAGCTTGATCAAAAGAATGTTCAATTGAACGTGGATGAAAGTGCGGTGGACTGGTTCGTTCGGCATGGTTATAGCGAGTCGATGGGAGCGAGGCCTATGGCTCGCTTGATTCAAGAAAAGCTCAAGAAGGCTATCGCTGAAGATGTTTTATTTGGAACACTCGCACACGGCGGTGAAGTGAAAGTGAGCTCGGTCGACGGAGAGATTGTCATTGAAACTAAAGCGCAGAAAAGCACGAAGTCTGCGAAACAGACAGTCTCCGAAGCGAGTATTCAAAGGTAAGTGGTGGAATTAAATAGCCGACGCGGCGCTCGAATAGATTATCGAGCGCGGTAAGTGATGCGACCCTTAGTCAGGTCGTAAGGAGTTAACTCCACACGAACTTGGTCTCCAGTCAGGATGCGAATATAGTTTTTACGCATCTTGCCCGAAATATGAGCTGTTACCACGTGGCCGTTTTCAAGCTTAACGCGGAACATCGTGTTAGGAAGCGTATCAACGACTTCGCCTTCCATTTCAATCTGATCTTCTTTTGCCATTGCCAGGCCTCTGTACTTAATAAGCGGCGCATTGTGCCCGATTTCTTGTCTGAACGCTAGGGGAGGCATTGTCGCTGCATCAGCTTATACGAATCCAGCGCTTGTCCCGCAATAGCTCTATCGGTCTATAGTCGAGTTTATACTCCATTTTGGGACACTCTTTGACCCAGTATCCTAGATAGACGTACGGAAGGTTGTTCTCTCTAGCAGCTTGAATCATCCAGAGGATAGCGAATGATCCTAGAGAGCGATTACCCTTATCGGGGTCGAAAAACGTGTACACGGCCGACAAACCCTGTAGCAGCTGGTCACATACGGCGATGCAAATAAGCCTGTCGTCTAGATAGAAACCGAAAAATCGAGTCGCTTCACTCGTACTGAGAATGAACGAATCAAATTGCTCTTTAGTGGCGGGATACATATCGCCATCTTGGTGCCGTGTATTGATATACCGTGTATAGAGGGCTAAGGCTTCTTCATTCGATGCGATGGAATCTAATGCCCGAACAGCGACATCTGAATTTCTAGATAATACTCTCCGGAAGCGTTTTGATGGTTTGAATTCGGTCACGGGTATGCGTACGGAGACACAAGCAGAACAGGATTCACAATCAGGTCGATAGAGATGGGAGCCGCTTCGTCGGAAGCCTAAATCGCTCAACTCGCTCAATAATTCAATGGAAGGAATAATTTCTGGATCTACGAAAATTGTCGTCGCTGTCTCTTGGTCGAGATAACTGCATTTATGCGGCGGCGTTCTGAAGAGTCGGAGCGCATGGCGCGCATCAGGTGTTGGCCCTGGCTTACTCATGAAAGGCAGTCTTCCCGTAAATGGATTCGGAAGTAGGCCCATGGCTTAAATCCATATCTAATGACCAGGCGGTAGCCGTAGCGTCTTCATAGCATTGGGCTGTGATGCGCGCTAAAAACCTCTCGCGACTGATTTCCATGGCGCCGAGTGATCGCAAATGAGGATTGCTGACCTGGCAGTCAATGAGCGAAAAGCCCCATCGAATGAGTTGCGTGGCGAGTGTCGCCAGCGCAACTTTTGAGGCGTTACTGACTTTAGAAAACATCGACTCGCCGAAGAAATTAGGCCCGAGTGCTACGCCATACAGTCCGCCTACAAGCGTTTGATCATCCCAAACTTCGACAGAATGCGCGAAGCCTAATGCGTTGAGCCTACAGTAAGCTTCAATCATATCTTCAGTTATCCACGTCCCTCCGAGTTCATCGCGGGGAGCTGCGCAAGCCCGAATAACAGTATCGAAGGCGCTGTCAATTGTGACACGCAGACGCCTCTTGTTAATAAATTTGCGAAGACTACGAGAGATTGAGAATTCACTTAATTCAATAATCATCCTAGGGTCTGGTGACCACCACAGGATTGGTTGATCTTCGTCGAACCATGGAAAAATGCCTTGGCTATAGGCGGAGATCAGGGTGTCTGGCTCCAAATCTCCCCCCGCACACAGTAAGCCATTCGGCTCTTTGAGCGCGGCTGTTGGATTAGGGAAGGTGCCTCCCAAATCCTCTAACCAAGGCAATATCATCGCTATTTATCGAGGAAGCGCTCAGCATCGAGCGCCGCCATACAGCCGAAGCCAGCGCTGGTCACGGCTTGGCGATACACTTGATCCGCAATATCGCCTGCGGCGAAGACACCAGGGACGCTGGTTTGAGTCGCGTTGCCGCTTAGTCCTGTGTTGATCACAACATAGCCGTTTCGTAATTCGAGTTGATCGGTGAAAATTTCAGAATTGGGTACGTGCCCGATGGCGATAAATACACCATCAACACTAATCTCCCGTGTCTCTCCTCCATCTGTTGCGCGTAGTCGCAAGCCGGTGACACCGGACTCATCACCCAGGACTTCGTCTAAATTCGTATTCCATTCGATAGTGATTTTGCCTTCTGCTTCGCGATCAAAAAGTTTGTTTTGGAGGATTTTTTCCGCTCGGAGTGAGTCGCGACGGTGAACGAGCGTGACATGAGAGCAGATATTGGCAAGGTAGAGTGCTTCTTCCACTGCGGTATTGCCGCCACCGATCACTGCAACCGGTTTGTCTCTGTAGAAAAAGCCATCGCATGTAGCGCATGCGCTAACTCCGCGCCCCATGAATTCTTCTTCAGAGGGGAGGCCGAGATATTGGGCTGATGCACCCGTGGCGACGATGAGTGCGTCACAAGTATAGCTCCCCATATCGCCTGTCAGCGTAAAGGGGCGTTTGCTCAGGTCGCAGCTGTTGATGTGATCGAAAACGATTTGGGTATCGAACCGTTCCGCATGACGTTGCATTCTTTCCATTAACGCGGGTCCCTGTAGACCTTCTACGTCCCCCGGCCAATTATCGACTTCGGTGGTTGTGGTGAGCTGCCCGCCTTGAACCATGCCTGTGATAACGACAGGATTGAGATTTGCGCGAGCGGCGTATATAGCCGCTGTAAAACCGGCTGGACCGGAGCCTAAAACGATGAGTTGGTGATGGATGGAATCTGTCATGTGTGGCCTGTCATAAATGCGAGGTGATTGAATGGTGGTAAAGCGCACATTCTACTCAATTTTCGAGGTGTTTAACCGTTAAACCTTATAGGCTGTTCTGCGCGGTTCGCTCGCTGGCGCCTTTTTTGATCATAGAATAGATTAGCTATTATACGTAAGCTCTTGGCTAGAAAAAGATTATTACTATTGAAACCAAATACTAAAATGAAGCTCGAACAATCGGAACACCCAGCGGTGCACACACTCCTGGATCGCTTGATCCGTGAGGGCTTGATGATTGCCTACCTTTTGATGGCGCTTATCTTAATGATTGCGCTCATAAGCTATTCACCCAATGACCCCAGTTGGACGACAGGAGGAGGATCTGCGGAAGAGATTCATAATGCCATCGGTGCTTGGGGGGCTTGGCTGGCCGACGTGCTGCTGCAAGTATTCGGAGCACTCGCATATACCTTACCGCTATTCCTCTTGTACAAAGTAGTCGCCGCTCTTCGCGGACAGGCAGAATCGAAGGCTCCTTTGATTTGGCAATTAATGGCCCTGAAACTCGCTGGCTTCGCACTCTTACTCATTGCAGCCTGCGGGTTAGCCGCATTGCACATCGAAACCAGTGGCGCACTACCTTCGGCGGGTGGAATTCTCGGGAATCTAGTCTTAGACATTACTCTGCCGCTATTAGCGGAGCTCGGATCAACGTTGTTGTTGTTCGCCATTTTCCTATTCGGCCTGACCATTTCCGTGGAATTATCTTGGTTGTCTTTGATCGACAGGCTGGGGTACATCAGCATTGCGGCATACGAACTGATTGTAAACAGGGGAGCTCAGTGGCTGAGGGATCGTAAGGAGTCCGCTGCGAATCGTGAGCGGATCAATTCCAGAAAGAAAGTGATCGATGTACACGTGGAAAAACAGAAGAAGCGGGTTCCTCCCACGATCAAGCTGGATAAGCCGAAGCCGCCGGTGCGCAGCAAGCGGGTAGAACAGGAGCGTCAAGGCTCACTGTTTGCAGATATTGGTGCCGGTGAACTGCCGCAGATAGGGTTGCTTGATGCGTGGCAGGAAACTAACGACTCAGGGTTCTCCAAAGAATCCCTAGAGGCAATGTCGAAGCTACTCGAGTTGAAACTCAGTGATTTTGGCATTGAGATCGAAGTTACGGCGGTTAATCCCGGCCCTGTGATTACTCGCTTCGAAGTGCAGCCAGCGCCTGGCGTTAAAGTGAGCCGTATCAGCAATCTTGCGAAAGATCTCGCTCGCTCCTTAGCCATTGTTTCGGTACGCATAGTCGAAGTGATTCCCGGAAAGACCGTCATAGGCATCGAGATTCCAAATGAGAAGCGGGAGATTATTCAGCTCAGCCAAGTGCTGTCTACGCCTGAATTTGATAAAGCGGCTTCACCACTGAGCATGGCGCTTGGACACGATATCGTCGGTAAGCCGGTGATCGTAGACCTGGCAAAAATGCCACATCTCTTAGTCGCGGGCACAACGGGTTCCGGTAAATCGGTCGGAATCAACGCGATGATTTTGAGTTTGTTGTTTAAATCGAGTCCTGACCAAGTTCGCATCATCATGATCGACCCGAAGATGCTGGAACTGTCGGTCTACGACGGCATCCCGCACCTGCTCACGCCGGTAATCACCGACATGAAAGATGCGGCGAATGGATTGCGTTGGTGCGTTGCTGAAATGGAGCGTCGCTACAAACTGATGTCTGCTCTCGGGGTTCGCAATCTCGCCGGATATAACAAGAAAGTGCTTGAGGCGAAGAAGGCGGGTGAGCCGATATTGGATCCGCTCTGGAAACCAGATCCGATGCTGCTCGATGAAGAGCAAGCGGCAACAGAATTGGAGGCCTTGCCCAATATCGTAGTCATCGTCGATGAATTGGCTGACATGATGATGGTGGTCGGCAAGAAAGTGGAAGAACTCATTGCACGCATCGCACAGAAAGCACGTGCGGCAGGTATACATCTGGTGCTTGCGACACAGCGCCCATCGGTGGATGTATTGACGGGTCTTATTAAGGCGAATATTCCTACGCGGCTCTCATTCATGGTTCAGTCGAAGGTCGATTCTCGCACAATCCTAGGAGAAGGTGGCGCAGAGCAACTCCTAGGACATGGTGATATGTTATTCCTCCCCCCGGGTGGAGGAGTCCCCACGCGAGTCCATGGAGCATTCGTGAGCGACGAAGAAGTCCACAGGGTGGTCGCAGACTGGAAGTCACGGGCAGCGCCGATCTACATTGATTCCATCACCGCGGGCACCGACGACTCCGATATGGGGGCGATGGGGGCAAGTGCCAGCGATTCAGGCGACGATGAAGATGATGCTCTCTATGACGAAGCTGTAGCGTTCGTTACGGAGACTCGAAAGGCCTCTATTTCTTCGGTACAGCGCAGATTGCGGATTGGTTACAATAGGGCGGCACGCATGATTGAGACCATGGAAGCGACAGGTGTCGTATCCCCGATGGGAACGAATGGTCAGCGTGAAGTGCTAGCGCCACCACCGCCGCGCGGTTAGATGCGACAGCAGACTGCAACTTTTCTATTAAGGGTTCCCATGGTGGGTTTCACCGTATCTGGACTGTTCTCTCCCAATCTGCTGCTAAAACGGCGGTCGCGACAGCCTGTTTTGCACAAGCTCGTTTCATTATTGTTAATGGTAATTGCTGGCGCCTCTAATGCCGAATCCCACGATCTATTGACCGCTAAGCTCGCAAATATGGCTACCATCCATGCCGACGTGAAACAGTTAATTGTTGAAGCAGATGGGGCTGTATTGGAGGAGTCAACTATACGGATGCTGTTGAAAAAGCCGAATGGCTTTTTATGGGAGACAGTTGAACCGTTCCCGGAACTCCTTGTCACCAATGGTGAATGGCTTTGGAATTATCAACCTGACCTCGAGCAAGTTGTCATTGAACCTTGGCGTAACGATGATTCTGAGCTCGCTGCGCAGTTGTTAGGAGGGCGTACACAGGGGTTGCAGCAAGAGTACGAGATTTCGATGAGCTCGGCTGGTGATAGCGATGTCGTAGAGTTCGAATTACTTCCTCGTGACATTAGTAATGTGAATCGCAGAATTCGTCTCAGCTTCATAGGAGAGAAGCTCGATGGCATTGTGATCGAGGCAAGAAATGGTCAACGGACTCTGTGGCGCTTCGAGAATGTGGTTATCAATGAAAGTATCGATGATGCTTTATTTGTTTTTACTCCGCCCGCGGATATCGAGGTTATTCGCAATGATGCCTTTGAATGTTAGGTGCTCGGAAAAGAGGGGAGGCCTACTATGCTGATTAACCTTCTGGCAGCGGGGCTTGGCGGTGCGATTGGCTCCATGCTTCGTTTATCTTTCGGGCTCGCAGCGAGTGCGCTATTGGGCACACGGTTCCCGTGGGCGACACTTGGCGTGAATATCATTGGCTCATTCTTAATTGGTGTGGCGGTAATTCTGATTGGTGACAAAATTCTCGCGCACGATCTTTGGCGGCCATTTTTCGTGGTAGGCCTACTAGGTGCTTTCACGACATTCTCTTCATTCTCGCTAGATACCCTTTTGTTACTTCAGCAGGGCAATTACAATAGCGCTATTGCTTATGTCGCGACGAGCTTTCTCGTTTGCCTAGCGGCCACTCTAGGTGGCATGCAGCTAAGTCGCTTATTTGTTTAAGGCACTGCCTTGCCAACTAAGCCCTAATCGAATTCACAGGATAATGTCATGTTAGACCCTAAGCGTTTACGCTCCGAAGCCGACCAGTTGGCGCTATTGCTCGCAAAGAAAAAGTTTATTCTCGATACCCAATTATTAAATTCGGTAGACAGCCAGCGTAAAGCGCTCCAGCTAGCTACAGAGTCGCTGCAGAATGAGCGTAAAACGCGATCTAAACTAATTGGGCAGGCGAAGGCGAAAGGAGAGGATGCGACTGAAATCTTAGCGTCCATGGAGGCAATCAACACCGAATTGGAAGATAAGAAGGCTGCGTTAAACGCATTGCAAGACGAGTTTAACGCCTACGTGATGTGCGTGCCTAACGTCCCTGATGACTCAGTGCCTGAAGGGGACGATGAGTCGGCCAACGTCGAGATTGCTTTATGGGGCGAAGTACCGGCTTTTGATTTCGAGCCGCGTGATCATGCTGATCTGGGAGAAGCGCTAGATCAAGGCCTGGATTTTGAAACGGCAGCGAAGCTGACAGGCTCTCGATTCGTTGTAATGCGCGGGCGTACAGCTCGATTGCATCGAGCGCTAGCCCAATTCATGCTCGACCAACACACGCTTCAGCATGGCTATCAAGAAGTAAATGTCCCATTTATCGTCAACGCTGACTCACTACAGGGAACGGGGCAGCTGCCTAAGTTTGAAGAAGATCTCTTCAAATTAAATGGCGAGCAAAATTACTATTTGATCCCTACAGCCGAAGTGCCTGTAACTAACTTGGTCAGAGATGTGATTATCGAAGCCAATCAACTGCCCTTGAAATTTGCATGCCACACGCCTTGTTTTAGATCGGAGGCAGGTAGCTATGGTCGCGATACCAAAGGAATGATTCGCCAACACCAGTTCGAAAAAGTTGAATTAGTCCAAGTGGTACGTCCTGAGGAATCGGAACGCGCACTCGAGGAACTCACAAGTCACGCTGAGTCAATCTTACAGGCATTAGAATTGCCGTATCGTAAAGTCGCGCTATGTGGTGGCGACTTAGGATTTTCTGCTGCTAAAACCTATGACCTCGAAGTTTGGCTTCCTTCTCAACAAACGTATCGAGAAATTTCTTCTTGCTCGAGCTTCACGGATTACCAAGCTAGACGCATGCAAACCCGCTGGCGCAATCCTGAAACAGGTAAACCTGAGCTCGTGCACACCATTAATGGTTCGGGACTCGCGGTAGGACGGACCTTGGTTGCGGTCATGGAAAATTACCAGCAAGCTGACGGTAGCATTCGTATTCCTAAGGCGCTCGCACCTTACCTGCCGGGCGTTGAGATTTTGAACTAGTGGAGCGGCTACCGCTTTTTCTGGATATCGAATCAAAACTCTGTATTGTCATAGGAGGCGGTGAAGTCGCATTCCGCAAAGCGAATCTACTTGTCCAGGCTGGGGGTAGATTGCAAGTCATTGCTCCAGATCTTTGTGCTTCAATGGAGTCCCTGTGCGGCGAGAGCCAGGCTAAAATCATCCGAGGAGAGTTTGTTCCTTCACATCTTCAAGGGGCGAACTTAGTATTCGCGGCGACAAATTCACTCGAGGTAAATACTGCTGTTAGCGAGACCGCTAAGCGGCTAGGTATTCCGGTAAACGTCGTCGACCAACCCGAGCTGTGCAGTTTTATCGTGCCCGCCATTGTCGATCGAAGCCCAATTGTCGTGGCTATTTCTAGCGGCGGTGCGTCACCAATACTGGCACGCTCCATCAAAGGACTCATAGACTCGCTTTTACCCGCTCGCATAGATAGGCTCGCCGCTCTGTTACGGCGCATGCGAGGTAGTGTCAAAAAACTAATCCCGAGTATCAGTGAGCGAACACGCTTTTGGGAGAAGGTGTTAGAGAGTGATATTCCGGAGTTGGTTTACTCCGGCAAAGAAGAACAGGCTAAAGAACGGATAGAGCAACGCGCGTTACGCGCCCCTAGCGCAGTTGGAGAGGTCTATCTTGTAGGCGCTGGGCCGGGTGATCCTGAGCTGTTGACCCTCAAGGCGCTACGTCTCATGCATCAGGCAGACGTGGTTCTCTATGATCGCTTAGTAAGCGAGCCGATACTCGCCAAGCTCCGACCCGATGCGGAAAAAATATTTGTTGGCAAAGCACGTGCCGATCATGCCGTGCCGCAAGAATCAATCAACTCGATGCTTCTTAGGTTCGCCAAACAAGGTAAGAGGGTGCTGCGCTTAAAGGGAGGGGATCCTTTCATATTCGGCCGTGGAGGCGAAGAAATAGAAACTCTCGCCGCGGCAGGTATTTCGTTCCAAGTTGTTCCCGGCATCACCGCAGCATCAGGCTGCGCGACTTATGCGGGCATACCGCTCACTCACAGGGATTATTCTCAATCGGTACGCTTTTTAACAGGCCACATCAGGGAAGGTGGGGTGCCGTTAAACTGGGCGCTCTTAGCTTCCGAGCAACAAACTCTTGCATTTTATATGGGGCTTAGCGGGCTGGAGATAATTTGCAAACAATTGACCAGGCATGGAATGAGCGAAGACATGCCCATCGCTATAATAGAACAGGGCACAACGCGCCATCAGAAAGTCTGTGTTTCGACACTGAGGGACATTAATGAGCGTATCCAAGAATTTGATATTCAACCACCCACGCTAATTATCGTCGGGCGTGTGGTTGCTTTGAGAGATCGGTTAAATTGGTATGGCGAAGCTTGAGGCTATAAACAATTTTCCGGTTTCGGTAATCCCGCTATTTTTGCAGCGATTTTGGCTGGGCTGCCACCGAACAACTTCATTAGATATCGACTTTGCCCCTTGTCAGGGCCATATTCCCTACGTATCAAGCTGACGAATGCTCGATTTGCCAGTGAAACTTGGTGAACTTCGTAAAAAGCTCTTAGCGTGTTGATTACCTCCCAATGAGCATCGCCGAGATCAATCTCTTCTCGGTTAGCAAGAAATTCGGCAGCTTCCGGGTCCCAATCGTCTAAATTTAGTAAAAATCCCTCAGGGTCCAGCAGGGGAGTAAATCGCGACACGACTAATACCAGCTAATGCAGCGTTCGTGCTTCGTCGTCAAATCGACAAAGCCATCATAGTTTAGTTGTTCTTGCTCTGCTCGCAACGCTAACCCCCTCGCCAAGAGATCTTCAGAAAGAAAAAATTGCCTCTGCGTCGCGAAGTTGAGCATCGCGTCATCTGCTTGCGAAAAATAGACGCCGTCTTCAATAAACAACACGGCGTCAACAGATGCCACTGCAGCTTTGAGATCAACAAAATTTGTTGTCTGGGGGGAAGTAGCTATGACGTGTAAGTTTGACATAAGGTGCTCGTGCTAGAACTTACGTTAGAGGTTAATGATGTGGCCAGGCCCGGCCAGTAATGTCCGAACAGTGGCATCATCCACTACCTGTACATTAGCGATGAGATCATTGATATCGAGTTGGCGCTCCGAGAGAGAGTCTTGGAGTGCGTAGATCTTATCGATACCGTAGAGCTCCAAGGTTTCGAGCGCAGCCGCATGAGGCTTCCTATCAATCTCACTCGCTGATTGCTCCTTCTTGAGCTGCCATACCCCGTCACCGATAAATACGTACCGGACTTCGTGGTCGAATACGGCTGCGGCAAAAGCAATATCCAAGGTTTGGCGTGCTTTATCTCCGCCGTAGGGTGTCCGTCTCGCGACTAGTGTAATTGTCTTACTCATGGGGTTGCTCATCTTAGCCGAAACTCAACACGCGGTCGGTATTACTTAAGGCATGGATAAGCGAACCCAGTCCTCCAATCTCACTGCTCTCGTAACAGCTGACAGCGCTGAGTTGGTGGCGAGTCGCTTCCTGCGTATCGATAATGCCGCGCCTTATGGCGGAGGAGACACAAACAATAGAGGAGAGGTCGTTTTTCTGAATAAGTGCATCCCAACTAGCTGGAAGATTTTGCTCATCTTGTGGCATCACCGTTAGCGTCGATGCATTCATGACGCCTTCACCATAGAAAAAAAGCTGCTCTATGCTATGGCCTTGTCGTAAAGCCGCCTCGGCGAATCTTATAGCAGAATGGGCGGCCTCACCGGATTGCGGTGCTGCATTAATAAGCAGCGTGTAACGCACCTAGTAATCTCCTATTCACGACCGGTGAGGGCGGCGATCAGATTTAGAAGATGAATAAATAAATTAAAGATACTCAGGTAGAGGCTAATCGTTGCCATGATGTAATTGCGCTCACCGCCGTTAACTATGCGGCTGGTATCGAACAGGATGAACCCCGACATAAGCATGATTACCGCCGCCGAGATTGCAAGGCTCATAGCGGGTACTTGCAGGAAAATATTGGCGATCATGGCTACCAGGAGAACAATCATCCCCGTCGCTAAAAATCCCCCCAGGAAATTGAAATTACGACCGGTGGTGAGGGCATAACCGGAAAGCGTCAGAAATATTAAACCTGTACCCCCCAGAGCCTGAGCGATGATTGCTGCGCCATTGGCATAAACGGAAAGGTAGGTAGAAAGCATCGGGCCGAGTCCGGCTCCCATAAAGCCTGCGAATAGGAACACGGCGATAAGGCCTTTGCTTGATTCAGCATTCGCTCTAACGACAAATGACATGATGAAGCCACCGATGATCATCAACAGACCAGCTCCCTGGCCTAGTCCCAATGCCATGCTGGCGATTGCACAAAGTGCGCTGAAAAATAGCGTCATAGAGAGCAGGGAATACGTATTACGAACGACTTTGTTAACCGAAGCGGCGCTCTGTTCAGCGCGGCTAGCATTAAGATTTAGCTCATTCATGATGTCGATTCCTGTGTAAGAGATGCTATAAAAAAATTTAGAACTCGATAATTCAATGTGTGATTGCAGCTGGTTCACCGCCGCAGTTATTTAAATTCTTGGGTCAGTCTACCAGATTTCAAGGTATGGGCATCAATAAGCGTCGCTGCTTACTCCATTGGAAAATTGCTAGGAAAAGAGATTCGTTGTTTGACTAAACTGCGATTTGTAGTAATATTTCGACCCTGCTGCGGAGGGGTGGCAGAGTGGTTGAATGCACTGGTCTTGAAAACCAGCGAAGGTGAAAGCCTTCCGAGAGTTCGAATCTCTCCTCCTCCGCCATCTTATTCCGAATCTCGCCACTAGCTACTTCCTAGTACTGCTAATCCTGCTAATCTTGTCTTGCCGCTCTCTAACAGCCTATTGTCACTCAAATGACACCATAGACAACCAAATTCATTGGTCTATGGTGTTTTCCTAGGTTTGAATTTCTAGGGGAAACGAGCGCTTAGTTGTTCGCTACTCAGATTGATGAAATCGGCGAGTATCCTTCCGCTTTCTAATAACAGCGGATCAATTTCCTCTGCTTCCTCTTCCTCGGGAATCGATGCGCTACTGCCTGTCTCTTCATCGCTTGGTGTAGAAACTTCAGCTAATGCTGATGTGCCAGAATCTGGATCGGAGCTTACTGCTGCTATTTCCGGCTCATCCTCGGCGTCATCATCACTAATCCATTCCTTCAATGTCAGCCCTTTCAGTTGTCGGCGAAGATTTTCTGCATCAAATTCAGCTCGCTTTAAACGTTCACGGTCAGCTTTGACGACTTCCTCATTGAGGGACAAGGTCTCACGCTCACGGAGCGTGCGTGTGCGCTCAATTTGATCCAGCAGGAAATTGAAATCCGGAGATTCCATCGCGCGGGCCGCGTGCAACTCTCTGAGAGTGGGTAAAAGAGCCTGAATAGGATTGTATGTGCGGAATTCGACAGGTCTAACCGTGTCCCAGGGGAGGGCGCCGTCAAGATTGCTCTCTCCAATATCGTCATAGGCATCGTAAAAATCAGGGAAGCTGATATCTGGGATTACGCCTCGGTGCTGAGTACTCTCACCGGAAATTCGATAGAACTTCGAGCGAGTCAGTTTTACCTGGCCGAAGTTCATAGGGATAATTTCTTGAACAGTCCCTTTGCCAAAGGTTTGGCCTCCAAGCACGATGCCGCGTTGATAATCTTGAATCGCACCAGCGAAGATCTCAGAAGCCGAGGCACTAGTTCTGTTTACCAGCACGGCGAGGGGCCCGTCGTAGACGACTGTTGGATCATTATCTCCAAACGAACGGGTGAATCCACTTCGCAACCCTGAATATCTAATCTGCACAGTAGGGCCTGTCTTGATGAATAAGCCAACTAGTTGGTTAGCCTCACTGAGACTGCCGCCTCCATCGTTGCGTAGATCCATGACAATCGCATCAACGCCCTCGGCTTTGAGCTCTTCAAGTAAGTTGCGGACATCGCGTGTTGAGCTTTTAAAGTCGCTTTCTCCTCGAGCCGCTGCTTCGAAATCATAGTAAAAAGTGGGAAGGTTAATGACGCCAATTTTATACTCCTGATCGGCGTAACTTAGTTCGATGACTTCTTTCTTCGCGGATTGATCTTCTAGCTTCACGGTGTCGCGAGTAATGCTAATAGTTCTTGCGCTGCTTTCTGACACCGCATCTACCGGTATAACGCTCAGTCGTACCACTGTGTCTTTCTCGCCGCGTATTTGTGCGACGACATCATCAAGGCGCATGCCTACGACGTCTTTGATCTCACCATCAACGCCTTGCCCGATTCCAATTATTTTGTCGCCTTCTTGTAATTCAGCCGCGCGCTCGGCGGGACCGCCTTTGATAAGCTCAACGACTTTCGTGTATTCGTCTTCAGTGGTGAGCTGGGCGCCGATTCCTTGCAAGGACAGAGAAAGCCCCATATTGAAATTTTCTGAGTCACGCGGCGAGAAATAGGATGTATGTGGATCTACAGTGGTCGCAACGGTTGAGAGGTACGCTTGAAAAATATCTTTGCCATTGGTTTTCAAGACCTGACTGAGCTGATTTCGATATCGTTTGCTCAGTTTCTCAATAATCTCATCTTCGGTATCACCTGTTAATCGTAAGCTGAGCACGCTATTTTTAATGCGCTTACGCCAAATTTCATCGAGCTCTTCGATGCTTGCCGCGAAAGGCTCGTCCTCGCGATCGAGAAGAATGTACTCGTCGAGCGTGAAGTCCATCTCGGGAACATGATTCTCAATTCTGTCTATCGCGTAGATCAGGCGCTCAATCACTCTACGGTGGTATATATTGTAAATTTCAAACCCAGGTTCTACGTCGCCATTACTCAGACTGTTATCGAGGGTGTAGCGGAAGCGCGCGATGTTTTGTACATCATCCGCTAAAAAATAGAGCTTCGACGCGTCGAGCGCCTCTAGATATTTATCAAATACAACAGAGGAAAACGAGTCATCTACACGGATGGATGAGTAATGTTTCGTCTCAAGTTGTTCGAGTAGCTCTAGTGCTGTTTCGCCATAAATAGGCTCGCTCGATAGAGGCGCATATAGCGTATCAATATCGAGTGCAGAGTTGGCTTCAGAGACGTTTTCCGCGGCGAAGAGGGTGCTGCTAAGCGCACCGGCTATGCCTAAAGTTATGAGGGTCTGCGAGAATAATTTCATGGTTCTCCAGTGTTGCCAAAAATACTGTGTTGGCCAAGACTAGTAGATATTGGGGCTCATAGGAAGGTTTCCCAGGGACTTGCCTGCAGATTGCCCTAATTCAGGGCTCTGTTGTGGGATTTTGCTACATCTGGTGTTATTTAATCTGCTTTTTGCGCGCTGAGGCATGGCGCTCGGCTCGTTCGACATCAATGTAGCGGTCTGTGATCGCGCTAGAGCCATGGCCGGCATCGTCGCGCACATGCTCTCGGGGGCGATGTTTAACGTCCTCAGAAATGCCGGTATGGCGTAACCAGTGCACAGTCGCGTCGCTGAGTCGCTCTGCTTCGTCGTGAAAGCCTTCTTTGCGCATGGCCTCACCTGCGAGATCGAAGCAATGCTGCACGATGCTGCGAATCTGACGCGTGCTCGTGATCCCTCCTTTCCCCCGTGTTTTATGGATAAGAGGGGTAGATTCGCCCGCTGAGGGAAGGGGGCTTAGGCCTCGGGAAAGTCGATAACGCTTGAGTGCCTCTAACATCGCATCGCTCACGGAGATTTCTCGTTCCTTATTGCCCTTACCGACTGTCAGGAACCACCAATTGCCGTCGATATCGGGCTGGAAATGCCCCATTTGAGGCTCCCAGCGTGATGTTGCGACTAATTCAGATATACGCAGGTACATGGCAAATAACGCCTGCATGATAAATAGGGTGCGCTCATGCCTTGCAGGGTCTGCCTTGGCGAGGTTTTCGGCAGTTTCTATCACGTAATCCCACTGCAGCGGAGAGAGACGGCGGATTTTGCCGGAACCTTGTGATTTTCTAAGGAATTTGCTCTTCTGGCGCAGTTGAGAAACTGGGTTTGAGCTTAAATAAGACTCTTGAATCAGATAGTTAAAGAAACTACTTAATACTCCAAGCAAGGATTGCAAAGAGGCGGAGGAGAGCGTGTACTCACCCCCGTCAGCTGCCACGGAGCTGACATAGGGGCGCCAATCGGTATTTGGCTCTCTTAATCCATTTTTGAAAATGAAACGCGGGGCGCCGGCTGCTGAGATCCAGCTTTTCGGTGGGTTGCGCGAGAATTCGATGAATTCTTCAATATGCTCCCGCGCAATCTGATCCAGAGAGATTTTCTTGATTACCCAGCACCAATGCAGGAAGTGTTCAATTTCTCGACGATAAGTGCTGAATGTGTCAGGACTGCCGCGATAGCTATAGATGAACTCGCTTGCAAACTGATAGTCGTTAACGGCGTTTTCGGGAGAGCTTGCAATTAGAAACGAAACTGAGCTAACCCGGTGTTTGAAAGGATTCTTCATTTCTTCGAGAGTATCGAAGAAGGCCGGGGGTGGCTTGGGTACTTGTGCCATAACGACTCAGTTCCGGATAAATACGCAACTAATAGCGTATCGTGTATATCGTAATAGCGCTCGAATTCTTTATGTTCCTGCGTTATGGTTTAATCGTTCGCATTGAAACTATGAAAATGTGAAACTTGAAACAATATCTTATCCTCGTTTTGTTTAGGCTCAACTAGACTTAGGCTAGAATCTCGCGCTTGTTGAACAAGCCTAAACCCAACACTCGGAGAAGTAGGAGAGGTGCTATGAACGGTATTCTGTCAGTGGACGCCTCGCAGTCGTTAGATTCGGTTGAGCTTGAAGCAGGGCTCGACGAGATTCTGCTCAAATTCCAACAAACCGGACGCCAATGTTTACCCGTCGTTGACAGCCAGCAGCGCTGTTTCGGGGTGATCAGCAGCCACGACATCACGAAAATTGATCACACGGTGCCTTCAATGCGTTCCCTAACTGCTTGGGAATTTTGTTCACATAGTGTGGTGGAAGTTAGCGAAGGCGCCACAGCATTGGAAGTTGCAAGCAAGATGCTTCACCATCGAGTACGGCATGTGATCGTAACCAAAGATGGCAAGATTACGGGTTTATTGTCCTCAATAGACGTCATTAGACACTGCGTGGCTAAGTATGAAGAAGAGGCGGCCTCGTCATCATCAAACTAGGCCTAACCAACTTCACTATTTCCGGTAATCTTTATTACCGGAAATAGAGCGTTGTACACTTAAAGCATGCAAATAGACTTATTTGACGCTCAGTTAACAGACGGACAAGGCTCTGAACATTTTTCAGCTTCAACCGGTACTGTCCATCTCTTAGCAGACCATCGACTCATCCTTTACCCACACTTCCTTAGCCCGCGAAGCGCGGCCGATTTCTTTTCGTCCATTGATGCTTCGACGCCTTGGTGGCAAGGGTCCTTACGCATCGCAGGCAAGCAGATCGATGTGCCTCGTCTACAATGCTGGATGGGCGATCCCCATTGCTATTTTGCCTACACTGGACTTGGGCTCAGTCCCGAGCCTTGGTCTGAGCCGGTATCGGAAATAAGAAATCTCATTGAAGAGCTCACAGGTGTGAGTTACAACTGCGTCCTCATCAACAAATACCGTAACAAAAACGACAGCGTAGCGTGGCATGCCGATGATGAGCCACAACTAGGACCTTCGCCCCAGATAGCCTCGTTGAGCCTCGGCGGAACCAGGGAATTTCAGTTTAAGTCTAAGATCGCATTTGCGCATGAGAAGCGCGCCTCTAGATTAATGAAATATACGTTACAGTTAGCTACAGGTAGTTTGTTAATCATGGAGCCAGGTGTTCAGGAACACTGGTTGCATCGCGTTCCAAAATCGAAGCTTAACGTCCAGCCACGCATCAATTTAACATTCCGGAATATTGCGAAATGAATTATTCGATTGTGGATGCAGACAAACTACCCCTAGACGAATTTGATTATGTGATCGTTGGTGGCGGCATTATTGGGTTAGCTGTAGCGCGTCAAATTGCAATAGCAAAAAGAGGCAATGCTTCTATCGTTATTCTCGAGCGAGAAACTACTTTCGGCATGCAGACCAGCAGTCGAAACAGCGAGGTTATTCACGCTGGAATTTATTATCCAGCAGGGAGTGAGAAAGCGAAGCTCTGCATCCGAGGGCGGGACCTGTTATACCAATATTGCGAGGCGCATAACGTGCCCTATTCACGCATCGGCAAGCTCATAGTCGCGCAGAAGTCACAGCTAACAGAACTCGAATCTGTGCAAACTCGAGCTCGTAAAAATGGCGTGGATGATCTCGAATTAATAGACCGGGAGAGATTGCACGAAATGGAGCCTGCTGTGCGGGGAGAAGCCGCCCTATTTTCGCCTTCTACCGGAATTGTTGACAGCCATGCACTAATGCGAAGTTTGTTAAATGATGCGGAACGAGCCAACGTCATTTTCTCCGGCAATACGACATTGGAAAGCGTTCATCAGCTTGCTGATGAGGGATATGTATTATCAACGCGCATCATTGAACAGGGGCAGCATACAAACTATTCAATGAAAGCCAGGTTTGTCATTAACTGTGCAGGATTAGGTGCGCAAGAAGTCGCTCAAATGTTTAATAATGAGGCCGGCGAAACTATATTCGCAGTGCCCAAGTTGATGATGAGTAAAGGCTGTTACTTTGACTATAGCGCGCCAAATCCATTTCAAAGACTGATCTACCCCCTCCCCGATACCTCGAATGACGCACTTGGCGTGCATGCCACGTGCGATTTAGCAGGATATCTTCGCTTTGGACCAGATGCTGAACCCTGTGATGCAATTGATTATTTAGTGGCCGATGATAAACGCGATGTATTTGCGGCGAGTATTAAGGAGTATTTCCCGTCGCTGGATGCAGGTAAGTTAATGCCTGCCTATGCCGGCATAAGATCTAAGGTATTTAGTCTGGACGGAGTGCCGTCCGACTTTGTTATTCGCAGGGAAGAGAAAGTGCCTAGACTGATTAATCTTTTTGGCATCGACTCCCCAGGTCTAACTTCTTGCTTAGCAATTGCCGCCTCGGTAGAAACACTGATGCGACAAGATGGTAGCTTGTGAGCTAGACGCGAAAAGCGCGACTGCTTAACCACGCGAGGGATTGTAGAATTAGGCGAGGATTCGGATTGCTGGCAGACGAGAGCTGGCGACGGGCGGTTTCAGCTTCTTCGTAGAGTTTAAGCGCTCTGCTCCCATAGAATGCGCGCTTCTTGGCACCCTCTTCCCCCGCATCAATTAATTGTTTGATGGGATTATAGTGCTCTGGGTAAGTGATAGATTCGTCATTGTCTGTGAGTAATGCTTTGGACACGTTAATAGTTGCCATCACGAGCTGCTCTGCTGCCAAAGTAGCATCGAGAGCACATAACTTAGCGAATAAATCTTCTGCCTGCTTGCGTCCAAGCAATACATCGATGAGTGTTGTATCTATTGCGGTTCGTAACGCTAAGTCTCCCGAATTCATATAGTCGAGTGCTAGCAGTGGCGCCCCATGAGAGACGATTAAACACTCGCGAGCCAACTTTTCATTGAAATTCTCACCACTAGTTTCGCTCATCCATAGGAGAGCTTCTTGCTCTGAGGGTGTTGCAATCGGCAATTTTTGGCAGCGGCTACGAATTGTCGCGCTCAGGTGGCCGGGCTGATCGGTCACCAAGAATAGGAAAGTGGACTCGTGCGGTTCTTCTAGAGTTTTAAGTAAGGCGTTAGCCGCGCTTGAGTTGAGCGTATGTGCTTCGGAAAGGATTGCCACTCTTGAGCCACCAGCGTGACTAGAGCGATTGACGAAGCTGCTTAATGCGCGAATTTGATCTACTGTTAGACCTTTGCCCGGCTCCTTAGGGACCAATGAGGTCACATCGGGATGGCTGTCTTGCTTGGTTAATTCACAGGATTTACATTGTCCGCAAGGCGCTCCGTTTACGGGCTTATCGCAGCATAAAGCGGCTGCGAAATCTCGTATGAGCTTCACTTTACCGAGTCCTCGCCTCCCGGAGACTATATAGGCATGGGCCAATACGCCTTGTTGATAGCGGTCCTGTAAATGAGAAAGCGGAGCATTCAGCCAGGGATATTGATTGGCGTAGCTGGTAGTCAATGTTAGTCCCCTAGGCCTAGAAGAGCGTTAAGTCTATCGCTGAGCGCCGCCCTTAAATCTGAACGAACCTGCTCAAGGCTTTGGCCGGCATCAATGACTAAACAACGGGTGGAATCACGAGCTGCGATTTCCAGATAACTCGCTCTGACTTTCAGGAAGAAATCCATCGCCTCATTTTCAAATCGGTCTAATTCGCCACGTGCACGAGCACGCTGTAAGCCAACCTCAGGATCAAGATCGAGAATAATCGTAAGGTCGGGGCGTAAAGTCCCCTGCACTAGATTTTGTAGAATTTCTATGACATCGATCGAAAGCCCCCGTCCCCCTCCTTGGTAAGCGAAAGTGGCGTCCGTAAATCTGTCACATAAAACCCACTGTCCTTTAGCAATTGCAGGAAGAATGACCTTCTCCAAATGTTCTGCCCGAGCGGCGAAGACCAGCAATAACTCAGTTAGCTCCGCCATCGACTCGGCATCAGGATCCAATAGGAGATCTCGGATCCGTTCGGCGATTTCTGTTCCACCAGGTTCGCGTGTCTTGATATAGGAGATATTGTGTTCTAAGAGGAAGGCTTCGATATTCGAGATATTCGTGCTTTTTCCGACTCCCTCGACACCTTCGACCGTTATGAACCTTCCTTTCACTTAGAGCCTCTTCAGCATTAAACGCTGGTTAATTGGGGTTAGCAGTATTTTCGCGGCGCCTGTAATTGGCAACCGCCACATTGTGCTCTTCTAATGTTTTAGAGAATACGTGCCCACCCTTGCCGTCTGCAACGAAATAATAAAATTCATGGAGCTCAGGGTTAAGAGCAGCACGTAATGAAGCATTCGATGCCGAGGAAATCGGCGTCGGTGGTAATCCATCAATCTTATAGGTGTTGTAGGGTGTGACTGTGTTTAGTTGCTCTCTAGTAAGTCGTCCGTCGAACTCGTCGCCGAGGCCATATATCGTTGTAGGATCCGATTGTAGCCGCATGCCGGCGTTTAATCGATTTACGAACACACCAGCAATTCTTTCTCTTTCAGCCTCCAATGCAGATTCTCGCTCGATGATAGAAGCGAGTATAAGGGCGTCATAAGGCGTGTTCAGCGGCAATGCAATCTTTCGCCTAGACCAATACTCTTCAAGCGTATCAGTTAATAATTGATGAGCTCGTAGCAAAATCTGGAAGTCACTTTCTCCCCTTGTGTATATAAAAGTCTCGGGAGCAAAAAGACCTTCAGCGCCATATTGTTCAACGACAGATGGCGCGAATGAATTAACCGCATCGAGTAATTGGGCGTCCGACGAGTCGCGCAAGATTGGATCTAGCGCTTCGGCCTTATGAAGGGTTTCCAGGAATTGGTTGATGGTTTTGCCTTCGACAAGTGTGATCGAATAGCGTTTAACGTCGCCAGCTACGAGTTTTGCTAATACCGCTGACAATCCTGACTCGCCATCGAAGGCATATTCACCACTTTTTATAGCATCTCTCTGCCCCTTGAGGAGCGCATAGATTTCAAAACCAGTGGATGAGCGGACAACCCCTGCAGACTCTAAGGCTTTCGCTGCAGATCTGAATGACGTGCCGTTGGCGAGTATGAGGTGTTGCTCTGTGCAATTGTCGCCAGCACAAGCGGGGGCAGAGAAGAGAAAGAAGAAGCTAGTGGCCAGTAACGCAAAACAGAATGCTGCGGCACAAAGTAGCTGAACCCTCAGGCCCAGCTCTTTGAAAGGCCGAATGTTCACTTAAACCGTGCGAATATCAGGCTGCCGTTAGTCCCTCCGAATCCGAAGGAATTACTCAACGCGTAGTCTAGCTTAGCGTCACGCGCTGTGTTTGGAACATAGTCCAAATCACAGCCTTCGGCAGGGTTGTCGAGATTTATAGTTGGCGTCAACACTTGATCTCGGAGCGACAATATCGACACGATTGCCTCGGCGGCACCTGAAGCGCCGAGCAGATGTCCAATCATAGATTTTGTGGAACTGACGGCAAGTTTATCGCAGTGATTGCCGAAAACAGATTTCACTGCTTGAGTTTCAGCTAAATCACCGGCGATTGTCGATGTGCCATGTGCGTTCACATAGTCAATCGCGGATGGGTCGAGTTCTGCGCTTTTGAGTGCGTTCTTCATGCATAGCGCCGCACCGCGCCCACCTTCTGGTGGCGATGTCATATGGAAAGCGTCGCCACTCATTCCGAAACCAACAAGCTCAGCGTAGATAGTCGCGCCACGCTTTTTCGCGTGCTCTAACTCTTCGAGGACTATAACTCCTGCGCCATCACTTAACACGAAACCGTCTCGATCTTTGTCCCATGGGCGACTTGCAGAGCGTGGATCATCGTTACGCGTTGAAAGCGCGCGTGCAGCACAGAATCCTCCGAGTCCTACCGGAGACGTTGCCATTTCTGAACCGCCGGCTAGCATAATATCGGCCTGCCCCTGGCTGATCATATTCGCAGCCACACCGATATTATGTGTCCCAGTAGTACACGCAGTGGTGATAGATATGTTTGGTCCTTGAAGCTCAAATCTGATCGAGAGATTTCCCGAAATCATATTTGAAATGGAACCGGGAACGAAAAAAGGCGAGACTTTTCTCGCCCCAGATTCATTAATCAAAAGAGAAGTGTTCTCAATACTGGTAATTCCGCCTATCCCCGAACCAACGGAGACCCCTGCTCTTTCGGGATCAAACGAGGCGTCGCGAAGTCCAGCGTCTTCGAAAGCTTGCACGCCGGCGGCAATGCCGTAGTGCATGAAGACGTCCATTCTGCGAGCGTCTTTCAAAGGAATGTAGCGCTCACATTCAAAATCTTTTATCGAGCCGCCAAAGCGCGTTGAAAAATCGCTGGTGTCGAACTGAGTGAGTTCGGCAATTCCACTTTGACCATTCTTAATCGCTTCCCAAGAAGAGGCAACGTCATTTCCTACCGGGCTAACGAGACCTAATCCCGTAACCACCACACGCCTTCTGTTCATCCGGAGATTCCTAAAAAGTATGAGACCAGAAATAAGAAAGCTACTCGAGATTGCTCCGGAGTAGCTTCCATGAAATCAAGAGTTAACCTGATTTAGAGATTGGCGTTGATATAGTCGACGGCCAACTGAACTGTAGTGATTTTTTCCGCTTCTTCGTCAGGAATTTCGGTTTCAAATTCCTCTTCGAGAGCCATAACGAGCTCCACTGTGTCTAGCGAATCGGCACCTAGATCATCCACGAAAGAAGCTGTTGCCTTCACTTCATCTTCTTTAACGCCTAGCTGTTCGCAGACGATTTTTTTTACGCGCTCTTCGATGCTACTCATGTGTAATATTAGCTCCTAAATCACTTTTGTTCGGTTTTAACGACTCGTTAAAAGCCGCCTTTCCAACGTAATTCTTATTTGTCGATCCGCGGATCTGCTTTCTTAAATTAGCTCGATCTGCTTAACAACGTAACGAACCATTTAAATTGGAGTGCAAGTTTACCCCTATTTGGAGTCGATGTAATGCCTAAATTTAAAATTCCAATGCATTCAGAATTCTAACAATAAACTCAAGAAGTTAGCGAGGTTTCACCGAGGCTTCCTGAGTCTTAAAAAGCATTAATTCATATACATTCCGCCGTTAACCTGCAGGGTCTCGCCGGTGATATACGCCCCTTTATCTGAGGCTAAAAATGCGACAACGCCCGCGATCTCTTCCGGCTGCCCTAATCGACCCAGCGGAATCTGATTTAGCAAGGCGCTCGCTTGTTGCTCCGGGAGTCCTTTAGTCATATCTGTCTCGATAAATCCAGGTGCGACGGCATTTACGGTAATTCCTCGTGAGCCGATCTCCTGAGCAAGCGCACGGGTAAATCCTTCAACGCCAGCCTTAGACGCAGCGTAGTTAGTTTGACCAGGATTGCCACTCGCACCGACGACAGAGCTGATATTAATAATTCGACCCCAGCGAGCCTTGGTCATGGCTTTCACCCCTGCTTTGCAAACACGGTACATACTGCCCAGGTTGGTATCAATGACCGAATCCCATTCGTCGCCCTTCATACGCATTAGCAGATTATCACGAGTGATACCGGCATTGTTCACGATGACAGCTGGGCTTGAATGATTTTCTGCCAAGGTCTCAAATAGTCGAGTCACGGATTCATCATCGGAGACATCAGCAGCGAGTCCAATTCCATTTAAACCGGCCTCTTTTAAGTAGTCGGAGATGGATTTGGCGCCGTTTTCCGTCGTCGCGGTGCCTGCAACGAAATAGCCCGCTTGCGCCAATTCCATCGCTATGGCCTTGCCAATGCCACGGCTTGCGCCAGTCACCAATGCGAGGCGTGTTGATTCAGTCATTCTCTCTTCTCCTTATCCAATTGCTGCTTGGAAGTCTTCCGGGTTTTCGCTGCCAGTGCATACTATTTCATCGTCGATACGTTTGATTAGGCCGCATAACACCTTTCCAGGGCCGATTTCTATTAGGCGTTTTACGCCTGAGTCAGAGATTGCCCTGACGCTCTCTACCCACTGAACAGGAAGATAAAGCTGGCTAATTAGATTCTCTTTAAGCGTGTCGGGATCAGAGACCATGGCGGCAACAGCATTCTGTACAACCGGTATCACACAAGGAGAGAATTTTATTGCTTCCAAATCTTGGGCTAGCTCTTCGGCAGCCGGTCTCATGAGATCGCAGTGTGAGGGAACGCTAACGTTTAGCGGCAATGCTCTTTTCGCCCCTGCTTCCTTGCAAGCGGCCATAGCACGCTCAACAGCAGAGGAGTTGCCTGCGATCACTGTTTGCCCAATGGAATTGAAATTGGCGGGCGAAACAACTTCTCCCTCTGCCACTTCCTCACATATCTCCAAGATTTTAGCTTCGTCGAGGCCTACGATTGCGGCCATTTTACCAACTCCTACAGGCACAGCATTCTGCATATAGAGCCCACGTCGATTGACCAAAGTAACCGCGTCTCTAAACTCTAGGGCTTCGGCACAAACCAACGCAGAATATTCACCGAGACTGTGGCCAGCGAAAACCCGGGGCTTCGCACCGCCAGCGGCTTGCCATGCGCGCCAAATGGCGACCGATGCAGTAAGCAAGATCGGTTGCGTGATATCTGTGCGATCTAGAAGATTTTCTCCATCAGTCTGGGAAATTTCCCAGAGATCGCGTTGCAAGACTTCGGAGGCTATATCAAATGTCTCTTTTATCTCAGGATATTGCTTCGCCAGATCATTCAGCATGCCGAGCTTCTGCGATCCTTGTCCTGGGAATACGAATCCGAAACCACTCATTTTATAGACACTCCTTGTAGTCACTTAGTGATTGTATAAGACCGCCATAGCTTGGCGGATGAGTTCAGGAATATCGTCCCTCTGCTCAGTGTAGGCGAGATCAATGGCGCATCCAAAACCGAGCTCATCTGCATTACCATGACTTTTCACAATATTGCCCTGTAAACCGAGCAAACTAGCGCCGTTAAAGCGCTGTGGATTGAGTTCTTGAAGTTGTGCTTGTTGGCTCGCAGAGCTGGTACCGGCTATTTTAGCAATAACAGCATTTGCAGCGCCTGCGCCCGCTTTGATCAAGACATTGCCAACAAATCCGTCACAGACTATAACCTCTGCCTGGCCACTAAATATCTGATTCGCCTCTATAAACCCTATGTAGTTTAGACTACTGCAGGCCTCTAATAATGCTGCGGTCGCGCGAACATCTTCAGTACCTTTGTGGGGTTCTTCGCCGACATTTAGCAGTGCTACCCGAGGCTTTGACGCGAACTGAACTTCTGCTAGCACACTGCCCATAATCGCGAACTGCAAGAGTTGCTGAGGGCTACAGCTCAGATTCGCTCCGACATCGAGTAAAAGTGTATTAGAGCCACTAATTGGCAAGGTTGCGACAATGGCTGGTAGCTCAATGTTCGGGATTGTCTTTAACAGATGACGGCCCAGAATTAGCAGCGCACCGGTGTTTCCGGCGCTGACAACGGCTGAGGCTCGGCCTTGCTTATGTAGTTCGACTGCTTGATAGAGAGAGCTAGTCCGGCCAGATCGGAGGATGCTCGCAGGCTTGTCAGTATCTAGGAAAGTACGCGGCGCATGGACGATCTCAACACGATCATTGAGATCGGCGTCAGTATTCGCCAGCGAGGCGTGGATAGTCTCTTCATCGCCTACCAAAATAGCCGACAGAGCGGGGTGGCGTCGCAGCGCGGAAAGAGTGGCGGGTACAGTCAGCTGTGGGCCGCCCTCTCCTCCCATTGCATCAATTGCAATGCACCTGCGGATACTCAATGTTACTCGGCGCCGAGGTCTAGTACCTTTTTGCCCTTGTAGAAGCCGTCTGCTGTGATGTGATGACGACGGTGGATCTCACCAGTAGTCTTGTCTGTAGACAGTGTTGGGCCTGTCAACGCATCGTGTGAACGGCGTTGGCCACGACGCGAACGCGTTACTTTACTCTTTTGAACAGCCATGTCTTTCTCCTAATCTAAAGGCGTTGTCAGTCAGATGACCCTGACATCTTAAGTTCTTTCAAGATAGCAAACGCATTGGGTTCGCTCTTGTCCTGAGCTGCCGCTTTCGATGCTTCAGGCGCATCGAACTGGGTTTGGCTAGCCCCACATATTTCAATTTCATGGTATGCGGCCAGCGGCATTGAGAGCAGCAATTGCTCTTCGACTATCTGTACCGGATCTAGCTTAAACTCAGGCTCGATCCAAGGTTCTACATCGTCATCAAGTTTAGAGGCTTTATCCTCATCACTCACTAGCGCTAGCCTTATGTCGTCTGCTATCGACAATTCTAAAGGCATCAAACAGCGTTGGCAGGCCACTGACACTTGTGCTCGCACCCAACCTTCGATCAAGCGTCTTCCACGATCATCGTTCGAGAACACAAGTTTTGCTTCTGCCTTAAAATTACCGTCGGCAAGCATCAGAGCTAAGCGGGGCAATTTGTCTTTAGACAGCTCACCCCCAAAAATTCCCTTTTGAGAGAATACCTTACGAGTATCTACATAGTGAGGAAAAGGCGCTGAGTTGGTGCTATCCGACATAGGCGCGCAATAATAGGCGTCTCGCGCCGTTCTGTCAAAGTATTCCTGTGGCTAATTTTGTAAATTTACTGAGTATCTATCTGTAAAACCTAATGATTTTCCAGATTCGACAGGAGCTCAGCAAATTGCGAATCTAGCTCGGCGTAATATTGAACTCTGTCACCATCCGGGGCGGTGTCGAATGCGAGCACTTGTGCATGCAAACAAAGGCTGGGCGCACTGATTAGCCCCTGAGAATCTGATCTGGGCGTGTATTTAGTATCACCTACGATGGGATGGCCAGCGAATTGGCAGTGCACGCGAATTTGGTGAGTACGGCCAGTTTCAGGGAGCGCACGCATAAGAGTGGCTCGCTCATAGCGGCGCTCGACTTTAAACCGAGTCAATGCAGGCTTGCCCTCCTCTCTTACTCTCACGATCCTTTCACTCTCTCCGAGCGCGTCTTTGAGAAGCTTTGCGTCAACATGGTCAATATCGTCCGGCCATCGACCATGTACCAAGGCGAGATACTCCTTGTTGACCGTTTTCGAACGAAACTGATCCTGTGCAAACTTAAGGAATAAGGCATTTTTTGCGATCAATAAACAACCAGAGGTTTCCCTATCGAGCCTGTGAGCGAGTTCTGCTAGCCGTAATTCGGGAGAAATTTGTCGAACAGCTTCGATCAACCCCAAGCGAATGCCGCTACCTCCATGGACTGGCATGCCGCTAGGCTTATTAATGACGATAAAATTATCGGTCTCGGCGATGATGAGTTCTAGCAGATGTGCACGCAAAGAATCTGACAATTTCGCCGGAACGGATACATCGGCACCACTATACGGAGGAACCCTGACTAGCTCACCGGCCTTGAGTTTACGTTCAGGTTTACAGCGTTTTTTATCAATTCGGACATCCCCACGACGGATAATCCGATAGACATGTGTTCTAGGAACCCCTTTTAGTTCACGCATCAAGAAATTGTCGATGCGCTGGCCAGCATGCTCCGGACTCACTTCAACGAGTTGAACGCCGCTTCCACTTTTCGCATGCGCTAAGTCCGTGGACAGTCGGGACGGAGGCTCATGGCGGGAGGTATCGCGGAAGTTATCTTGTTTAGATTTTTCCATATTTTGGGCTCGTTAATGGCGTCCTTCGTGGGGAAATGCCGATTTCTCATCACGAGGCTAGTTTACACGAAACTTAGTGCGACTTTGTTGTACAATCGCCGGCTACTTGATAGCTCAGCACGCGGATAACATGCAGACCTTAAAACGTACACTCAATGACCATATAGCCCAGGAGCTGGAGGCGATTACTGGCCTCGCCAGTGTTAATGCGAATGTAATCACTTCTTCCAAGCGCGAATTCGGCGACTATCAGGCCAACGGAGTAATGGCCTTAGCAAAACAGCTAGGTCGCAATCCTCGGGAGTTGGGGGCTGAACTCATAGCACGACTAGAGAGTGGCAAACTTCCCCTGGTTGAGCGCTATGAACTCGCTGGCCCTGGATTCATTAATATACATTTGTCATCTGAGGCGTTGAGCCAACGTGCCAATGAAATATTGGCATCCCCTGAGCTACTTATCGCCTCGACCGATACTCCATTAACAATTGTAGTCGACTACTCTTCGCCAAATCTGGCGAAAGAAATGCATGTAGGGCATTTGCGTGGAACTATCATCGGAGACTGTATCTCACGAGTTTTAGAACGACAGGGACACCGAGTTATTCGCCAGAATCATGTCGGTGATTGGGGCACGCAGTTCGGAATGCTGATCACATTTATGCGTGAATCTGATGCGAGCAAGGATGTTGCTTTAGCAGACCTAGAGACTTTCTACCGAGCCGCGAAGGAAAAATTCGATTCTGACCCTGAATTTGCGACTCGCTCGAGAGAAGCAGTAGTGAAACTGCAAGGCGGAGATGAAGAGACTCTTAATGCATGGCGATCATTCATCGACACTTCCTTGACGCACTGTCAGGCCGTCTACGACAAACTCAATGTAACGCTAACGTTGGGTGACCTCAAACCGGAGAGCTTCTATAACCCGGAACTACACTCTGTGGTCGAGCGTTTAGAGAGCGCAGGTTTATTGAGTGAATCCGAAGGGGCTCGCTGTGTATTTCTAGACGAGTTTAAAGGCAAGGATGACAAGCCGCTTCCGGTGATTATTCAAAAATCGGATGGTGGATACCTTTATGCCACAACGGATCTGGCGGCCATTGATTACCGAAGCCACGCACTCAATGCCGACCGATCTCTCTATGTGGTGGACGCGCGTCAGTCCCTGCACTTCCAGCAAGTGTTCGCTGTAGCGGCGGCGGCCGGGTTCAGCTCTCCCAGCATATCTTTAGAACACATTTCTTATGGCACGATGATGGGAAGTGACGGCAAGCCCTTTAAAACGCGATCGGGTGATACAGTTAAGTTAGTTGAACTTCTCGACGAAGCGGTTACGCGTGCTTTCGCTCTCGTGACCGAGAAAAACCCAGGACTCGATGAAGACGAACGCCATGAGATAGCAACAGCGGTGGGTATTGCTTCGGTTAAGTATTCTGATCTATCGAAGAACCGAACGAGCGACTATGTGTTCGACTGGTCCACCATGTTGAGCTTCGAGGGCAACACTGCCCCTTATTTGATGTATGCGTATGCAAGAATAAAGAGCTTGCTCGCCAAGCAAATCGACGCCGAGCTCCAAGGAAGACTTCTTCTTAATCCTACGGCGTTCAATGAACCGGAGGAAAAATTGCTGCTCGTAAAAGCACTGCAATTGGCTGAAACAATTGAGGCGGTTGGACAAGACTGCTTCCCAAATACGCTCAGTAATTATCTTTATGAACTTGCGGGTGTCTTTATGCGTTTCTACGAAGCCTGCCCAATCCAGGGCGCAGCCCCTGAGATACGTTCGCATCGCCTTGCGCTGTGCCTGCTAGCAGCTGAAGCGCTCAAGCAAGGACTAGAATTGCTTGGCATTAATACTCTCGAACGAATGTAAGGATAGGCGCCGCCATAAGGTGCCGCCTATCTTCAACACTATTAGTCTCGCTACTAACTCAGAGAAAGCAATAATTTATTAAGCCGCGAAGAGAATTCCGACGGATCATCAATCTGCGCGCCTTCTGCCAGTGTTGCCTGCGCAAATAAGATCTCGGAGATATCCGCAAAGCGTTCTTCATCCTGTTCGGCATCGAGTTTTTTGACCAAAGGATGATCTGGATTTAGCTCAAAGATTGGCTTCACTTCGGGGACTTCTTGACCAGATGCTTCCATAATCTTACGCATCTGAAGCCCCATGTCATTGTCATCGACGGCGAGACAAGCTGGAGACTCTGTTAGCCTATGACTCAAGCGCACGGACTTAACCTTTCCTTCGAGCACGGAAGTAACACGAGCCACTAGTCCCTCGAGCTGTTTCTCAACTGCGTCTTGTTCTTTCTTGCTCTCTTCGTCTTCCAGATTACCTAAATCAAGCTCACCGCGTGCAATATCTTGCAATGGCTTGCCGTCGAATTCATGCAAATGACTTATTAGCCATTCATCTATGCGATCCGACAGGAGTAACACCTCGATACCCTTCTTCCGGAAAATTTCGAGATGGGGGCTATTGCGTGCTGCTTTTGCAGATTCAGCTACTAGATAGTAAATCTTGTCCTGACCTTCCTGCAGCCTTGAAACATAGTCTTCCAAGCCTTGATCTTGAGACTCTCCGCTAGAATTGGTGGTGTTAAATAACAGTAATTTCGCTATTCGTTCTTTGTTTGCAAAGTCTTCTGCAGGACCTTCCTTAAGAACCAAACCAAATTCTTTCCAGAACTTCGAGTAAGCATTTGCATCATTCTTTTTGAGCTTCTCGAGCATATCGAGAGCTCGTTTAGTCAGTGCCGAACGCATGGAATCGACGACAGGATCCTGTTGGAGAATTTCCCGCGAGACATTGAGTGATATGTCGTTCGAGTCCACCACGCCTTTGATGAAGCGCAGATATAGGGGTAAGAATTGCTCGGCTTCATCCATGATGAATACGCGCTGGACGTAGAGTTTCAAACCTCGCGCCGCGTCTCTGTTCCAGAGGTCATAGGGTGCTCGGCCAGGTATGAATAAGAGGCTGGTGTACTCTAATTTTCCTTCTACTTTGTTATGGCTCCATTGTAATGGCGACTCAAAGTCATGAGTAATATGCCTATAAAACTCTTCATAGTCTGAATCGGCAACATCGCTTCTAGAGCGAGTCCAAAGTGCCTTGGCGGCATTGACAGCTTCGTATTCTTTCTCAGTAGACGCGCTTGCTTCTGCATCGCTGTCAGAGTCGCCTGGAGGCGTAAAATTTTCTTTCTCCATTAGGACGGGGATAGAAAGATGGTCCGCATATTTCTTGACGATACTTCGGAGCCGATAGCCATCGGCGAATTCCTTATTGTCTTCTTTCAGGTGCAATGTGATGGCAGTGCCCGCTACGTCTTTTTCCGCGGGCTCGATTGTGTACTCCGCCTCTCCAGAAGATTGCCAGAGAGTTGCGTCTTTCGTGCCAGCACGCCGAGTTAGTACCGAGACTGTGTCAGCAACTATAAAGGCTGAGTAAAACCCAACGCCGAATTGACCGATGAGCTGTGAATCTTTTTTCTGGTCTCCTGTGAGCCCTTCCAAAAATGCCGCTGTTCCAGATTTCGCGATAGTCCCCAAATTGCTAATCACTTCCTCGCGACTCATTCCAATGCCTGTGTCAGATATAGTGATAGTTCTGGCTTCGGTATCGAAATCGATGGTTACTTTGGGTTGAGCGTCTCCGTCGAGCAAGGTGGGGTCCGATAATGCCTCGAAACGGAGCTTATCCGCCGCGTCAGAAGCATTTGAAATCAACTCCCGTAGGAAGATCTCCTTGTTGCTATAGAGCGAGTGGATCATTAAATGAAGTAGCTGTTTAGCCTCGGTTTCAAAGCCTCGAGTCTCAGCGCTCTGAGGGGTGTTCTTTGGCATGTGGCCTTCCTTATTAACTTGGTGTTATCTATCCTAGGAATCAGGCAAAAAAAAGCCCGAACTTTAGGGTTCGGGCTTTTTATGGGGGCGAGCTCTGTATTTTCAAGCTCGTCTTTAAAGCTAGCAATTATTGAATGGGCGGATAGCCTCGATAGAAATCAATAGCATCTTCCTTCCTAGCTGCAATCGTAGCGTAGTAACTCTTACGGCTATCAACGAGCCTCATAAAATCCTGAGCAGTCTTTGAAGAGCGCTCATCGCCTGCTTCCGAAGCTGATGATGCAGCTTCTCTTGCATCATCAAACCGCTTCATCTCGAGTAGAGCACGTGCTAAGAACAGATAAGTATCTGAGCGATCTTTTAGTTCGCCTTTATCCAATGCTGTCTGGAATGCTTCGGCAGCCTCCTCATAATTATTCATTATGTAATGGAGATAGCCGAGCGTATCAGAGGCATTACCTGTCTCATCCAATTCTGCAGCCTTTCTGGCGGGTTCTACCGCATCTTCGAGCTCGTTAGCGATGAGCAACATTTGCGTATAGGTAATCATATTATCGACTTCAGCCTCGATAATACCGCCGTCTAAGCCTTCAGCAATGATTTTTGCACCGGTGTAGGGTGAATCGATACCCGCTAAGGACTGACCCAAATTCAGGAAGCGTGTCTGATCATCCATGAATCCTTTTAGGTAATACAGATTGAGAGACTGTACACGTCTAGGTTCGTCTTCAAGAGTCGCGTAGATCGCACTAAGATTTTGCCAATCTGTCTTATCGTCAAATTTGACAATCATTGTCTTGGTTAAATCGAGTGCGCTTTCGAAGTCTTCTAGTGTGAAGTACAAGCCATTCAGATAGGCATAGTCATCACGCTCAAGCTCTTCGCCCTTGCCCATTTTTACATCCATGTAGCTCAACCAGTATGGCAATGCATCAGAATATTCTTCTAGCTGGTAGTGAGCATAGGAGAGACCGCGGAATACCACGTCGTCTTCGTTTTCAGAGAGCTCGCGCCACTCACTGTAATAACGGATGGAGTTACGCCAGTTTTCCTCAGCTGCATAGAGCTGACCGAGCGAACGCAAGGTACGAAGTCGTGTATCTGCACGGAGCGTTTCTATTGTTAGGATTTGCTCGAAAATTCTGAGCGCCTCAACATAGTTCTCAGTAGTCAGATAGTAGTTAGTATAGAAACTGAGTGTAGTAGACTTTTCAAAGTCATTCATTCGCTCATATCGACGCTCATAAAGCTCGTCGAGTGCCAACTTGGCACCTTCTAAATCAGGCTCATCAGTTTCGTCTTCAGGGGACATCATCTCCTGAATTTCGCTGATAGCTCGCATTACCTGTGGCCCTAAAGTACCGGAAGTACGGGCCTCAGGTGGCTTGCGAGGGCCGTCCTCGTCTTCCGCAGCGAATGCTGCACCGGAGAACAGAGGGGCCAATAACACAATTGCGGCTACCGTACGCATTAAGCTTTTAATAGTCATCATGTGTTAATCCTCCAACTCGTAACGGAACAGGTATTGAACACCTGGTACGTCTACGCCTTTACCGTCGACTACGCGCGGCTGAAATTTGAATCGAGCCGCAGCACGCTCGGAGGAGCGATCAAAGATATTCTGAGGTTCGGCATCAATGACAACGATAGTCTCTTCAACAACGTTACCGAGCCCATTCACTGTAAAGCTCACAAGACACCAACCTTCGATTCCGCGCTGAGCGGCTCGGGTCGGATATTGAGGAGCGATAGCCACGAGAGGTAGGTAATCACCGTCTGTTGCAGAGATTGAGGCATTGCCCAGGTCGAGACCCGTATCAATTTCGACTTGAGTTCGGTCGATATTGAGGTCTGGACCATCAGAGATGGTGACTTGTCGCTCAACTTCTTCGACAACTTCCGTGACCTCTTCGATCATCTCAGGCTTTTCAATTTCTTCGATAACCTCTAGCTCAATTTCAGGCATGGTCGAATCAACAATCTTAACGACCGTTAGAGGCTCGCTAAAATCTTCGCCTGTCGCAATCAGTGCTTGCATGAAATAGAACAGACCGAGCGTGATTAGCGCGGCCATCACCATGGATGCTGCCCATCTAATTATAATCATAGACTAAGCCTCCGCCGAGATGGATACATCGTTAATATTCGCTTCGCGTGCCGCCTTCAAAATAAGCATAATCTGCTCATTATTCGCATTCTCGTCGCCTTGAATGATGACGGCCGCATTTGGAGCATCGGCTAGTCTCAATTCAAATCGCGATCGGATGAAGCGTGGATCAATTTGGTCGCCATCGATCCAGATATCGCCCGCTGGTCCCACCGCGATAAGAATCATATCACCGGAGGTGTCATCAGCAGTCGAGGCTTCGGGCTTGCTCACATCTATCCCTGCTTCGGTTACGAATACCGAAGTAACGATGAAGAAGATGAGCAAGATGAAGACTACGTCGAGCATCGGAGTGAGGTCGATTTCACCCGCCTCTTCGCCTTCCTTTCGCTTGCTTAAGCCTTGTTTCATTATTCTTTAGCCCTGTGAAACTCTGTGCAGAGTATTACGTGCATTTTGTTGTCTAATCGCCTTGCGCAACTCTTCGAGGAAGAGTCCGCAAAACAATTCGCCGCCGAAAATCTAGTTGCTCAATGGCAGATGATCTTCTAACAGCTCGATGTCGCGATCGACCTTCGCTTTCAGATAGTTTGAAGCGAAGATTCCTGAGATCGCGCCTACCATGCCAGCCATAGTTGGAATGGTTGCTTTAGATACACCGCCTGCCATCGATTTTGCATCGCCACCGCCAGTTACCGCCATAACGAAGAATACTTCGATCATGCCTGTAACCGTGCCTATTAGTCCGAGTAACGGACAAATTGTGACGAGTACTTCAATAATGGGAAGCGTGTTACGCACGTCGAGTGAAATCTTAGAAATCATCATCGTGCGAATTTGGTGTGCGCTCCATGACTTAGTGTCGGAGCGCGCGTTCCACGCGGCTAGCGTCGCTTTGACGTTAGCCTTGTGGGTAGTATTGAGGTACCAGACTCTCTCGAATACGAGCGACCATTTGATCAGTAGCAGCCAGGCAATAATCCAAAGCACTGGCCCGCCACGGAGCATAAAGGCGTTTACCGCATCGATGATGTCTAGAAATGCGAAATACATAGTAATTCCTCTTCTGGCGTCGGTTTAGCGAGCGGCTTGCTGCTCAGCCTTCTGAGCGATCATACCTGTCGCCTGCTCTTCCAGAATGTGAATGATGTTATCCGCACGGCTCTTAACAACTGTGTGCATAAAGATCGTTGGGATCGCAACAACGATACCGAGTACTGTAGTCATCAATGCAACTGAGATACCACCGGCCATGATTGTTGGATCACCAGCACCGTAAACGGTGATCTGTTGGAACACCTGGATCATACCAGTCACTGTTCCGAGTAGACCGCCCAGAGGTGCAATAGTTGCGATCATCTTGATCAGAGTGAGCAGGCTTTCGAGAGCAGGAGTTTCCTGCAAGATCGCTTCGCCAAGCTTCAGCTCTAGCGTCTCTGTATCGGCGTTAGGGTTGTTATCAGCAACCATTAACACACGGCCCAGAGGATTATTCTTGTTAGGTGTACCGCTCTTAAGCTGGCCACGAACTTTCGCAGAAATCAGCTCGAGCATAAGGAGTCGGAATACACCAAGAATAATGCCGATCACACCCACACCGATGATGATGAAACCAATTGTGCCCGAGTTATTGCGAACTTGTTCTTCAACTGTAGGGAAGTTAACAAGGTTGGCCATAACCTGACCGCCGACACCACCAGTTGGGTCGATGCCCACTTTCGTGAAACCCGATGTGGCGCTTTGTAGATCGCTCGCCATTGATAAAATCGATGATTCTGGCTGGCGTGGAAGCACTTGTAGATGACCGATATCACCTGAATAGCTCAGGTATTCGCCATCAGAAATCGAGTTGAATGAACCGATTCGGGTAATTTCACGCGTAGCAGTCTCACCAGTAGGAAGAGCAACCTCACCGTTATAGGTCACTACACGCGCTGATTCAGTCATTTCTTGTTGCATATAGAACCAGAAGCGCTCAATTTCTTGAACGTCGAGTTGCTCGATAGTGCTGCCTGCTTTCTCGATGAATCCTTCGATGTACTCACTGCGGCCAGGGAACTGAGCGCTGATCAATGAGTTTTCGAAGTTGCTTAGGAAGTCGCCCGCGACGCCTTGCAGCGTACCGAACAATTCATTCAAATCGCCACGACGATCGCGAAGGATTTCACGCTTGTCGCTGATGACTATTTCATTCGCTTCGAACTGGTCACTGAGTTGAGCTTGAGTTTGCTCTTGCTCAGTGATTCGTTGCTTAGTTGTCTCAAGGATTTGTTCCTGACGCGCAGCGTTCTGTTCGAACTCTTGCAGACGCTGGCGGTATTCAGCTGATTCAGAAACCTTGTCGCTTTCAACAAGGTCCAGCAGACCCGAGAGAGAGGCAGCTTGCTGTGCAGCTACCGTGCCTGATGCTGCCAGAATAAAGGCAGAGAGAGAAAAGCTAATTAATTTTGATGTCATTTTCACTGTGCACTCTCCGGAGCTAGAACTGGCAATTCAAGAATATGTGGAGCGTCGAGTTGTGAAGCAACTCGGATAGCAGATTGGATCGCTGTGCGATACTCGCCTGCTGGAAGTTCAACCCACTCGCGCGCGTTGTTGTCCCACGCACCAGTGATTTGGCGATCTGTAGTTTGGTACATCAATGCCACTCGACCGATGCGAGCCATGTTGACGTCACGTTCTTCGCCATTGATCACGATAGTGTCAGAGTAAGTCTCAGTGGTACGACCATAGCTGTTTTCGGTCTGGTACATAACGAGAACTTGGCGGAATTTCTCAGCAATAGAGACGTCAGGGTTTTCGATCGCTGCTCTAGCGAAGGAGATGCGGTTAGCACGCTCTTCTACGTGGAACGGATAGTCGAGAGAGATGAACTGCTCAATGCTCGAGAGCATCTTGTTCATCAATAATGGAATCTCTCGTGTCACGACTTCAACGTTCGCGATAGATTGGTCAAGAGAGGCAATGTTCTCTTCTTGGATAGAGATAGACTTGCGGAAGCCTGCATTCAATACGAGAAGCGCTTCGAGGTTGTCGTTTTCGCGCTTGAACTCTTCAAATGTTGAGCTGGCTGAGTTAGCGAGCCGGCTGATTTCCTGCTGTGTGGCAGCCGAATCACTGTTCTTGCTACCGATTACATCCATTGCCCTGTCGAGAATGCTGCTGTCTACTAGTATCTCTGCGGCTTGAGTGGTGCTCACTACGCAGGTCACTAGTACTGCGATCGCAGTCATACCTAGATTAGTAATTCGACGGTTTTTCATGTGCCATCCTATTTATTGTTAACTCGATTTCTTATGAATCGCCAAGCCGCAGGGCTTAGCTTACTTGTGCCCACCCTACGGTGCGAGCAGCTCGACGACCCCTTTAATTATCCGACCCTGTCCAATGGTGGCATTATCTCCACCC
>JALQUB010000070.1 GCA_023268635.1 Pseudomonadales bacterium
ATTACAATCAATCCCTTACCTTGAATTCCACGGATATAATTAGCGATGTCCATGATTTCAACTTCCGTGAAAGAGTCGCCCCATGCCCTCATTCCGGTACCTGGACGACCATTCTCAATCACGTCGAGTAACTGTGGCCCATCGAGCTCCTTGGCGCTCGTATCGACGAGCGATTTGCCCATAGCCTGTCCTTCAGCTTCCGCCCCATGACACACAGCACAATACGATTGGTACAACACTAGGCCTTCACCTACGCCCGCACTCACGCTCATCGAAGCGGCACTAAGCGCCGCGGCCAAACCGAAACCAGCAAGCGCTTTTAGCTTATTTTTTCGCATAATCATTTTTATTCTTGCTCCCAAATTTTGAGTCTCACGTGCCCAATGTATCACTAGAGGCTAAATAGAATGTAGTTGCCCGGAGAAATTCCCGACGCGACTCCTGCTCGTGATACCGGGTCGCGTGTGCCAGAGGCGATGCCGATGTATTGCTTGCCGTCAATCGTGAAACTTGTCGGTGGAGCGTATAAGCCACTACCAGTTTGGAACTTCCAGAGCACCTCGCCGGTTTCGTCATTGAGTGCATATAGATAGCCATCTGGCGCACCAGAGAAGACGAGACCACCACCAGTGGCGAGCGTTCCCGCCCAGGCGAAATTACCAGGCATTTCTTTCTGCCAATCAACTTCGCCCGTTAACATATTGAAGGCAACTACCCAACCTGTGCCAGTTCTGTCGAACTGCACCATGCCTCCGAGGTCCATCGTGCCTGGACGCCCCTCTCCCTCACGGCGTATAAAGCGAGTCCCCCATTCGGTAGTGGGGATGTAAAGCATATGAGTGTCGGGGCTGTAAGAAGCCGGCGGCCAGTTCTTTCCACCGTAAAGACCAGGGAATACCATCTCGTTTTTAGGTTCTTTGAAGGCTTCCTTCAATACAGGCTTACCCGACTCGTCCCGCTCCGCCCAGTTCACGCGGGTGTATTCTCCGGCATACAGGAATTCACCGGTGAATCGATCTAGTCCATAGACATGGCCGTTGCGTGAGACTTGAACGACCATCTTGCGCATTTCACCTTCCCACATCTCTTCGATGATCATCGGCTCAGAGGTAGAATCGTGGTCGAATTCATCGCGCGGTGAAGTCTGGAAATACCACTCCAACTCACCGGTGTCGGCATGGAGGGCAACAACCGAGTTGGTATAAAGATTGTCACCAGCGCGGATATTTGCGTTGACGTCTGGCCAAGGATTGCCCGTTCCCCAGAAAATTAAATCCGTCTCAGGATCGTAGGTTCCGGTTACCCAAGTGGGGCCGCCACCCGTCTTCCAGGAATCGCCGAGCCAAGTATCATTGTTCGGATCGTCTTCACCCGCAGTGGTATAGAAACGCCAGCGCAGCTCACCCGTGTGGACATCGTAAGCGTCAATATAACCACGCACACCGAATTCACCGCCACCTATGCCAATCAGCACCATGTCTTTGACGATTAGCGGGGCGCCGGTAATCGAGATCGAACCCCGATTATCACCGACTTCGGTTTCCCAGAGTTGAACGCCAGTGGCCGCATCGAAGGCCATCAGATGAGCGTCTAGCGTGCCGTAAAAGACCATGTCTTCATACAGGGCTACACCGCGATTGTGAGGACCGCAACAGAGATCGACATTTTCAAAGTCGTGGTCGTAGCGCCATAGAGTTTGGCCCGTGAGAGGATCGACGACGATCAAGTGGCTGTTGGCCGTGGTGAGGTACATACGTCCGTCATTGACGAGCGCCGTCACCTCAAAAGCACCACCGGTCACCCCCGTTTGCTTAATCCACACCGGTCGAAGATCTTTCACCGTCTCGCGGTTGATTTGATCATCCGGCATATAGCGCCACGCGCCGTAATTGCGGCCGTAGTGTACCCAACGATCCGAAAGATTCTGCGCATCTAATAGTACGTCACTCGTGACGCTTTGAGCTGCCACTGACCCGGCAAAGATCAGCCCCCCAATTAATGCGGCGCAAAGTGATCTGTGCAAACCCTGCTTCTTAGCCATGTCTTAACCCTATTATTCTTTGTTATCAATTAGTTAAACGAGGAATCTGCACAAATAAAATCCCTTTCCACGCGCAGAAATGTGCCCCTATTAACCTACAAACGACGACCCTGTGTCAATGCGCGCCCCAAGGTTGCCAGCCTCGCGAGAACGCGTTACAAAGCAGCTCCACAACAACAAGAAATGGAAGTCGCAATGATCATCTATGGTGTCGCTTTACTCTCCGTCTGCCTACTCGTCGGCATGCTCTTCGGCCAAGCGCTAGGCCTCGTTCTCGGCATCGACGCCAATGTCGGCGGCGTCGGCATCGCAATGCTGCTGTTAGTGGTCACCAGCAACTCACCCCGCTTCAAGGCATTGAGCAGCGGCAATGCGGCATTGGGCATTCAATTCTGGAGCGCCATGTACATCCCCATCGTCGTCGCCATGGCGGCGCAGCAGAATGTGGCGGGCGCGACCTCGGGCGGTATGCTCGCCTTGGTCGCCGGTGTCGCGGCAGTCGTGGTGAGCTTCGCCCTAGTGCCAGTGATCAGCAAACTCGGAAACAATGATGCCAGCGTTGAGGAGAACAAATGATGGATCTCATCTCAGCCGTATTCAATCGTAACAGCCTCGTCGTCGCCTTCGCAGTCATTGGCGTCACCATCTGGGTTTCCTACTACATTGCCGACAAACTCACCGCTGGACGCATCCATGGCTCAGCGATCGCCATCGCGATCGGGCTCATCGCCGCCTATTGGGGCGGCACACTGAGCGGAGGCACTAAGGGGGTCGCCGACCTCGGTCTGCTCGGCGGCATAGGCCTCATGGGCGGCGGCATGCTGAGGGACTTCGCGATCGTCTCCACGGCTTTCGGGGTGCACCTTAGCGAATTGAAGAAGGCAGGAGCAGCGGGTGTAGTGTCGATCTTCGCCGGCGTCATCGTCTCATTTGTCGTCGGCGCCATCGTCGCAGTCGCCTTCGGCTATACGGATCCGGTCGCGATCACCACCATCGGTGCGGGCGCGGTCACGTATATTGTAGGACCTGTAACCGGCGAGGCGATCGGCGCTAGCGGCGAGATGATTACCCTGAGCGTGGCGGCCGGTCTAGTGAAGTCCATCCTCGTCATGATCGGGACGCCGCTCATCGCACGCTCGATCGGTCTCAACAATCCACAATCGGCGATGGTGTTCGGTGGACTGATGGGCACAACCAGCGGAGTCGCCGCGGGTCTAGCCGCAACCGATCCTAAGCTCGTCCCCTATGGCGCTATGACTGCGACCTTTTACACCGGAGTAGGATGCCTGCTGGGGCCATCGGTTTTATTCATGATCGTCAGCTCTCTTTTTTAATCCGCTCCCAAATCCGCGCCTTAGTGTGACATCAGCGACTTCCGGCACCGCATCCAAGGTGCTGAGAAGTCTGTCACGAGCGGTTATACTCTCGTCTGTCAAATTATTCCGTCCCACACTTTAAAGTCAGGCAAAGCAATGCGAACTAATTTCCCCCACCTCAATGCAAGCAACCTAAAGACAGCCCTCGTTGAAGGAAATCGTGTCATTTCCTACGCGGCACTCAACCAACGCTGCGATCGCTTCGCGACGGGCTTGCTCTTAGGGGGAGCGAAAGAGCAAGACGATCTTAATGAGGAGCGCATCGCTTTTTTCATGCCAGCCAGCATCGACTATGTAACGACCATGCATGGCATCTGGCGTGCCGGTGGTATCGCCGTGCCGCTGAACGTCGCTTCAGCCGTCGCCGAATTAGAACACTATTTAAGCGCTGCGGGTGTGAGCAAGATGATCGCGAATGGCGAGTACCGCGAATCGCTAACCGAACTCTGCGGCTCTCTAAATATTGAATTGATCAGTGTCGATGAAATTCTGAGCGATGCCGAGAAGAATTTACCGGAAATCGCACCGGAACGCAGAGCGATGATGCTCTTCACCTCGGGTACAACTAACAAACCTAAGGGCGTCGTCAGCACCCACAAGACAATCACCGCTCAAATCACCACACTCATCGATGCGTGGGCATGGAGTGAAGAAGACGCAATCCCATTATTCCTTCCGCTGCATCATATCCACGGCATTATCAACATCCTCAGCTCCGGTCTCTGGGCAGGTGCGACGGTGGATCTGTACAGTAAATTCGACATGCCAGCTATCTGCGAAAAAATAATGAGCAAGCGTTACAACGTATTCATGGCCGTCCCGACAATTTACGTCAAGCTCCTGCAATACTTCGAAACACTCGACCAAGAAACCGTTGAGAAAATTTGCGCCGGATTCCGCGGTATGCGGCTCAATATTTCGGGTTCGGCTGCTTGTCCGGTCAAACTCTTCGAGCAGTGGCGTGAATTAACTGGCCAAGTTTTATTAGAGCGCTATGGCATGACTGAAATAGGCATGGGGATTTCTAACCCTTACAAAGGAGAGCGTCGCGCAGGACACGTCGGTCAAGCATTGCCAGGCGTAGAAGCGAAATTATTCGACGAGAACGATCAGCCCATCACGGAAGAAAACACCGCGGGCGAAATTCGCATCAGAGGTGACAATGTCTTCTTAGAGTACTGGAACAATGAAGAAGCGACGAAAGAGAGTTTCATCGACGGTTGGTTCTGTACCGGCGACGTGGCGGTCATAGACAAGGGTTACTTCCGTATCATGGGTCGTTCTTCTATCGACATCATCAAGTCGGGCGGCTACAAATTGTCAGCGCTCGAAATTGAAGGAGTCTTACTCACGCATGACAATATTCAAGAAGTCGCCGTCATTGGTGTCGAGGATGAGACCTGGGGAGAATCGGTGTGCGCATTCGTCGTACTGAAGCCCAACACGTCGCTCGATTACGCGGAATTAAAAGCTTGGTGTGATGGCAAGATGTCGGGTTACAAAATCCCAAAAAGCCTATATGTCGTAGATGCACTGCCGCGAAATGCAATGGGCAAAGTAACCAAACCAGATCTCAAAAAACTCCTGTAATCTAAACCCCTCGGGTTCACACGCACTTTCCACTCTGTGAAATGGCGCACAGTCTCTAAATTTCCGGTAGCACAGAATTGCGTGCTACCAATAAATGATAATTTAGAGGATAAGAGTGAGTCCCCTTGAATGAAGCCTTAGCAAAACCGCGATTACTCATCGTCGATGACAACCCGGAAATATGCGAGTTTATAGGCCTCGTTGCGAGTGGTTTAGATTTGGAAGTGGTCACCTCAACATCTGCTTCGAGCGCCTTGGGGGTCATTGAGGGCCTAAAGCCAAATATTATTCTCCTTGATCTCTGCATGCCTGACATCGATGGTATTGAGATGATTTCTATACTCGGCGAAAAGCATTGTGACGCTGCGATCATCTTAATCAGTGGCATGGATCAAAGGACGCTGGCTTCGGTCAAAGCTCTCGGCGAGGATCATAAGCTACGCATCCATGCGACGCTGAATAAGCCGATGAGCATCGAAACTATTGAGACGACTCTTTCTCCCTTGCTCGACGAAATAAAAAAACAAACACAGCCCTGCCTCTCTCTTGAAAATTCCAAGACCGCACCAAAAGCAATTTACGGCGTCACCGTCGAATACGAACCTGAATTTATCCCCTTCGGTAAAACGGAGACTCCGACTGTAAGCTTAAGAGCCCGCCCTCGCCTACTCCTCGATGACGGCCATCAGCTTAACGAGAAGAAACTATTCTCCATGGCGCAGAAGAATGCATTGGGCACTTGCGTTTTCAAGTCGATTTTCACTGAGGTTGCGCTGGACCATAGGGACTGGGACAAAGAACAATTTTTCCCCCATCTCGTAATCGGCATGCCAGCTTTTTTATTAGAGCTCGCAGAACTGCCACGCATACTAGAGTCACTAGCGAATCGCTACGAATTGGAGTTATCTATTCTCACTCTAGAAATATTCGACTCTGAATCGACGTCACTCAGTGCTCGTGCACAGGAAGTACTTTCGAGGATGCAGCTGAAAGGAATAAAAATCAGGGGCTTAATTCGTGATAACGGCGAATCTGCTTTGACGCATAGCGATAGCCTGCCAATCGATCAATTCGTTGTGGATTTAAATACGTTGGCGCTCGGCACAGAAGAAAATAAGCCAGATATGGAAACTGAGTTCCTCTATAGCTCCCTAAACTCTGTCGCGAATCGCAAGGGGATTGAGGTTTGCGCGATCAATGCTGATTGCGAACAGACCATCAATTTTTCCCTGCAATGTCGTTTTAAATATATTCGAGGCACAGAATTTCAAAGTGCCCTCGGCGCTCACGACATGTTACAAGCGAGCTTGGCAGGCCTTTTCACTTCACAGCAATTTGACCTAATCAGACCTGCCTAATCACGACTAAGGCTAAAGCTTACCTGCCTGCCGCGCTCGCTGCCGCCTTATCAAACCATGGCGGCTGAATGATGAGTTTAGGATCGGCATCGGGTTTCGGCACAAACTTCTGCGAACGACCGTACTGATTATCGCCACCATAAAGGTTCAATGCCGAGTCGACTGAAAAAGTATGCACTTCGATATAACCATCGGGTAAATCTCGTGGCACGAGCCAGGTATAGCGGTAATTGCCTTCAAAATCGAGATTCACAAAACGCAGTGGCCTGAGGTCTGTCAGCCAAATACTGTCTTCATTGACCACCATATCCAAGGGCAGTGAGAAATTATCCCAAACATCTACGAATTCCATTTTCACAGGATCATCCGTAGTGCGGAATACGTTAATGCGACCGCCGGCGCGATCGAATCCGAAAATCAAACCATCCGGTCCAACAGCCACCGTATGCACACCATTGAACTGACCCGGTCCATCACCGAAGCCGCCAAATTCTCCGAGATAATTTGCGTCTTCATCCATGATCATAATGCGATGATTGTCTAGACCATCGGCGATCAAGATTCGGCCATCGGGCAGGAAAGCGACGTCCTGGGGGCGACCAAAGTGAGTGGCATCATTACCGGGCACGAGCTTCTCACCCAAGGTCATGAGGAGTTCACTACCATCGTTCGACAGCACATAGATTTGATGGAAAGTTTCGTTGATAATCCAGATACGCTTTTCTGGATCGTATGGGCTAATACGCACGCGATGTGGCCCCGGGCCATCAGAATCAGCACAGAGGAAATCCCATTGATCCCAGATCTCGGTTACCTCTCCTTCTCCATTAAGAATATAGAGGCAGTTCTTCCAGACACGACGGTTCGTCTCGAACAACACATTAATGCCCATGTCGCCCGCGAAGCCTAGGAAGTCTTCTTTGATTGGGTAAGGTAAAATCGTTTCGCCGCGCTGAGCGACAATGATGCGATCGGGAGATTCCGCCCACACACCCGAGTTGCCACCGAAAGCGAAGCCCGGCTCTGCGAAGGGTTTATGCCAGAGAGACTGCACGTCATAGGGGCTAGGACCAATGGGGCCGCGGGCATTGCCCTCTGGAGCCGATTGCGCACTCGCCGAGGGAATTGCGATGGATGCAGCGAATAACCCCGCGCCAAGCGCAGCGAGCACCCCTTTTGACATCGTTAAACCCACTCGACCATGCTGGATACTTCGCATTGCTTTACTCCTTCGCCTTTATTATTTACGGTTTATTATTCGTTAGGATCTATAGTTAGTTACTAGCTTAGTATAGGGATGAAGTGTTGGATAATACCTATATTCTCGAGAAAATATCTAGGCTCTATTTCGTTCGCCAGATTCGTCATGAATTCCTCGCTCACGCCAGATTATGAAAAACCATGAATACACAGAATAACAAGACCTCTCTATTACTCAGCTACGGCTTCCGTCCCTTATTCATTCTCGTTTGTTGCCAGGCCTTGTTCCATATTTTCATTTGGCAACTAGCATGGAACGGATACCTCAGGATCGATTGGAATCTAAATCCAAGCTATTGGCACGCCCATGAGATGATCACCGGCTTCGCCGGAGCCGCAATTGCTGGCTTCCTCCTCACCGCGGTCGCCACTTGGACCGGACGGGCGCCCGTTAGCGGCTTGCCATTGCTGGTATTGTGCGCGAGCTGGGTAGTCGCGAGAAGCGCGCTGCAGTGGCCGAACCTTGCCGCCCTCGCCAATATTTTTTATTGGCTTTTCTTATTAATCCTGATGATGAAAGAGGTAGTCGGTGCAGAGAACACGCGTAACTATAAAATTCTGTTGCTACTATTAGTCATGCTGGTCTTGGAATCAGCGTTTCAATATTCCGTATTCACTCAAAACAATTCGACTCAGCAAATAATATTGTCTCAATTATGGTTGCTCATCCTGATCATTAATACCATCGGTGGCAGAATCATTCCCGCCTTCACGCGCAATTGGTTACGCGCCCATCGGCCCGAATTAACTAACGAGCAGTTGCCCAAGAATTTCGGCAGAGTCGATTTAATAGCGACTATCGCATTGATCGTCTTCGCCGCCGCCACTCTGTTATTCAGAACGACGTCGATACTCAGTGCGCTTGCGATTTGCACTTCACTGTTACTATTCTGGCGATTAATTCGTTGGAAAGGATTCTATGCCTTCGCAGACCCACTTGTTTGGATGATGCATCTAGCTTATGCATGGATTCCAGTGGGCGTGTTTATATTGGCATTGAGCTACGAAAACCTTGTGCCTGTATCGGCTGGCATACACGCACTTGCCATCGGTACAATCGCGAGCATGATAGTTAG
>JALQUB010000076.1 GCA_023268635.1 Pseudomonadales bacterium
GGGAAACGTCCCGGGACATTCTCCAACAGCAGCCATTTAAGCAGGTCGCCGTGGTCGCTGAAGGTCGGAAGCGCGACCCGAGAAATTTTGGTGCCCGAGAGAGTGGTGCGAGTTAATGCTGTGCGAATTTCATTGTCACGCACCTGCATGACATAGTCGTCCCCTGAGTAATCCTGCTTCAATTGCTCCCAATTCTCGAGCAACTTATTGGCCCGGCCATCGATTAGAGAGTCTCGCTTCTCGATGAGAGCATCGAGTGCCGCGGTCTCGTTCCCATTCGCGTCCAGCATATTCTTGCTTGCTCGCAATTGTTGGCGTTCGCGCACGAGCTGAGCTTGTTCTGCTACTAGGCTGTGATAGCGTCGGACTTCTTCTGCTATCTCGGCGAGATAGCGCTGATTCTGTGCGGGAATGATGATGGTCCGCTGGGTAGAAAACCGAGTATCGACTTTTGCCAACAGGGATTGGTAGTCGGGAAGACCATGCTTTCGAAGTTCTGGCACAAGCGCTTGATACAGTGCGGTGATGCCATCGTCATTAAACTTTGACGCGATGGTGCCGAAGACGGGCATTTCGTCGGGCAGGATGTTGAAGGCCTCGCGATTGCGCTGCACTTGTTTGCAGACATCGCGCAGTGCATCCTCGCTGCCTTTACGATCAAATTTGTTGATCGCAAATAAATCGGCGAAGTCGAGCATGTCGATTTTTTCGAGTTGGCTGGCCGCGCCAAATTCCGGAGTCATAACATAAAGAGAGCTGTCGACGTAGGGAACAATACCCGCATCGCCTTGGCCGATGCCCGGTGTTTCGACGATGATGAGATCGAATCCACCGAGTTTAAGTGCCGCAATGAAACTACTTAAACGGGCTGGGATTTCTGCTGCTGCATCGCGGGTCGCGATGGATCGCATATAAATATTCGGATGGTTGATTGCGTTCATGCGGATGCGATCACCTAACAGCGCGCCACCGGTTTTGCGACGAGTCGGATCGATGGCGAGCACGCAGATTTTCAGTGAATCCGCTGCGTCTTGACGGAAGCGACGAATTATTTCATCGGTCGTCGATGATTTGCCTGCACCGCCGGTCCCCGTAATTCCGAGCACAGGGCTAATAGACAGGCTCGCTTTTTCGGCGAGGGCCTTAAGCGCTTGCTCGGAATATTCGTCATTCTCTATTCCGGTGAGTACGCGAGCGAGCGTGAGTCGATCGTCCGCTACGAGGCTGTCGATGCTCGGTGCAGCAGGGCGCCCATTTTCGTCGCGACATCGGGCGAGCATGTCATCGATCATGCCCTGTAAGCCAAGCGACTGACCATCGTTGGGTGAATAAATTCGTGTGACGCCGTAGGACTCTAATTCTTCGATCTCGCTAGGAATGATTACACCGCCGCCACCGCCGAAGATCTTGATGTGACCCGCGCCCAGTTCATTGAGCTTATCCACCAAATATTTGAAGTATTCGATGTGACCGCCTTGATAGGAGCTGATCGCGATCGCATCGACATCCTCTTGCACAGCCGCTTGAACGATTTCCTGTACCGATCGATTGTGAGCGAGATGGATGACCTCTGCACCGCTTGCTTGTAAGATACGACGCATGATGTTGATGGCGGCATCGTGACCATCGAATAGGCTCGCGGCCGTGACGAATCGAATAGGGTGCTGGCTCATGCGTTGTCTCTTACTCTCTGCCGTTTGGGCAACGGTTTAGTCTGTTATTAATCATTGATAGAGTCTAGCCGATTCTTGACCGGAGGGCACTCATCGACTGCCCGAGGGCATATTCCTCACGGCTTTGAGGTAGTGTTACAGAATGCCACTCTGGATACAGTTCACATTACTCGCTCTAGTCATGCAGGCCTTGAGGACCGCCGCGCAGAAGCAACTAGCGGGTCATCTTTCAACCGAGGCGACGACACTCACCCGTTATCTCTTTGGATTGCCATTCGCCGTTGTATACTTCCTGCTTTTGAATCGATCTATCGCAGATCTTACTTCTTCATTTCATATAAATATTGATTTTCTGGTTTCTGCCAGTTTCGCTGGCTTCGCGCAAATCGGCGCGACTTATTGCCTAGTTAAGTCACTCACCCTTAATAATTTTGCCGTGGGAACCGCGCTTGCTAAAACAGAAGCGTTGCTAACCGCTGTGATCGGCAGTCTTTTCTTCGATGAAATGTTGAGCACAGTAGGGTTTATGGCGATAGCGATTGGCGTACTGGGCGTTCTGATCGCGGGTAATTGGCGCATCAGCGTTCGTGACCTAAGAGATAATAAAACACTGTTGTTTGGTTTTGGTTCTGGGCTCGGATTCGCGTTATCTTCTTTATTCATCCGTGACGCCTCGCAAGCGCTCGAGGGCACCAGAATAGCCGCGGCCGCAGGAGTGCTCGTTTATATGGTGGTTCTGCAGACGCTGGTATGCCTCGCATGGGTAGCCGTTGGAGCCCCGGGGCAGTTCGTGAAAATGCGCGAAAATATTCGTTCCTGCTGGTTTGTCGGTCTGTCTTCGCTGCTCGGTTCTATCGGGTGGTTTACGGCGATGAGTCTCCAGAATCCAGCGGTGGTGAAAACCTTAGGGCAGGGTGAATTTGTGGTAAC
>JALQUB010000087.1 GCA_023268635.1 Pseudomonadales bacterium
AGCAACAATAAGGTAATAGCGATGCGAGAAACGCTTGCCTAGATATCCGCCCGCGATCGTCGTCACACCAATGAACAAACTATAAGGGCTAACTAAATTTTCAAGATCGCTGGCGATAATGAACAACTTTTCATAGAAAAATGTCGTATTGAAAGTCGACAAATTTAATATGCTGTCGAGTGACGCCATGATGATGAGGAAGCCCGCGCCGGCAGAAATACCGGAAATCGCCGAAGGTGTTAGATATTGGAATAGGCGCGAACCTCGGAGAAGCCAGAACAGGAGTTGGATAATTCCAACCATCATGCAGAGGATAAAAACGAAATCTATATAGACTGGGCTACCGCGTCCGGCCAATGGGAGAACGGCGCTGCCGATCAAGATGGCGACGGCCGTATTGGGCCCGCTCATCATTGATGAGCCCCCTAATAGGCTCGTGAACAAAGTCACGAAAATCGCGCAGTAGAGACCGTATTCGGGTTGGAGGCCGGCGAGATAGGCATAGGTGATTCCCTGAGGAATAACGAGGATCGCACCGACGAAGCCGGCGAAGACTTCAGTGCGCCAGTCGCTCAGACTCTTGCGCCAAGCGAAGGAGGGTGTTGCTTCCTTTAGCCATGACTGGATCAATGGATTAAATCTTCCAGGAATTTAAGGAGTTTGCTTTCGCGTGGATCCGCTGGGCGATACTGGAGATTGAGGTAGGCAGCGACATCGAGCGCCTGCTGCTGGGTCAACGAGTAATCTTGACCGAGCGGCATATTAGCCCAGATAAATCCTGCTGCCTCTTGGATGCGATTCATTCCCGCACCTTTGTTATAGGAATCGAGTCCCCATAACGCAGGCATGTCGCCAACGCCCTCTCCTTGAGTGCCGTGACAGCTCACGCATTGGTCGAGATACACTGCGCGACCGTTAGCGGGGTTCGGATCGTAGCCAGTGTCTCCGATAGTCGGTACGCCGCGTCCTTCGGGTTCAGCACCCATCACCTCACCTTGCGACAGATACGTCACATAGGCAGCGATCGCGAGGACTTCTGGGGCATCGTCGGGAGGCATGATGCCATCCATGCTGTATATAAAGCATTCGCGAATGCGCAGGCCGATACCGTTCCGTTTACCATTTTTCGCGCGCCACTTCGGATACATGCCCGCAACGTTTAAAGGCAGGGCGTTCGGCTTGGTCCCGGATTGCAAATGACAGTTCGAGCAATTGAGGCTATTGCCTACATAACGACTCGCGAAGTGTTGCGAGTCATTCACAATTTTGTAGCCGTAGACTACGTTTGAATAATAGTCATCGAGGAAGGGCTCCGTGAGGAGTTGCTCAATGCTCGGCTGCGTTTGCTGGGCTTGTGCGCTGGTGCTCACGACGGCTGTGAGCCAGAGAAAGACCCAATAGAGGGGATTGCGCGTGTGCCTCATTGACATTGCTCTCTATCGATAAAGTCAGCGTCATTGTAGGGCAATGTCCCCGCTAGGGGAAAGGCGGCCACTTTGACAGGGGTCAAGTGGCCGCCATGACGCTAGAACGTTTTACTCGCCTTGAAGGTGATAACAGGGCCATTGGTTGAGCAGTTGGCTTCTACCTCTTCAACGATTCGGTTTGCAATATGTCCTACATAGCGGACGCGTTCGCGACACTTAACCGAGTCGATTACATTCCGCACATCGAACCGGAGGGTGTAGTCTTTGCTTGTGATCAGCTCAGCGAAGCCCGTAACCCAGGGTTCGCGATTTTCAGAGACGAGGTCATCGATGTCGTACAAGTTGTAGTCGCCGTCGAACCGATCGCGAATCTGCACGCCCCAGTTGAAGCGACGCTCTGGAATATCGTGCCTGAAACCGAGCTCATATTCGCCGCGATGATAATAAGTGAAAGAACGCTCAAGTCCGGTGAATGGGTCGATCATCTCCGATGTACGGCCGCTCAACCTGGCATTGACTAAGAGATTTGGCATGCCGATACGATTCATTCTGAGGCTTGCCTTGGTGTCGATCACCCACATCTCACCCGTGCCCACATTGCCGGCAGCTGACTGCAGGTTGTCTGGTGATGGCGACACGTCGACGCGCTGTAAGAAGTCCTTGTGTCGGTGTTTGTAGATATTCGCACTCACCACGCCTTCATCGTTCGGTAATCTAAACTCGGCGGTGAAGTTGTAATTCCACCAGTAGTCAGGGCGTAGATACTTATTGCCGGCCAATGTGTTTGAATCATTGTCTTCGCTGTCCGTTGAGGCGACGAAGTTGGTGAAACTCATCTGACGGACAAATTTTTCGACCACACCACGCAGTTGCAATCTTGGCGTGACGTCGAAACGATAATCGAATTTCGGCTTGAAGAAATCGAAGCTTCGCTTATTGTTAAATCCACCAATCTGTTCGATCTCTGAAGTCTCATAGAGCAACGACGACTCGAGCGACATGCGTGGTGAAATTCGCCAGTTGTGAATAGCGAATGGCTCATAGCGTATTTCTTCTACCGTCGTGTTTGCGTTGTCGACAGTAACAGGCACTAGCCCGCCATGCGATTCGGCAGGCACGCCGGAGCTATCGACTATGCCTAACTTTAAAGTCGCATCCATCGTAGTTTGAGCACGCTCTAAACCGAATTCCAAATTCTGCGATTCTCTGAAGTTGAAGGTATAGGAACCGCGAATAATTTGTTCTTCGATGACTGTCTGAGAATCGAGATAAAGGTTCTTCTCCAGCGAGTTGTCGCTGAGGACGTCGTAACGCTCACGCGTGCTGCCGGTGTCGTTCTCATTTGCGATGAACAAGGTCTTAAATCGTGCGCCATTGCCAAAATTGTATTCATAGTCACCGCCAACTTCCCAATTGCGCTGGCGTGCGGGGATGTTCTCGAACTCACTGCTTGAGAGATTGGCACCATTTCGGATGTCTACAGTCGTTCGATCCACGGTAGAGGGATTGTCAGCATTTGAGTAGAGGGCGTTTAGTCGTGCGCTGCTATTTTCAGAGATGCTGTAGTCGAAGTTGCTCGAGAGAGTGTAAGTGTCCTGTTTGACTATATTGTCTTGGTATACCAAGTCGTTTGGCGATGCGTCGCCTAGGATGCTCTCCTCATACGCGACGAGGTGATCGTATTGAGGGGTGGCCGAGGCGCTTACCATCATGGTGAGGCGATCGAATTGATTGCTGTAGTTGACCGAGCCCCCGGGGCGCGTTTCTTGATCTTTGTAGTAGTCCGACAGGACTTCGAAGGTCAGAG
>JALQUB010000061.1 GCA_023268635.1 Pseudomonadales bacterium
GGTTGCAGACGCGGTCTCTAATGAGAAGGGCGTCGATCGCGAGGTAATTTTTGAAGCGATTGAGTCTGCCCTCGCCATGGCGACTAAAAAACTCAACGAAGAGGAAGAGATCGATTGCCGCGTTGTTGTAGATCGTAAAACGGGCGAGTACGAAACCTTCCGTATTTGGACAGTGGTCGCCGACGACGAGTACGTCAACGAATACACACAGTACATGCTAGAAATGGTGAAGGACAAGGACCCTTCGCTCGAAGTGGGCAGTGTCATCGAAGAGAAGATCGATAACGTCGAGTTCGGGCGAATTGCCGCTCAAACCGCGAAGCAAGTGATCGTACAAAAAGTACGAGACGCTGAGCGCGAAATCGTTCTCAACGAATATAAAGACCGAATCGGCGAGCTCGTCACGGGCACAGTGAAGAAAGTGACTCGTGAGAGCATTATTGTTGATTTAGGCGGTAATGCAGAAGCGATTTTGATGCGCGATCAGATGATTCCGCGTGAGACCTTCCGCATGGGCGATCGCATACGCGCATTGCTTGTTGATGTTCGCCCAGAGCAGCGCGGTCCTCAGTTGTTCTTGAGCCGCACGTCGCCGCAGATGCTGATCGAACTCTTCAAGATTGAAGTGCCAGAAATTAACGAACAAATTATCACTATCCGTGCAGCTGCGCGTGACCCTGGCTCGCGCGCCAAGATTGTCGTTTCTACTAACGACGGGCGTATTGATCCTGTCGGTGCTTGTGTCGGCATGCGAGGCTCGCGTGTGCAAGTGGTGTCTGGCGAATTATCTAACGAGCGCATAGACATCATTCTCTGGGATGATAACCCCGCACAACTAGTCATCAATGCCATGTCGCCGGCCGAGGTCGCTTCGATCATCATGGATGAAGACAGCCACACAATGGATGTCGCCGTTGAGGAAGATAATCTCGCACAGGCGATTGGCCGCAACGGGCAAAACGTACGCTTGTCGTCCGAGTTAACAGGCTGGACGATCAACGTGATGAGCGAAGAAGAAGCCGCGGAAAAGCAGCAGCAAGAATCTGTTGGCCTTATCGAAATGTTCATGTCAAAACTGGATGTTGATGATGAGACTGCTGAAGTGTTGGTGAGTGAAGGATTCACCTCTCTCGAAGAGATCGCTTACGTACCGATGGATGAAATTCTAGCGATCGAAGGTTTCGACGAAGAAATTGCTGAGGAGCTACGCAATCGAGCCAAGGACGCGTTGTTGACGCAGGCAATTGCGTCGGAAGAAGACCTCTCGTCTATGAATGTCGCAGATGACTTATTGAATATGGAAGGCATGGATAAAGAGTTGGCTCTCGAATTAGCGAAGCGCGATATTCTTTGCATGGAAGACCTTGCCGAGCAAGCGACCGACGAGTTGATGGAGATCCAAGGGATGACAGAGGAGCGAGCGGGACAGTTAATCATGACCGCGCGTGCACCATGGTTCGAATAGTGTTCCTCTCGGGCGTTCATTCGCCGGAGCGGTTCGAGGTCGAACCAATGAATTAAGTATCAAGTAAGGGCTGCGAGGCAGCCGGCCGGAATAACGAAAGAATCCGGCACACAGCGCGCGAAGCGCGTAGGAAAACTGGAGTAAATTGAATGGCCGATGTAACCATAAGTGAACTCGCCAAAGTGGTCGGAGTCGACGTCGACAAATTGCTGTCTCAAATAAAAGACGCAGGTTTGCCGCATACGAAAGCTGACGACACCATCTCGAACGATGATAAGAATACTTTGCTGAAATCGTTGCGAGGCAGTCACGGGGATGCCGAGGGCGCAACTGCTCCGCGCAAGATTACACTGAAGCGCAAGACGCTCGGCACGCTCAAGAGCGCATCTGGCCCTGGGCGTGGCAAAACAGTCAACGTAGAAGTTCGCAAGAAGCGCACCTATGTGAAGCGAAGCGAAGTCGAAGAAGAGCCCGTCGTCGACGAGCCTGTTAAGGTCGAGCCGGAGATTATTACTCCAGATCCGGTGGTGGCCGCTGAGGCTGCGATTGCGGCGGCTGCAGAAGTCGAGGAAGCGCCCGAAAAGCCAGCTGAGGAAGCAAAGCCAGAGCCTGCTGCGGCCGTCGTGCCCGATGTGCCTTCAGAGGAAGCCGCTGCCGCCCGTGCCGATAAGCCTGGCGCTAAACGCAAAGCGCCCACCAAGAAAGAAATTGACGATGAGGTGGAAAAGAAGCGTCGCGAAGCTCGTAACACCAAGGGCAAACCTGGCAAACGCCAGAACCGTACCCTCCATGTCAACGATGATTTTGTGCTCGAAGGTGGTGACGATGAAGGCCGTCGTGGTCGCGGAGGCCGTCGAGGTCGTAATCGCTTAGCGGGCGCGACGCAGGCGTTCGAGATGCCAACTGAAGCCGTTGTGCGTGATGTCAAAATCGGCGAAGCGAACAAGGTCACGGACCTCGCTCAACAGATGACAGTCAAAGCGGCTGAAGTCGTTAAGACACTATTTAAAATGGGCGTCATGGCAAATATTAATCATGTGCTCGACGCTGACACGGCCACTCTCTTGGTTGAAGAGATGGGCCATCGCGCAAATTTCGTTTCTGAGGATGCACTAGAAGAACAGCTGGCGGAATCTCTGGCAGCGAAAGTGGGCGAAGATAAAATCACTCGAGCACCGGTGGTGACTGTGATGGGGCATGTCGACCACGGTAAGACTTCATTGCTCGACTACATCCGTAAATCAACCGTCGCTTCCCATGAAGCCGGTGGCATCACGCAGCACATTGGTGCGTATCATGTAGATACCGCCCACGGCATGGTGAGCTTCCTCGATACCCCAGGACATGCTGCATTCAGCGCGATGCGTTCGCGCGGTGCGAAAGCAACAGACGTGATCGTGTTGGTGGTTGCAAGTGATGATGGCGTTAAGCC
>JALQUB010000005.1 GCA_023268635.1 Pseudomonadales bacterium
GTCTTATGCATTGTTGTCATCGTTCACACTCCGCTGAAGTTGGCTTTAATTGGGCCTATTCTAGTCGCTTACACAGTGAGAGGCTATGGTCTTTTTGTCATAAACACTTAGATTTATTGTGGTTTTTCTTGCTGGATTTGAGGTGAAAGGCGAATGATTAAGATATTCAAGATAATGCTGGTGACTCTGGGTGGATTAGCCTTTTGGGGGGCTCAGGCGGCAGAGTCCCCACTGCTCGATATTGGGAAAGAACTGCCATCGATTGTTATAGAGGCACGCTACGCCGGCACGCATAACTTCGTGGGTGAGGTGATCGACGGGTATTCCACACCGAAGGCCTATCTATCGGCTAAGGCGCTCGAAGCGCTGAGCAGGGTGCAGTCATCTTTGTCGGAGTTCGGTTTGGGGCTTAAAGTATTCGACGGCTATCGGCCGCAACGGGCGGTGAATCATTTCGTGCGCTGGGCGGAGGATTTGCAGGACACTAGGATGAAGCAGGAATTTTATCCCCATGTCGATAAGTCGAAACTCTTCAGCGAGGGTTATATTGCTTCGCGGTCTGGACATTCGCGCGGCAGTACGGTGGACCTCACCTTAATTGACCTTGCCACTCAGGAAGCGCTCGACATGGGCACGCCTTGGGATTTTTTCGACCTTCGTTCGTGGCCATCGAGCACTGAACCCAATGCGAAACAACGCGCAAATCGAGCGCTGCTTCGAAGTGTGATGACCGCTCAGGGATTCCGTCCATTACAGACGGAATGGTGGCATTTCACGCTCAATGACGAGCCCTTTCCCGATACTTATTTCGATGTGCCCATTGAGTAACTTATTGGGGTGGGTTTAATGCAGCGAGTGAGTTGCAGGATCCGGCTGGCAGGGAAGATATCCAGGCTCGCACCAACGCGACGCCTTCTTCGTGAACGAGAGAGCGACCAAGTTCGGGCATCATTTCATCAGGCTTAGTCGAAGAGAGCCGGTAATGAATAATGGAACGATCGGGATCACCGGGCACGATGCTGTATTGCAGGTCTCCCGCGCCGCCTCCTGCCGCCACCGGCGGCTTGCAGACACCTGCGTTAGTTAGGGATTCGTGGTTACCGGTGAGAATGAGTCCGGAGGTGTCCGCCGCCCCTTTCGGGTTATGGCAATGACCGCACTGCATATTGAGGTAAGCGAAAGCGCGTTCTTCAAGCGTTAGACTAGTATCTTCAAAGGACTTGATCGCAGGGCCTTCGGGCGCCTTATCTAACCATCCCCGTGCAACAAGCGTTTCCACTTGGGGTCGGACATGGCCTTCTCGGTCTGCGGCAGCTGCCGTGAGTTGGCTCGCAATAGCGCCCAGTGGGTGCATGCCACCGTCGGGATGCTCGGTGGTATGACAACCCGAGCACTGATTCTCATTCGGGACGAAATACCCGAATCGGGTCGCGTCCTCATCCGGAGTCTTCGCGTCAATCATCGTCAGCGAGAGGGATGTGCCCGCGACGCGTAAAAAGGCCTCGGTCTCTTCTTCATTCCAAACATAGGGCAGGGCATCCCATCCCTTGGCTTGTCGGACCAGCACACGGGTTTCAATGAGGCGTGCTTTATTCAGGTCGATCTCCTGTGGTCCGGCGTCGGCAACCTTGATGACATTGCCCGAAGCGTCGGTAGGGTAATAAAAGGTTTTACTGATAATTGTGCCCACTGGATAGTCGATCTCTCCATCGACGAGGGTGGCTTGGGTGTCCTCGGGCATCCATACCGTGCGCAGCTTGTGGGCATAATCGGTAAATAATGGGTTGGCTGGCCGCACAACTTCTAGAGCGGGCAGTGGCGCAAAGCGCTGGCTGTCGAGTTCGAATAGCCCCCATTCCGATAGGCGCTGTGGTCGCGCATCCGGGACGAAATGGGGTGTTTTCTCGGCGCAACCTGCGAGCAAAAATAGCGCGATGGCTAGTGCTGCGCCGTAAGGAGTGCGAGTTACTGTTTTAAACACGGTTATTCTGCACCAGCATCATTAGGCAGAACAATTTCGCTGAGTCTCGGTTGCTCGCAGAGGTGCGGCGTGATGTCGAGTGATGGCGCAGCGAAGCCATTCATCGCATCGAGGTTCGCGAATGTCATGCCGCCATCGCCTAAGCAGAGAATATCCGAAGGGGAAAGACTGGGTTTGCCCTCTTCGTCGGGTAGAATTGCGCCGCCCCAGATGATGTCTGGAATGCGTTGTCCGCCAGTCGCCGCCTGGAACTCATTGAGTGGACCAAAATCGGGCATTTCCCCTCCGCCGTCGAAGTTGTTGTCGTGAATATAGATGGCTTCGGGGAAGGGATCGTAATTTGGGTCGTCGATCGGAAGCCCGGTGACTAGATAGCTGACGACCATCACATTGGTTGTTTGATTATCGGTGAAGCGATTGCCGAAAATTTCGATGCTATCGTTCGCGAGAACCATCATGCCGGTACCTGCTGGTACTGTGCCGACGATATTTCCTTCCGGAGCGAAGTTGCCAGTGTTGTTGCTGGTGATGTCATTGTTAAAGACGCGGGTGTTGCGGCCGCCTTGTACCGGCAGGTTCGGCAAGTCGAAGACCAGGATGCCACCGGTGTTGTTGGTGGCGATATTGCCATGCACGTCGGCGAAGGTAGAGTTTTCAATCTCGATTCCCGCGACATTATATTCGGCGCGCGAATTACGCACGATAATTTGTGTGGATTGACCGACATAGATACCCGCGTCGGACGCGCCTATCGCCACTGAGCCTTCGATCAGAATGTTTTTTGATTGGACGGGATAAATTCCGTAAGCGCCGTTTGTCGTCAATGGGCCACCGGTCCATTCTGTGCGCACATTACGAATGATGACGTTTTCGCTCTCGTTGACTTTGAGTGCATCGCCGACGGTGTCTTCAATCGCTAAATCTTCGAGAACGAAGTCATTGGCGTTAACCAACAAACCTTCTGCACCCTGCACTTGATTTTTGAATGAGAGGATAGAGGCATTCATCCCTTCGCCTCGAATCGTCACTCCGTCGACGTTGAGCGAAAGACTCCTCGTCATCTCATGAGTGCCCGCTGGAATTTCAATGACATCGCCAGCTTTGGCGTTAATTAGTTTTTCCTGTAATGCTTCTTCGAAGCTCAGTTCGGGCATGGCAGGTTCGTCTGGTGCACAGCTTGTGATGATCGCCGCGAGAACGACGGCTGAGCTCAGGATACGAAGTAGTGTCTTTGCGTGAGGCAGGCGAGCGTCTTGGTTCTGCATGGTGTTCCCCCCAAGGAAGTTTGACTCGCAGGAGTCATTTGTTTTTATTCTAACGCACTGGCGACAGTATAGAGGGATTGCGAGGAGAACGGCAATTGCCTCGCTATAGCAGCCAGAGCGCTTATGGCTTTGTGTCAGGGGCTAGGTTATGCTCAAACGCTGAATTTTAGCCACCTCTCCCTGCCGAAGGAGCCGAGTTGCCTGATGAATGCTCGCATATTTTCCTTGCCCCCGATTGTTCGTTTAACGAGTGCTTCTTTCCTATTACGCCGATTTCAAATGCGTTCGTTGTTTAAGTCGTCTCTCTTGCTGCTGAGTGCAATGCCATTAAGCATCGCTTTTGCTGCGAGTGTGGGGACGGTGCCCGCGCAGAGCGGCATTGAACTACCTAGAACGATGGCCTGGTCAGCGTATCCGACGGGCACTGGCGGTTATAGTCAAGCGGTGGCCTTGGGTAATATTTTGCAGCGGACTTATGGCGTCAATCTTCGCGTCATACCGGGACGCAATGATGTTTCGCGACTCGCTACGTTGAGAGCGGGGAGAGTGCATTTTTCTGCGGGCGGTTCAGAATCAGTTTACGCGCAAGAAGGCATTCTCAATTTTGCGTCTAAGATTTGGGGGCCTCAGCCAGTTCGAGCGCTGCTGTCGAATTATTCGAATAGTTGTTCATTCACTTTCGCAACCGCAGCGGATGCTAATATTCTTAGCGTCGCAGATATGAAAGGGAAGCGCATGACTTTTGTTCAGGGTGCGCCGTCATTGAACAATGCGACTGCGGCCTTGCTCTCCTATGCTGAGCTGACTTGGGATGATGTGGAGCGTGTCGAAGTCGGAGGGTATAACGCCTCGATAGAAGCAATTCTGAATAATCGAGCCGATGCCGCTGGCGGCGCCTGTAATTCACCGCCATTTTTGCGTGTCGAAGCCTCTCCTAGAGGACTCCGGTTTCCTGCTTTGCCCCATGACGATGCCGATGCGGTCGCTAGAGTGCGTGCGCGACTGCCGTGGTACGTGCCGCATATTGCTTTTGAGGGTCCGACACTTCCCGAAGAGGGCTTAGAAGTGTTCACTTCCGCCTATCCCTTGTTAGTCGGTCTCGAATCCTCGGATGAAGCAATGGCCTATAGCACTGTAAAAATCATGCATAAGCATTACATCGAATACAGCGATGCCGCTCCCGGTGCGATGGGTTGGACGTTCGAACGGCAGAAACTTGAGCAAGCGTTTCTGCCTTTCCACGACGGAGCAATCCGCTACTTTAAAGAGGCGGGAGTTTGGACTGCAGCGGCTGAAGCGAAGCAAATGGAGAATCTCCATCGCCAGAAGGTATTGAAGAAAGCGTGGGACGCGTTCTTACCGACTGCACCGGAAGAGTATAAAGCCTTCGAAGCGGCTTGGCTGGTGGCGAGGTTGGCGGCGCTCGAAGCGGAAGGGCTCATCACCTTAGCAGACAGTCTTTAGCGGCAGCCTATATTTAGCGAACAATATTCCTACAACGCAATGAGTCACTAGCACCCATGAATAGTAAAGACGCACCGACCCTCAGTATTCGTTATAGAGAATTGTCTCCTCAGTGGCGCACTGTCATGGCAGTGCTCACCGGCATATCGTTAATACTCGCCATCAATCAGGTCTTCAATCTCGGATTCTTCGTAGGCTATGTACTGCTCGATAGTCGTTATATGTACCTCATCACTGGGGTCATGCTGAGCATGGTATTCATCACCTTCCCCGCGACGCGACACAGTCCGAAACACGTTCCCTGGTACGACGTCGCGATCATGCTAGTGATCGCCTGCGTATTCTCCTATTTTGCGTTTTATGCCGAGCGCATCGTGCTCGAGGCGTGGGAGTATGCCGCGCCGCCTGTGGGCGTTTGGCTTGCCCTCATCACTTGGGCGATCGTGATGGAGGCAGGTCGCCGCGCAGGTGGCTGGCCCGTGTTCGCGATTGTCGCTATTTTCTCACTGTATCCTACATTTGCCGATCGACTTCCCGACGTGATGGCCGCGTTGAGTATCCCAGTGCAAGACGTGGCGATGTTTCACGTCATGGGAGAGGAAAGTCTGTTTGGTATTCCCATGCAGGTATTCGCGCAGTTGGTCTTCGGATTCTTGGTGTTCGGCATAGCGCTGCAATTCACCGGTGGTGGCCCATTCTTCATCAATTTAGCGTTCGCATTATTGGGTCACAAGCGCGGCGGCCCGGCGAAGGTGTCCATCTTCTCGAGTGGCCTGATGGGGTCGATGAGCGGTGGGCCGATTAGTAACGTCTTAACGACCGGACCGCTGTCGATTCCTGCTATGCAGAGGATTGGATTTACGCGTGAATACGCGGCCGGCGTTGAAGCCTGTGCCTCGACCGGTGGCGTACTCATGCCGCCAATCATGGGTGCGACTGCATTCGTCATGGCGAGTTTTTTAAATATTAGTTATGCCACCGTCGCGGTCGCCGCGATCGTGCCGTCCCTGTTGTATTTTTTCGGATTGTTTATGCAGATTGATGCGCATGCTGCGCGTGATGATCTGCAGGGTTTACCCAAGGAAGAATTGCCGAAAATCGGTGAAGTTTTTCGAGATGGTTGGTACTTCATCGCGGTGTTTGTGGCGCTAATCTGGATGCTCGTATTCATGCAGCGTGAAGCAGTCGCGCCGTTTTATGCAACCGCTCTATTACTCGTCATCAATCAATTCACCAAGCACCGTCTCGACACGAATAAAATTCTCGAACTCGTCGCGACAATGGGTAAATTACTCGCCGAACTCGCCGGCATTCTCGCCGCGATTGGTCTCATCATTGGTGGCCTCGCGGTGACGGGGATTGCGGGCACTATTGCTAACGATCTCGTCTATTTAGCTGGTAATAACGTGCTCATACTTCTACTGATGGGTGCGTTAACGAGTTTTATCTTGGGCATAGGTATGACCGTGACCGCTGCCTATATTTTCCTCGCCATCGTACTCGTTCCGGCGCTTATTAATTCCGGGTTAGACCCGTTGGCCAGTCACATGTTCGTGATGTACTGGGGCATGTTGAGCTTCATCACGCCACCGGTCGCGTTGGCGGCCTTCGCCGCAGCATCGGTTGCGCAGGTCTCTCCTATGCGTGCCGGATTTGAAGCGATGCGTCTCGGTGCGATCATCTATTTTGTGCCGTTTTTCTTCGTATTGAATCCGGCGTTGCTTTTGCAGGGGACTGGGTTGGAAAATTTCCAGGCTTTGTCGACGGCGCTCGTCGGAGTCGCGCTCGTGTCTGCGGCGTTGCAGGGATATCTAATAGGCGTCGGAGATCTTGGGCGCGGCGCGTCGAGTTGGGTGGTGCGCTTGTTTGTTGGCATCGCCGGTCTCACCCTGGCGCTGCCTGCGGGAGGACTGTTTGGCATTAGTCAGGGCTTGTTGCTCGGCGTCGCGGCGTTGTCATTGGTCTTAGGCCTCGGGCTTAGAGCGCTGAAATTTAAGTGAGAAAGACTGTGAGGGCGGCATGAATAAACTACGCAAGGGATTTAGGGACTTGGTTGCGGCTGCTGAGGCTGAAATTCAGACGCTTAGTCCGGCTCAAGTGCGCGCTGCATTAGATTCTTCTAGCGGTGGGCTATTGCTGATTGATTTGCGTGATGTGCGAGAGGTGAAGCGCGAGGGACGTATCGCAGGGTCGCTGCATATTCCTCGTGGCATGCTGGAGTTCTGGATTGATCCCGACAGCCCCTACTATCGTCGCGACTTCGATGGGGCAGATCGACTTATTCTTTATTGCAACAAAGGTTGGCGATCCGCCTTGGCGGCGCAGACGCTCAAAAACATGGGTGCCGATAATGTCGCGCATATGCAGGGCGGCATGGAGAACTGGAAAGCCGAAGGCGGCGCCATCGAACAGCTAGAGGGATAGCACAGTGAACAACACGGTTGGTTGGATCAGGCTCGGTGGCAGCTTCTTATTATTACTATTAGTTAGTGCAGCGGTGTTCGCACAAACGTCTCAGCAAGACATTAAACTTAATGCCTATCATCATTTCGCGCTGCGAGTGAGCGACCTCGATCGTTCTGAGCGTTTTTATAGCGACCTATTCGGTGTAGAGCCTGCTCGTGTCGCGAATAATGCGGTCTTCGCTTTAGGCGATGATTCGCAGCATTTCACGCTAATGCCGCTCGGGCCGGGTGAGGTGCCGGGTATTGCGTGGATAGGATTAAGTGTCGAAAACTTTGATATCGATGCGCTCGAGGCCTATTTTCTCAGTCGAGGCTATTCATCGAGTGAGGCACTTGCTGTGGGAGGTGACGCTCTCGAGCGGGCGCGGCATTTTTGGCTGACCGAGGTCGCGGGGGAAACGGCTTTTTTCTTTGCTGATGCTGAGGGAATTGCCTACCGTCTGATGTCGATAGATGATTGCGGCTCCTGCGGCAGGGCTAAGAATGCCGCGGGTATTTTTAGTGCGCAAGGTATAAATCACTTCACTAATTTTGTCGCCAATTCCGCTCGCAGCAATGCACAGATGCAGGCGCTTTTCGGTTTAGGCATCCTCGCCTATCAGGGGCCGACTTCGCCGACCTTGAGTATTGGTGATGGATTGCAGTTTCTGATGTATGTGGGAGGCCGCGACGAGGCACCGCCGAGCACTGCAGGACGCACTGACCATGTTAGTCTTAGTGTCACGGGCTTCGATGTGGAGGCGATGAGGAGGCAATTGACGGAGTATGGTCTACGCGCCGTCGAAGGTCAGCGCCCACCGAAACCATTAACGCATTGGGTGAGTCTGCGCATGCCTAACCGGGGTGGGGCTGAGGGCGGCACGCCCGAGCTCTACTTCGCAGACCCTGATGGTATTGCGATACAGGTACAGGATCCGAGTTACTGTGGCGGTGGTGGTTATCTGGGTGATCAATGCAAAGAATTGAATTAGAACTGAGTAAAGGATTGAGCTATGAAATATCGTTATATCGGCAAGAGCGGCTTGAGAGTCTCTCCCATTTGTATGGGCACAATGAGCTTCGGAAGTTGGAGTGACAAAAAGGAGTCGTTCAAGATTTTGGATGCCGCCTATGATCGAGGCATCAACTTCTATGATACAGCCGAAGTTTATCCCGTTCCGCCGAGCGCTGAGACAACTGGAATTACTGAAGAAATTGTCGGCGAGTGGATGAAGACGAAGCCCCGTGACTCCCTGATCGTCGCTACTAAAGTTGCGGGTGCCGCCGGGGGATGGTTCGTGCCGCCGATCCGTCATGGCCTGACGGCAATCGATCGTTTCCACATTGAAACAGCGATTGAAGGCAGCCTGCGTCGTTTGGGCACGGACTATGTGGATCTTTATCAGGTGCACTGGCCCGACCCGATTGTGCCGATTGAAGAATCTATGGAAGCGCTAGATCGGCTCGTTCAGTCCGGCAAAGTACGCTACATCGGCACCTCGAATGAGACAGCCTACGGTCTGACGAAGGCGAATACCGTGGCTTCCTATGAGGGGCTCGCCAAGTTCCAGTCTATTCAGAATAATTTTTCACTATTGCACCGTCGCTTCCTCGATGAACTGGCTGAAGTCTGTCGTCGAGAAAATGTCTCGCTGCTTCCCTATTCACCGATCGGGGGAGGGGTGCTGAGTGGTAAATACAATGCCCCAGAGGTTCCGAGAGGTAGTCGCTTCGGAGATTATCGCTATGACGACAACCCTCGTCAGCGCGCTATGGCTGACCGTTTTGTGAATCCCGGCACCTTGGCTCAGACTGAAAAATATCTCGAGATCGCGAAAGAGGCGGGAATGTCACCGGTCACGCTGGCGACTGCATGGAGCATGAATTTCGATTTCGTCGCTTCTACTATTATCGGTGCTCGCACTGCGGCACAGCTCGATGAGGCCTTCGCGGCACTAGATGTAGAATTGAGTGACGAAGTGATGAAGCAATGCGACGAGGTTCATAAGCTCATCCCTTATCCGATGGGCTAGTCAAAGAAATCGCAAAATTATTAAGCCAATGGAGTGTCCGTGAAATGGTGAAGCGCTTGTCATTGTTAGCGTTTTTCGTGGTTTTTGCATTGATACAAGGATGTAGTAGCTCGACGGGAGGGCAGAGTGTGTCCACTAGTGGGCAGCAGCCCATAGTCTCGCATTGTCTCAATGGCCAATGTCCTCGTTGGCAGGGTGATGACAGCGGTGACGAGATAGTCTTGCGACAATTGTTCGCAGCACAAGTTGTTGCGGACGATGGCGCGCAATTGCCGCGATGGGTCGCCTATCGACTGGTCGGCGATGGCGTGGGTGTAGCCTCGCTGCTGCCACGAGAGTGGCAGGTCGATGAACTGGTGAGTGATGCTCGGGATTTGTCCTTGGATGATGATGCTCGCACGCGCATTTTCCAGCCTGATTTGAGCGATTCACAAGATCGTGCCTATCGTCTGACTGAAGTCACTTTGTTAGCTGCTGAACAGGGCCGACTTGCGCCGATGACGGGCTTCTCGGCAACTCCGTATTGGGATGAACTGAATCTTTTGAGTAATCGAGGTAGCTTGCCCAGTGCGCTGCGATTAGGTCCTTGGTCGCGACTCGATCAGGCGCTCAATGAATTCATCATGCGTCAGGATTTGCCTGAAACCGGATTGCCTCCTAGTGTGTTTGTTGTAAGTGGTCCGCTACCTGCAGGCAAAAATTCGCGTAGGGGGTTCTTCAAGGTGGCAGTATTCGGTAATAAGATCGCCGCATTTGCCTTTCCTTTAGCCACAGAAATACACCTGAACTATTGTGATTTTGAGGCGGATCTTGAAGCTATCGAGGCGGAGAGTAATTTGACACTTTTCCCTGTTGAAATTCGGGACCGGTCGCTCAGTGAATCATTGGGCTGTCGAGGGTAAAACTAAGCGAATAAGGAAATAAGCTAAGAAATGACTATTAAGAAGCAATCTGAGGCGACCACTTATGTTTTCACGCCTCCGGCACGTGTGTCGATCCCCGTACAGGGCAGTGACGCACAATTTCCGGTGCATCGCGTGTATTGTGTTGGCCGCAATTATGCGGACCATGTCGCAGAGATGGGTGGAGATCCGAAGTCAGAGCCTCCCGTATTCTTTTCGAAACCGGCAACGGCGTTGGTGACAGGTGGGGAAGCGGTTCGCTATCCACAGGCGACGCAGGATTTGCACCATGAGGTGGAGCTAGTGGTGACCTTGTCTGATGGTGGTCGTGATCTCAGCCTTGAACAGGCGGCGGCCAATGTGTATGGCTATGCGGTTGGCATTGATTTTACTCGACGTGATTTGCAAGCAGTGGCTAAGAAGCATGGACGGCCTTGGGATACAGCGAAGGGCTTCGATCAGTCTGCTCCTATTTCGGAGATCACTCCAGCCATGGATGCGCCACTTAGCGGAGACACACGGATTACTCTCCACGTGAACGGTGAGTTGCGGCAGGAGGCGGTCTTGGGACAAATGATCTGGAGTGTCGCAGAAATTATCGCGCAGCTTTCTCAGTTATTCGAATTGCGTGCGGGGGATGTAATTTACACCGGCACGCCCGCCGGCGTTGCTGCAGTGGATCGTGGCGACACCCTTCACGCGGAGATCGATGGACTCACCGCATTAACCTTCGACATAGTCTAAACAGGGAGGATTCATGCCAGAGGCCGAAACGCTCGCCCAGCTTCAACTTATGTTTGTGCTGCTTGGGTTGTTGGGGCTGCTGGTGTGGGGGCGTTGGCGTTATGACGTGGTCGCGTTGGGAGCACTGTTTACAGCAACGCTCCTAGGGCTGGTTCCCCAGAGTGAATTGTTTTCAGGGTTTGGTAATCCGGCGACCATCACCGTGATATTAGTGCTCATCGTTAGCTTCGGCTTGTCGCGCTCCGGCGCAGTCGAATTTGTGACGGGTGCCATCGAACCATTGTCGTCTCGTCCTTCTCTGCATATTGCAGTGCTCTCCTTCATTGCTGCATTCCTGTCGATGTTTATGAATAACGTCGGCGCCTTGGCATTGCTGATGCCCATCGCTATCCAGTCCACGAATAAGGCTGGGCGCTCCCCTGCGACCGTGCTTATGCCTCTCTCCTTCGGCTCAATTCTCGGTGGTTTGGTGACGCTAATCGGCACGCCGCCCAATATTCTCATAGCGAATTATCGGCAAGAGGTAGTGGGCGAGGGCTTTAGCATGTTCGATTTTGCACCCGTGGGCGGCGGAGTGGCGCTCGCCGGCATACTCTTTATGTTGCTGATAGGTTCTCGTTTAGTAAAGGTGCGAAAGCAGGCGGCGGATGTAGAGGCATTCGATATCGAGCGTTATTTATTCGAGGCGAAAGTCAGTGCAGACAGCGAATTTGTCGATCAGCCCATTGCCGCACTTAAAGATGCTCTGGCTGAGGGTAAGATGGATCTCATCACCTTGCAGAGTCGAAGACAGGTGACCGCTGTCGTGAATCGGCATCAACTGTTGCGAGAAAACGACATTCTTGTTCTACAGGGCTCGCAGGAAGATATCGATGCATTTACCACGGAACACAATTTACCCTTGGTCAGCGCTGAGAACTCTACGCGAGAGCTCTTACATTCAGCTGACTCGCAGATGCTCGAGGTGGTTGTGACGGCTCGATCTCAGCTTGTGGGTCGTACACCGGCACAGATGCGCTTCAATCGTCGATTTGGAGTCAATTTGTTGGCAGCCTCTCGCTCCGGAACGCCGCATCGCAGTCGCTTACGTGACTTCGAGTTTCGTGTGGGTGATGTGTTGCTGCTGCACGGAGAGGAGGATGCGCTCCAAGAGACCGTAGCGAAGCTTGCATGCTACCCACTCGCGACGAGGGCGCTGAATTTAAAGCATGGCGAAAACTCATTACCGGCCCTGCTAATTTTCATCGCCGCAATCGGGTCCACCGCCCTAGGGTTTATCTCAATACAACTGGCCCTGGGCATCGCTACAGTTGCTATGGTGCTTCGCTCCATCATTCCTGTGCGTGAACTCTACGAAGGAGTGGATTGGCCCGTGGTGGTCTTATTAGGGGCGTTAATCCCGCTCGGCACGGCGTTGGAAACCACCGGCGCGACACAGGTATTGGTCGGGGGGATTTTGAGCGTCGCAGGTGACTTCTCACCAATTGTATTGTTGACTCTTATACTAGCGGTCACCATGACTGTTTCTGACGTATTAAATAATGCGGCCACGGCCATTCTGATGGCGCCCATCGCCTATAGCATCGCGACGTCGCTTGGTCTGAATCCAGATACGTTTTTAATGGCGGTAGCGGTAGGTGCTTCTTGTGCGTTCTTGACGCCGATTGGGCATCAGAATAATGCGCTCATCATGGGGCCCGGAGGCTATGAATTCGGCGATTATTGGCGAGTAGGACTGCCTTTGGAAATAGTGATAGTAGCAGTGGCTGTTCCGCTACTGCTGATCGTATGGCCCCTGGCGGGCTAAGCCCGCCAAGAGTGGAAAGATAAGGACTCAGCCTAGCTTATCAAACAAGCTGTCGAAGTCGTCGTCGAAGTCTTGATCGTCCCAATCGTAAGTCTCACGAAGTCGCTTGCTCTCTAAGCGATCTTCTATCCTCCTACGTAGATCAGTGACATCTGTCTTCGTTCGTCGTGCTATGAGCGTAGGCTCATCGAGCACATCCTCGTCGTCATCTTCTGCTGAATCGAAGGCTTCGAGTTCGTCTTCGCTCTCGTCGTTCCATTCTTCGTCTTTCATGGCACCCTCACAATCAATAAGTTGATCAAAAGTGAACGCTTCACTACTAAATAGTCTCTAATAAAGAGGCGTGAACTCAACCCGCCTCTAAGCTGTTTATCGGACTTCTGTTTGAATCTCTGAACAGTCACCGAAAAAAAATGCATTGGCATTTTCGGCGGATTCTAATCAAGCAAAGACACACAGTCGAGGTTTTTTTTCGACTGCGTGTTTGCGGTGATGGAGCTTGGGCTAGCCTTGCTGAGTGAGCAAATCGATAGTCCGCTGTCGGAGCTCTTTCTTGGCAATTTTACCAGTCGCGATCCGCGGTAATTGCTCATATTGGAAGTAGAAGCGCGCAGGGATTTTGAACCCTGCGAGCCGATCTTTGAGATGGTCTCGCAGGGCAGCTTCGTCGAGTTCGGTGTCCTTTTTGAGCATGATTGTCGCACAGGGCACTTCGCCTAATCGGGTGTCTGGGATGCCATAAACTGACACTTCGCTCACGCTTGGATGCTCAGCTATCGCGTATTCCACTTCCGCACAGCCGATGTTCTCACCGCCACGAATGACAATGTCTTTCGCTCGATCGAGGAGAATCAAAAAGCCGAGTTCGTCGAGCATGCCGATGTCGCCGGAATGGAACCACCCGTCCTTGATGACTTCTGCTGTGGCTTCTGGCTGATTCCAGTAGCCCTGCATCACGGTAGGTCCCTTGATGCAAACTTCGCCAATGCCACCGGCGGGCAGTTCATTGCCTTCCTCATCGACGATGCGTACGTTGGTGACAGGCGGAGTTGGGCGACCTGTGCTGTTAGGGCGTGCTAGATAGAACGGTCCGGAGATGATGGCGCCAATCGCATTAGTCTCCGTGAGGCCGTACCCGAGGCCGGGAATCGCCTTCTCAGGGAACTTTGTAGTAATAAGGTTGAGATGTTCGGGCGGGCGAGGTGCGCCGCCAGCTTGTACGCTGCGCAGGCTGCTTAGATCGGTGCTTGCAAATTTATCGGACTGCATGACTTCCCAAGCCATGGTGGGTACACCATGCAGGATAGAGATGCGTTCTTTTTCGATTAGCTCGAGGGCCTTCTCTGCATCCCATTTGAACATCATGACGAACTTACGGTCATAGAGGAAGCTCGCGAGGAACTGTGCGTGACTGCCCGTGCAATGGAATAGCGGCACGTTCGCGAGGAGTGCCGGTTGGTATTCAGGGCTTTCCTCGACTAACTCTGGTCGTAATTTGTCGGTGATATCTTTAACGAACTTCCAAGTATAAAGCGCACTCAGGGTATTACGATGGCTCGATAATACGCCCTTGGGATTTCCAGTGGATCCTGATGTGTAGAGGATGGTCGCGCGATCATCGGGGGCGACCGCTAAGGCTGTTATTTCGTCGTCAGTGAGAGGTTCAAAGGAGCGTGCTACTCCATAAAACTCAGGATATTGGGCGTCTAATTCGCTTACAGGCTTCGCAATAATCGCATCAATGCCGAGTTTATTGAGGGTGTCCTGCATGTGCGCGAGACGCGGAGGATCGGTGATGACTAGTTTGCTGCCGCTGTCGGTGAGGCCATATTCAATTTCTCGCCCTTGCCACCATGAATTCATCGGTACAGCGACCGCACCAATTTGGGTGATCGCTATGAATGCCATACACCACTCTGGAGAATTGCGAGCGCAGATAGCGACACGGTCGCCTTTCTTTATGTCATATTTTTCAATAAGCGCACGAGAGAAGCGGCGCGATAGTTCTAGACTTTCACCGAAGGTAAATCGTTCGTCCAGATAGACGAGAAAATCATCGTCTTTCCACTGCTTGGCGAGTTTATAGTACTCGCCTAAATTAGCGGGGATGTTGCTAAAGACCTCTAATTCGACGCCCTGAATGGATTCCGTGTGAGTTGCGTATTCACTATTTTCGGCCTTTACGGTTGCGCCGATGTCTTTCAGCCGTTCGAGGTCTTGTTGTATTTCTAAATCGCTTAGCATGTCCTTGCCTTCAGTCGCTTTATGATGATTTGGAGGAGGGTTAACAGTTATCGCTACACTTCGGCTTTGACTTCTAGCGTCACTTTTCCCATGACTTTGCGTTCGATAAAGACATTGAAAGCGGAGACATAATCTTCGAATGCGAAGGATTCGGTCACTATTGGATTCAACTTGCCTTGTTCATATAGTTTTAAGAGTTCGTCGAAATTTTTCTCATACTCTTCAGGTTCTTCTTTGCGGAATCGTCCCAGGAAGACGCCGACCATCGAAGAGCCTTTGAGAAGGGCGAGATTCGCTTTGTACTCGGGGATTCTGCCACTTGCAAAGCCGATGACGAGCAGCCGCCCATTCCACGCAATGCAGCGACATGCCTGATCGAAGAGGTCACCCCCCACTGGATCGTAGATGACGTCGGCGCCGCGACCATCCGTTAATGCATTCACCTTATCCTTGAGTAGGCCGTCGCCATAGTTAAGCAGTTCGTCGGGCTTTGCTGCTTTTACAAACTCTAGCTTTTCTTCGGAGCTTGCAGCGGCAATGACTCGCGCACCCATGAGCTTGCCGAGTTCAACTGCTGCGAGGCCCACGCCTCCACTTGCTCCGAGCACAAGTAGTGTTTCACCGGCTTGCAGATTCGCACGCTGCTTGAGTGCATGATAGGAGGTTGTATAGACCATCGCGAAACTTGCCGCGCTCTTGAAATCCATGTTGTCGGGGATCTTACGCAGCCCATCGCCTCTTACCCTGACTTGTTCGGCGAGGCCGCCGATGCCAGGGGTAGCCATCACCCTGTCGCCGACTGCGAAGTCTTTTAATTGATCGCCGACTGCCAATATTTTCCCGCCGACTTCTGAGCCGGGGGAGAAGGGCATGTCGGGTTGGTATTGGTACTTGCCCTGGATCTGTAGGCCGTCTGGGAAATTAAGTGCCGCGGAATAAACTTCGACAATGGCTTCGTCTGGCGCTGGAGTCAGGTCATCGACTTCTTCGAGGCTGAGATTTTCTGCTGGTCCATGTGATTTACAAAGTATTGCTCTCATGCTTGAAGCCTCGATTGCTGCGCTGATATCGCCTGTATTATTGGGGCGGAGCAGTACTTCTGACGCTCCGATATAGCTCGATTCAAGCACGAAAAGGAAGGCACTTCAAATACCTAGATCAATAAGAAGGGAGGTAGTTTTCTTGTTGCTCGAAGAGCGAACTGTTATAAATACCTCTTGGTAAAAACACTCCGTCGGGCTGTTAAAAATGATCACTGAAACAACGAGGCAGGCCTACCTCAAGGCCATGGGTGTGCAGGTCTATTTTCCTCGCACTGTCCTCGCTGGTGCTAAGCCTTCGCCGCAGTATGAATTCACGGACCCGGAACCAATTCAGGATGAACCCGTAGAGAGGGTGACCGAACCGATGCGGCCGATGCGGAGTAAAAATCCGGACCGCCCTGTCATTGATGTGAGTGGCCCATCGAAGCGAGCGAAATCGAGACTCGCTAAAGAAGAGTTACCACAGAAGCATGTATTCAGGCATCAGGCCTCCCCGTCAGCCGAAGAGAAAGCTGAGGAAAGTTCGCTCCGCTTCGATCTTGGTTACCAATTAGTCGCCGATGGCGTAGCCGTGCTTTACGAACTTCCTCCGGTGGCGAAGGATGAAGACAAGGCGAGGGCCAAGGCTCTGCTCGCTGCAATACTGCGTGCGTGTGGATTCGACGAAGCCTACACCGCAGCGCGAGCAGGGGATGGGTTTAGTTGGCCGTTGCCTAATGACCTGGGCCTAGCGAGTAAAGATAAAGCCGGTGCCGCCGCTCTGATGGGTTTCCTGCGGAGCCGATGTGATGGTGATCAATTGACTGAGCTTATTGTTTTTGCGGGTGTCATTGAGCCTCTGCTGAGTAAGATTGGTGAGGAATTAACTTATCGACAAACGCTGTTAGCGAGTCTGTCGGCGATGTTGTCACTTGCGTCGCTGAAGCGAGAAGTTTGGACCGAGCTTCAACCCACCCTCGCTCGTATCAAGCAGAATGCGTAACGAACGTATTGATTGAATAAGCCCATGATTCCCAGCACCCCCGTCAATGAATATTTCGCGCGCGCGATGCGTTCGAGTGATTTAGATTTAGTCGTAAAAAATGAGGCCGCAGCGTACACCTCCCCGTGGAGCAAGCGAGTCTTTGTTGATTGTTTGCGAGCGGGCTATCAGTGCTGGGTGTTGGCGAGTAAGAACAAGATCGTCGCACATGGCGTCATGTCAGTGGCGATTGGTGAGTGTCATTTGCTAACGCTCTGTGTCGCTCCTGAATTCCAGCGGCAAGGATTGGGTCGTCGGCTGTTCAGTTTGTTATTGGCGCGTGCGGCGAAGCTTGATGCCGAAACCTGTTTCCTCGAAGTGCGTAAATCAAATGAGCCGGCGATCGCACTCTACCAATCGATGGGTTTTTCTCAGATTGGAGAAAGAAAGGGCTACTATCCAGATGGTGCAGACCGTGAAGATGCGGTAGTCATGTCGGCGGCGGTTGGGCCGCACTAGAAAGCGCTGGAGTTAACTTCGAAAGCGGCTTAAAACGAATCCGATCAATGCTGCTATGCCGACGATCGCGCCAAGCAGTATCAGCAGCCCGCCGAGTTGATTCATCAATTCTTCCATGGGTATGTCTTGCCAGATCGACAACCCCCACAGGCTTCCGGCTCCGATCAAGATACCGCTCAATGCGGCTGCAGTTTTCTTGCGGAGTTTTAGGAATGAGAAAATCATAGCTTGGGTTTACCCTCATTGTCATTGTAGGTGGCGGTGCAGCTCGGGAAACTTGTGCAACCCCAGAATGGGCCATTCTTACCTTCTCGGCGGTTAAGCAATTGACCGCAGCGCTTGCAACGGAATGCTTGTTTCGGGCGCCCCTCGACGTCCTCGAGTCTGACTTTGCAGCCCTTGTTATAGCCACTACAAAACCAATAGTCGCCCTTGTCTTTGTCGGCGCGCACGAGTCGTCGAGTGCAGAGCGGGCAACGATAATCTGGATTGAATTCTGTGCTCGGCTTTCCATCTACTTCATTTAGCGTCGTTCGGCAGTTGGGGAAGCCGCTGCACCCCCAGAAAGGACCCATACGCCCCTCTATGCGGCGCATGGGCAGCTTGCAGCTGGGGCAGGGGTGAACTCGGCCTCCTTCATCTGCCGACTTAACTTCGGTGTGTTCGCTGTCGTCCGTCATGCCACCTCGTGACTCGGTGAGTTCCTCTACAACACGCTAAGCGCAGATCTCTCGGAGGGCGTTAAGTAGTCGTTCGTTTTCTTCCTCGCTGCCGATTGAAATGCGCAGCTTGTCGCGAAGTCGATCTTGGTCGAAGTAACGCACTAAGATGCCGCGTCCTTTGAGTTGCTCGTAGATGTCTGGCGCGCTATAGGGCTCCGGTATGCTGCTTAGCAGGAAGTTGCTTTGGCTCGGCAGGCTTTCGATGCCGAGTGATCGGAGCGCGGCACTCAGCGAACTACGGCTGGCCCGCACGCGCTGCCATGTTTGTTGAGCGTAGTCTTGCGAGCTGAGGGCGGCACAAGCGAGGCGTTGGGAGATTGCGTCGGTGTTATAGCTGTCACGCGTCTTGAACAACATCGGCGCTGCGAGTTGCTTCGACGCGAGTCCGTAACCAAATCTGAGACCCGCCAGTGAATAGCCTTTGCTGAGTGTGCGCAGAATGAGCAGATTCTCGAAGCGCGCCAATAGGGGCACGCAATCGTGTTGATAGTCGGGATCGACGAAATCGATATAGGCTTCGTCGACGACGAATACTCCATCAAAATTTTCAGCGATTTCGGCTATGTGTTCGACAGAGACCAGCTTGCCTGTTGGTGCGTGCGGGTTCACCAGAATGAACATCTTTGCTTTGAGAGCGGCGAGCTGAGCTAACAAATCACTGGGAAGTTCCCACTCGGCACCCAGCTCTATCTCGCTCAAGCTGGCGCCACGGATGGCAGTGAGCACGGGATAGAGTGAATAAGTCGGCTTGGTTGTCGCGACTACTTCGCCTTCCGCTACGAAGGTGGTGAGAATGAGTCGTAGAAGCTCATCGCCGCCATTGGTCGGAATGATATTGTCTAGTTCGAGACCATGGAGATCGGCGGCGATTTGCCTGAATTCATCGGCGATTGGGTTGGGGTAGCGTCTGAGGCTCGCCACGTCGAACTCGGCGAGGGCTTGTTTTACCTGCGGGCTCGGTGGATACGGATTTTCATTGGTATTTAGTTTGATAGCGTCGCCGCCACGAGGTTGTTCCCCCGGGGCATAGCCACTCATCGCGGCGATATTGGATCTCTCGAATGTCATGTTAATGCTGGCACGTGAATTAGTTAAACCTAAAGAGTAAGCGATTCTTGCTAAAGGTCAATCGAAAGCTCGTTCGAGAGCGCAATAGGTCTTCAGTTTACTAGGTAAGTATTGAGGCGGTTTGTCCAGCCCTGGAGCCAGCGCTCTTCACGGCGTTCACTAGGCGCATTATTCACTCTTCGCTCAAGTGTGAGTTGAGCGGATTCTACGAAGCCTTCCAATGGAGCCTTTTCATCATCAATCCCCTGCAAAACTTGTAAGAGACCCCAGCCGCTCCCTTGATAACGCTCCGCTTCAACAAGGCCGCTGCCCTTGAAGTGTAAATAATCGATAAGCGCATACAGCCCAGCGGGCTTATTTTCATTCGCGAGGCGCTCGATGCGGTGGCGCAAGTCTGTCCGTTGCTCAGTCGGTGCCGCGGCTAGTATTTTGTCGATGCTGGCGCCGAGTCTCAGGACGATGAATTCCGCTTGTTCACGCTGCGTATCCTCGAGTAGGTTTCTCAGCTGCTGAGTGCGCGGGCTGTCAATCTCTGCATAGAATTGTTCTCGACTTTGCCAGGGTGAATTGATGTCAGCCGACGTAGTCGCAAGAAGCCAAGAGGGAAGTTCCACGCGCTGCTCCGCTAGGAAGCGAAGTAGTGAAGGGAAGGTCTCTTCGAAAATTTCGGATTGATTTTTTTGGAACCAGATGAAATGACCTATGCCGAGGGAAGGGAAATCTTCTCCTTCGTTCCAGCTAGTGAGACAGGCGAGCTGTGAACGACACTCGTTGGCGAAGACTTGTCGGCCAAGCCAAGTTGCTTGTTCGTCGCTGAGTCTGGGCAAAATCAGCGGCTGCGTTTCCGCCGCCCCTGCCGTTGAGGGTTCGAGGAGCAGGAACAGCGCGATGAGTAGGGCTTGAAGATGTCGGTTGCTCGGTTTCAGGTGCGTCTCCTTAGCTAGGCTCCAAGCCTCTATGACCGCGGACTAATAAGTGTCATCGACTAGTGTGCGGCAAAGTATAGGGCTTAGCCAGAGAGCGCGTCGGCGATCACGGTGAATTCGTCGGCCAACCAATCTCCCTGATGACGACTGAGTCGTATTCTAATTTCGGCATTGCCGGTGTCGAATTCAACAAATACTGAGAATCGAGCTGAATTTTCATTGGCAGAACCGGTCGTTGATTCGATGGTGCGCAGTCTGCCTAGTTGTTGCCTGAGGAACAGGATATAGCCCGACCAATCCAACTCGCGTCTACTGGTGAATAATTCGGAGGATGCGTAGAGCATTAGGGGTGAGGTGCTGGCCTGATTGAACACAGCCTCGGTGAGGAATAGGGCGCGTTCCTGTGCTTGGCTGTAGTTTTTCCCACGCTCGATATTAGAGTAAGCGAGCAGGGTAATGCCTAGAACGAGCAGGCCTCCGAGGATGAGTCTGCGGCCTAAAGTGGCAGAGATTTTGGCTAGTTTAAACGGCATAGACTTCTCTACGGTGAGTTAGGGTGGGTGGATTGTCGCACAGCCTCGCCCGGGGAAGGAAAGGAGAGTCTAATTGGTAAATGAACGAGCGGTTTTGAGTGTCGGAAAAAGCCTAAGAAATCAGTAGGTAGCGAGCTCTTCGAATTACAAAATGCCGGGAACCCCTTTATTTTATGCACAAAAGCTACAAAGCTGTCACAAAATACTATAAAACTCGGTATTTTTCGTTTTCTCTGCTTGTTTATATACATAACTCATTGTTTTTATTAAACAAACAAATTGATCAAAATTTAATCAATTTAACATTTTATACAGGTTTACGTTAGTTTTAAGGTTCATTTTAAATTTTACCCCCAGAGTTATCCACAGATTCTGTGGAAAAGTTTCTATTCCAGTCTTGAATAATAAAGCTCTTTAACTACAAAAGCTTAGCGGGTATTCGTAATTGTACTATTAGGTGTGTCGGCTAAGCCTGTGAGAATAGGTCATGGCAATACACTGTGATTAATTCTGTCTCGAACCCGCTTATGGTATCTTTGTGCCATTGAAGTAGCACACCTAGGTGCCCAAGAATTATGGTCGAACTCAACGCTGATATTCCGTTCCTCTGGCGACTCGGTGCCGAGAGTAGTGACGGCTATTGTTCGGTTTCCATGGTCGTTCCCTGTCCGGCCGAAACACAGGTCGATGACCTGACAATTCAGACGAGTGTGCTGAGTCTCGCCTCCGATAGCTTGCGTTCTGAACAAGAAGAGACCCTCGAATGGAACGAAGAAGACATCAACCTCTTCTTGAAGCTTTTGCATCAGCGTCAAATCGGTGTGCGTAGCAAGCCTGAAGCTGACTCGGCCAATAGCACCTCTCTGCGTGTGGATCTATCTGACCCAGCTGTTATCGAAATAATTCATATCGTCGCTGCCGCCGGCTTCGGCGTCGCGTTTACTTCGACCGGCCTGTTGCGCTCGCCGGAGGCCTTGCTGCCTGCCAGTCGTTTTGATGTGGGTTCGAAGGTGTCTCTGAATACGATCGTGGGATTCAAACAGGCTATCGTTGTCGATGTCGATGACGACGACGTGGTGTGTGTCTTGAGTGAGGAGATAGATGTGCAAGCGATCGATTCTGCCGCGGACGAGTACGATAAACTTTTGCCGAACGATCTCTTGCTTGTGCAGCGCGCGGATATTTTACACCCAGATTACGCAGAATCCCGCGAGAAACCTGCGACAGCTATCTTGCATTAAGCCTTCTTCCACGCGATCGTTCGTTGACCTTTCTTAGGCGCGTTGGTTGAAGCGGCGGCCGACGAGCGCGGCGGCAATATTGACCTTCTGAATATCGATTGCTCCGCCGGCAATACCCCAGCCCCATGCATCTCTGAGTTTTTGCTCAACCGGGTATTCCTTCGAATAGCCATATCCCCCCATGAGTTGCATCGCTTTACCGGTCACTTCGCGAACGGTCTCGTTAGCGAAGCACTTCGCCACGGAGCTCTCTGCAATTGATGGTAGGCCGCTCTCGGCATTTATGACGGCGCGATAGAGAAGTAGGCGTGCAGCCTCTAGTTTCATCTTCATCTCTGCTATTTGGATTTGTACGCCCTGAAAATCGATCAGCGGCTTGCCAAATTGTTGGCGCTCCTGCACATAGGCTAGGACATAGTCGAATGCAGATTGCGCCGTAGCGAGCGACATCGTGGTATTGCCGCAGCGCTCCAAATCGAATGCGTCCATCAGCTTGCCGAAACCACCGGCAGGCACGAGGATGTCCTCTTCATTGATAGTGACGTTGTCGAAATACATGTCGGCGCTGTAGACGCCGCGAAAGCCCATGTGGTGATCGCGTTTACCGAAAGAGAAACCCTCGCTGCCTTTTTCTACGAGCACCGCACCGATTGCTTTCGCCCCATGGCTGTCATCCATCCGGCAATAGACGACGTAGGCTTCTGAGTGTCCAGCGCCGGAACTCCAACGCTTAGTGCCATTCAGTAGCAGTTTTCCATTCTCATTCCGAATCTGAGTCTTCAGATCAGTTAATGCGGAGCCGGCGTCTGGTTCCGACATCGACACCGCGACGATCATGTCTCCCGTGCACACCCTGGGCAGGACGCGTTGTTTCATCGCCTCATTGCCGAAATGGGCGATAGCCAGTGAGGGACCGAAACAAGATTCGAAGATCGGGAAGGCGACTGCGATTGAGATTTTGGCGATTTCTTCGAGCACTAGTACGGCGTCGAAATGAGACAGGCCACCACCGCCGTATTCGGCCGGTAGATTCACCCCGAGATACCCCAACTCACCGAATCGGCGGCGTAATTCAAGGCTGGGTGGTTCATCTGTCTCTTCGATCTGACGCGCTATTTCGGGGAGTTCCCGTTGTGCGAATTGTCTAACGGAATCTTGCAGCGCGCGTTGTTCTTCGTTGAGTGTAAAGTCCATGATGAACCCTTCATTGCCTGTATTTAGTGTCGAGTGTAGGTCAAGAATAGGGTGTTGATGAAGGCAATTTCGTTATTAGGGCAAAATCTGAGAGGAATCAGACTCATCATCGCGTAAACTAGCGGGTTTAGCCGCTCGATAGATTTGGCCTATAGGCGGGAATGACACTCTCCGTGATCGAGAGCGTCGAACAGCATTTAAGAAAGAGACTTATGAGCAATAACTTAAGCGCAGAAATCAATCAGCGGCGCACTTTCGCTATCATATCCCACCCGGATGCGGGTAAGACCACCATCACCGAGAAGTTAATTCTCTTAGGTAATCTGATTCAGGTGGCTGGCTCGGTTAAAGGCAAACGCTCGGATAAACATGCGACATCAGACTGGATGACGATGGAGCAAGAGCGTGGCATCTCGGTGACTTCTTCCGTGATGCAATTCCCTTATCAGGGTCGTGTCGTGAACTTGCTCGATACACCGGGTCACGAAGACTTTTCTGAAGACACCTACCGTGTGCTGACAGCCGTGGATTCTGCATTAATGATTGTAGACGGGGCGAAGGGTGTCGAAGAGCGCACGATTAAATTGATGGATGTGTGTCGATTGCGCGATACGCCGATTTTTACCTTTGTGAATAAACTGGACCGTGATATCCGCGACGCAATCGATATCCTCGACGAGATAGAGACGGTACTTAAGATTCAGTGCGCCCCCATAAATTGGCCATTAGGCATGGGTAAGGAATTTAAGGGCGTCTATAATCTCTATAAAGATACAATCCATGTTTACAAGCATGGGCAGGGTAATCAGTTACACGAAGTGGAAGTGATCGAGGGTATCGACAGCGAAGAAGCCAAAGCGTTGTTGGGAAGCTACCGCGACGATTTCCGGGAAGAAATTGAGCTTGTCCGTGGAGCGAGTCACGAGTTCGATAAAGAGGCCTACCTCCGCGGTGAAATGACGCCGGTCTACTTTGGTACCGCGCTCGGTAATTTCGGCGTCAAGGAAATGCTAGATGACTTCGTTGATTATGCGCCGCCGCCGAGAGGTCGACAGACTGAAACGCGCGAAGTAGAAGCAACAGAGCCGAACTTCACGGGATTCGTTTTTAAGATTCAAGCTAACATGGATCCGAAGCATCGTGACCGTATCGCGTTTATGCGCCTATGCTCTGGAGAATATACGCGCAATATGAAGATGCGCCATTCACGGTTGGGCAAGGATATTAAAATTGCCGACGCGGTGACGTTTCTCGCGGGTGATCGCGATCAGGCAGAGACGGCCGTTTCGGGTGATATTATCGGTTTGCATAATCACGGCACAATTCAGATCGGTGACACGTTCACTGGCGGCGAAGATCTTAAATTCCTCGGTATACCCCATTTTGCTCCGGAATTATTCCGGCGCATTCGATTACAGGATCCGCTCAAGCTCAAGGCTCTACAGAAAGGGCTCACTCAGTTGTCGGAGGAAGGATCAACACAGCTCTTCATGCCGTTGCGTAACAATGATCTTATCGTTGGTGCCGTTGGTGTGTTGCAGTTTGAAGTGGTCGCCTATCGACTGAAAGATGAATATAAGGTGGACGCGATCTACGAGCCGATTACGGTGCAGTCGGCGCGTTGGGTAGATTCCAAAGATCCTATTAAACTTGCCGAATTCCGTAAAAAGGCGCACGACAATCTCGCGCTCGACGGTGGGGGTTATCTGACATACCTCGCGCCGACGCGCGTCAATCTGAGTCTTATGGAAGAGCGTTGGCCTGAGATTGAATTCCGCGCAACGCGCGAGCATTAATTTGGAAAAGAGAATGACAAGCCATATGAAATTCGATATTGCCGCCACCGACGGCAAGGCTCGGACAGGGAAAATGAGTTTCCCTCGCGGTGAGGTGGCGACTCCGGCATTTATGCCGGTGGGCACTTATGGCACCGTGAAGGGATTAACCCCGGACCAGGTGCGTGGCACTGGCGCGGATATTCTGCTCGGCAATACTTTCCATTTAATGCTGCGTCCGGGCACGGAGACAATCAATGTTCATGGTGATTTGCATGACTTTATCGGCTGGGAGCGACCCATACTGACCGACTCCGGTGGATTCCAGGTGTTCAGTTTGGGCGAGATGCGCAAGATCAGCGAAGAGGGAGTCACATTCAGTTCTCCGGTCGACGGCGCCAAAATTTTCCTAGGGCCAGAATCTGCTATCGAGGTTCAGCATGCGCTCGGATCAGACATCATTATGGTGTTCGATGAGTGTACGCCATATCCAGCGACACGCGAGCAGGCGCGAGAGTCGATGGAACTCTCGATGCGTTGGGCGGGTCGTTGCAAGCAGGCGCATGGTGACCATCCTTCCGCGCTGTTCGGTATTGTGCAGGGGGGGATGTATTCAGATTTGCGCGAAGAATCGCTCGCTGGGCTCGTCGAGCTTGGATTTGATGGCTATGCACTCGGCGGCCTTTCGGTGGGAGAGCCAAAAGAGGAGATGCGAGAGGTCATCGCGCACTGCGGCGATAAGCTGCCGGAAGATAAGCCGAGATATCTCATGGGCGTCGGGACGCCGCAAGATATCGTCTACGCGGTGAGCCAGGGCATAGATATGTTCGACTGCGTGATGCCGACGCGTAATGCCCGTAACGCCCATATATTCACTTCGGGCGGGCTATTACGGCTGAGGAATCGGCGCTATCGACAGGATACCCGACCCTTGGATAAGCGTTGCGATTGTTACACCTGTCAGAATTTCTCGAGGGCCTATTTGCATCACTTAGACAAGTGCCGAGAGATGCTCGGGGCGCAGCTCAATACCATTCATAATCTCCATTATTACCAAACACTTATGGCGGGTTTGCGGGAAGCGATTGGAGCAGGCAAACTTGACGAATTTGTTGCGCAGTTCGAGCAGGATCAACAGCTCCTGCAGGCTGCAAACGAGACTGATTCAGCAGCGGAAGATCGCTGAATAAAGAAAAGAAAGACCAAGGTGGCTTGATGCGGGCAGAATTGGCCCAATCTATGAGACAATGCCGCCCAGAAATATCAAAAATTGCTAGCCTTATGCTAGCGAGACTTCATCTATAGAGAGAGCACAGCACATGGATTTCCTGTTCCCCGTCGCCTACGCACAAGAGCCCGGCCAGCCTTCATTGACGTTCAATTTGGTTTTGTTTGGCGGCATGTTTTTGTTGTTTTGGCTGCTCATTTTGCGCCCGCAGTCAAAGCGTGCGAAGGAACATAAAGAGCTACTTCTGAGTATTAGCAAGGGCGATGAGGTGCTGACATCCGGTGGTCTCATGGGCAAGGTGTTGCGGGTAAGCGACGACTATCTGGCTCTAGACGTGGGCACTGGCAGCGGTATCGAGGTCAAAGTGCAGAAAGCTGCGATAGCTGCGGTCCTGCCCAAGGGCACGCTCGCGAAAATTTAAGTTGATTCACGGTGCACCGCAATTGCGCGGTGCCCTGAAACCTCAATCACTAATAATACGAAGAGCCCTCCTATGCTCAACCGCTACCCTGCATGGAAGAATGCACTTATTTTTTTAGTCGTCTTGCTCGGCTTGCTGTACTCCGTTCCGAATCTCTATCCCGACGATGAGGCGATCCAGATTACGAGTGATTCTGCCCCTCTAAGCGAGGCTGATCTGGCGCGAGCCGAGACTGCCCTCGAAGCTGCGCAGTTAGATTTCTTCGGCACCGAATTTCAAGATGATAGCCTGCTGCTCCGCCTTAACTCCGTAGAAGATCAGCTGCGAGCAAAGACAGCACTCGAGGATGCATTTGGCTCCGAATACATCATTGCCCTCAATTTGGCGCCGACAACTCCTGCCTGGATGCAGTCTATAGGCGCCGGCAAGATGAACCTTGGCTTAGACTTGCAAGGTGGCGTGCACTTCCTGATGGAAGTCGATATGGATGCAGCCATCGAACGCCGCATGGAAGACAATCTGAGTAATGTGAGGTCGATACTGAGGGAAGAGCGCATTCGTTCGCGAGGACTAGAACTCGAGAGCAATACCCATCTAGTCGTTCGCTTCGCTACGTCGGACGATCGATCGGCGGCACGTTCGGCCCTGCAACAAAACTTCCCAGAATTGCAGCTTGATAATAGGGAGTCGGGCGATTTCTTCGTGCTCGACATGCGTATGACCCCTGACGTGGTATTGCAAATTCAACGCGACACTTTGCAGGCTAATCGGACCACTCTCCTCAATCGCGTCGACGCACTCGGCGTGTCCGAGCCGACGGTGCAGCAGCAAGGCGCTAACCGCATCGTCGTCGAATTACCCGGCGTGCAAGACCCCGCACAGGCGATAAGAATTCTGCAACGCATAGCGACGCTTGAATTCCACCTCGAGGCCGAGCTCGGCTCCTCAAGTTTGTCCTACGAGACCTTCGATTACGAAGGTTTACCGGTCAACGTCAACAATGATGTCATATTGCAGGGGGACCGCATAAGCAATGTGCGCTCGACGCTCGATCAAAATGGTTTGCCTCAAGTTCAGATCAGCTTAGACGCACAAGGTGGCAGTCAGATCAATCGTGTGACCCGTGACAATGTGGGTCGGCTGATGGATATCCTCCTCATCGAAACCAAGTCGCGCACAAATATTGTGATCGATGATCAAGGCAATGAAGTCGATGAGGTCGAGTTCTATGAAGAGAAGCGTTTGATTAGTCATGCGCGAATTAATTCGGCACTCGGCCGGCAGTTTGTCATCACGGGACTCACATCACGCGAGGCGAATGATCTGTCCCTACTGATCAGCTCAGGCTCACTTGCCGCTCCAATGACCATCGTCGAACAATCGGTTATCGGACCGTCAATGGGGCAGGAGAACCTCGATCAAGGCATTCTCGGTGTCCAAGTTGCTGCGGCTCTCGTCATTCTGTTTATGCTGTTCTATTACAGGGTGTTCGGTTTGACGGCCAACATCGCCCTCGTCATGAATATCCTGCTCATCTTCGCTGTGATGTCTTCTATTATCCCTGCGACGCTGACGCTACCGGGCATAGTCGGCATCGTTCTTACGGTGGGCATGGCTGTGGATGCGAACGTACTGATATTCAGTCGAATCCGGGAAGAGATAGCGGATGGGGCCTCCCCCCAGCGTGCAATTGATGCGGGTTATGACCGTGCCTTTACGACTATTTTGGATGCGAACCTGACGACCTTCTTGGTGGCGATGGTGCTATTTTCCATTGGCTCTGGACCTGTGAAAGGGTTTGCGATCACCCTGATGATAGGCATCGTCACCTCGATGTTCACTGCGATCGTCGGCACGCGCGCACTAATTAATTTCATTTACGGTGGACGCCACGTCGAATCACTTTCAATTGGAGGAACTCCTCCTAATAAAGGCGAGCAGCCCACGCAATCTCAGGCGTGAAACATTTGCTAAGTCGCAGAATCAACGGATAACTCACTATGTTAAGAAAGCAGTTTGATTTTATGAGATTGCGTCGCGTCGCGGCGATGGGTTCCCTGCTATTGGTACTCATTTCCCTAGGCTCGCTCCTGACACGAGGACTCGACTTCGGGCTAGATTTCACCAGCGGTACTTCGGTGAGGCTCAATTTCTCTGAGGCCGTCTCAGTGAACGAGGTCAACGAGGCTTTGGCGGATGGAGGCTATAACGATGCCGTGGTCGTGAGTTTCGGTTCTGACCGTGATATCCGCATCATCTTGTCAGTGGATGACTCGATTGCGGAGGCGGATCAGGCGAGTCAGGCAGTGGTCGTCGGTGAGACGATACGCGATCTACTCGCGGCCGGCACTGAGGCGCGAATCATACTAGAAGGCTCTGACTATGTGAGTGCTAAGGTGGGAACCGAGCTTGCAGAGCAGGGAGGCCTCGGCATGCTCGTCGCCTTGGCGATTATCATGGTGTACATCGCCGTTCGCTTCCAGTTCAAATTTTCAGTGGGTGCAGTCGTTGCTCTCGCCCACGACCTAATTATTACCTTGGGCATCTTCTCGATCTTCGGTATGGAGTTTAATCTCAATACCTTGGCGGCAATGTTGGCGATTATCGGTTACTCCTTGAATGACACTATCGTGGTCGCCGACCGTATCCGAGAAAATTTCCGTCGTCTCCGTTCTGGATCGCCGAGTGATATGGTCAATGTTTCTCTGAACCAGACCCTAGGGCGAACAATGATTACGTCATTCACGACTTTGATCGTGCTTGTGTCAATCTTGTTGGTCGGTGGTGAGACCACGCAAGGCTTCGCTATTGCTCTGATTATAGGTGTGGTTGTGGGGACTTACTCCTCGATCTATGTCGCGTCGAACATCATTCTCATGATGAATGTGACCCGTGAAGATTTGATGATTCCTATCAAGGAAGGCTCCGAGTTAGACGATATCCCCTAAGCTTACTCAGTAAATTTAATACAGGACCGCGGCGCTTAAGGCAATTTAAGCGTCGCTTTTACAAAGGACCGTCGATTTGTCTGACATCAGCTGCCCAGCGATATCGGTAATCCTTGCCTCGCGGCGGTTCGCGCGCGCCCTGTCTGTATTACTCCTATTAGTGTTCGGTCAGATTCCTCTGGCGACAGCGGCTGAATTATTTCCGCGACCGCCTGAGCTCGAGCCGGCGATCGATTTCTGGGTGAGGGTGTACACCGAAGTCGATACGAGTAGCGGTTATCTCCATGACGCTCAGCATCTAGATGTTGTCTACGCAGCGTTGCCTTTAGACCGCAAGCAAATTGAAGCGAAGCGCGAGAGTATAAAGGCCGCATTGCGAGTATTGGGTTCGGGTAAACGCTCCGGACTCACCTCGGAGCAGCAGGAAATTTTGGCGTTATGGCCGGCTGACGTAGACGGACCCACTCTGCGAGCGGCTGCGGATAATGTGCGTTGGCAACTCGGCCAATCCAATAGATTTCTCGCCGGCCTGCGTCGATCGGGCGCCTATAGAGATCACATTGCACGGGTGATAAAGGCGAAGAATTTACCGCCTGAATTGGCCGTATTACCCCACGTCGAGTCCTCGTTTAATCCCGGAGCCTATTCTTCTGCTGCGGCTGCCGGCATGTGGCAGTTCACTCGGGCGACCGGTCAGCGTTTTATGCGCATCGATCATATTGTTGATGAGCGCATGGATCCCTATATCGCTGCTGAAGCGGCGATGAGTCTGCTTGAATATAACTACCGCGTGCTTGGCACTTGGCCATTGGCATTAACGGCCTATAACCACGGTGCGGGAGGTATCGCGCGTGCTGTCCGAGAGACCGGCACGAGTGATATCGAAAAAATCGTGGCGAATTACAAAGGTCGCGCCTTCGGTTTCGCCTCGCGCAACTTCTACGCACAGTTCTTGGCGGTCTCAGACGTTCAGAATAACGCATCTCGCTACTTCGGCGACGTGCAGTTCAATGCCGCGCCGCAGTTTACTGAAGTGGCTACCGATGCCTATATCGATGCTGAAGTTTTTGCGCGCAGTGCGGGCATAAGCCTAGAGCAACTCAAGTCCGATAACCCCGCTCTGCGCCCTATAGTGTGGGATGGGCAGAAGCGTATTCCGAAGGGTTTTAAGGTCAAATTACGCGGCACCTCTTTCAATGAGCAGACGCTGCTCGCGAGCATAGAGAGTGATTATAAATTCGGTGTTCAGACGCCCGATGTCGCTTACTCGGTCGTGAGTGGAGACAGCCTGTCGGTCATCGCTCGGCGATTTGACACGACGGTCGCTCAACTTGTCGCACTTAATCAGCTGACGAGTAGCCATAGGATCCAGATCGGGCAGAGGCTGTTATTGCCACAAAATGAAGAGCTTATCGCAAATCAGGCTCCGCCAGCCGATGGGGTGTATACCGTGACGCGTGGCGACACGGTATCGATGATCTCACGGCGTTTCTCAGTATCTGAATCTGCACTGTTGCGGTTAAACAATATTGAAGACGCGAGTCGCATCTACCCGGGGCAGGAGTTGCGGCTACCGGGTCTCTATAGCTCTTCGCCGCAGTTGGCGGCTAATGAACGAGCGCCGACGACCTTGCTCGCTGAACGTTCCAGCGCCTCGTCACCATCACGCGACGCGGAAATCGTCTCTGACAGTGCTCCTGCACGCATTGAGGAGCCAGAGGTTGCCGCTGAAATAGATGTGGCAGAAACCGAACCCGCGGTGGACGAGGGTGTTGACGATCTCGATACCACAGAGTTAGAGGCGATCGCCGAAGAGTCGGCGGTCGCGCGGGTGGAAGATGACGCTGAAATTGCCGAGGCGTTGAGTGCCGACCCCGCCGACTATTCGGTGGCGAGTGATGATTCAATCGAAGTACAGGCAACGGAGACACTGGGGCATTACGCGGACTGGCTAGCGGTACGTGCTTGGGATATTCGTCGACTCAATGGCATGGCTTATCGCGATCCAGTGATCGTTGGCAAGCGACTCACGCTAGGATTCAGCAAGGTATCTCGAGCAGATTTTGAGCGCCGTCGAAAGGACTATCATTCAAATTTACAGCGAGATTTCTTTGCGCGTTATCGCATCAGGGATGTTGAGGAATACACAATCCGTCGCAACGAAAATATTGGGACCATCGCACGCGATCGCTATTCAGCACCGCTGTGGCTAGTGCGCCAGTACAATCCAGAGCTGGACTTCAACCGCATTCAGATTGGTCAGAAGGTCGTCTTTCCATTGCTTGAGCGTGCTGAGTAGTCGGGAGATTTGCTGTGGTGTGCGGCAATCGCCGCCGCGAAAGCATCGCGATAACGGTCTATCACAGCACCGCTGGTCAATGTGTCGAAGGTCAACTGCGGCAATGCCACCCCTCGTGACTTGAATCCTTGCCATTGCTTCAATTGGCGCAGAATATTCTGCGCAGTCTCGCACTCACTCACTGCCCTCGTGTAGAGATTGTCGGCGGGGAGGTATTCCGGATAGGCAAGGTCCGCCGGAGCGAGCGGGGCACATCCACGAAGCGTGGCTTCTTGTATGGCAAGGCCTTGAAAGTCATGAATCGCAGTAGAAAGCACTACGTCGCAGAACGCCATTAGGGTCTCGTAGGCCTCGGCTGATTCCACGAATCCGTGCGCGCCGTAGTCAATGCCGAGCGTCTCACAATGTTGCTTCAGCAGCGCTCTGATTTGATCGAATTCCGGCGGTTCCTGTCTGAATTGCTGCCCCGCGATATGCATTCGGCAGGGTAGGCGCTCGGTGGCAATTTGCTTGCACAGCTCGAGTAATAATCCTGGCCCTTTGTCATATTCCCATCGATGATTCCAGAGTATTTCAAGGATAGGCGCTTCGCTGCACTTCTGTTGTGGAGCGACTTTGAGCAGCGGAACGGGTATGACCTCGGCGGCTTCGAGAAGCGGCATTAGACCTTTAGGCACGTGGTCTGGTAGTTGTTTCAGGAGCGCGTCCGCACCTGCTAAGAAACTGTTTCGATTAAACGCACTGTTGAATACGATGCGGTCGGCGCAGAGTGCGCTATAGAGTGGCACTAATTGCACTTCTGCGTTGCGGCGTTGCTGTTCACTCTGCGGGTAGGCGAACTGGTTCTCGTGGAAATAAACGACAGTGGGAGTGTCTGCAATTGCAGGTACAAATCCTCGCAGCGTACTGAGATCGACCATGGAGGTGGCTAAGATTAGATCGTAGCTAGCTTCCAAGGTGGCCCGTTGCGTGAATGCGTAGCTCAAGGCGTTGCCGCGTATTCGCCAGCTAAAATAGCGCGCGGGTAAGGCTAACACCGTCCATTTGTGTTCTGGCATCAATGCCGCAAGCGTTTTATGCCATTGGCAGTGGCTCGCGGCATCATAGGCGGAAAGGACAAGGATACGGAGTGGAGTTTGTTGCGTAGGCATCGATGCACATCATTGAGTTGTTTTGCAATTTTACCGAGAGCAGCGTAGCTTCTGCACTATTTCTGGTACGCTTTTCTGAAATCTAGCATGAAGGGGACACGCATGACGATCAAACTCTACGGGATGCCGCTTAGTAATTATTACAATATGGTGAAAACAGTTTTGCTCGAGAAGGGCATGGATTTCGAAGAGGTGCTGATTTTGCCGAATCAAGAAGCGGACTTCCTCGAGAAGAGCCCGATGGGGAAAGTGCCGGCAATGGAGACCGAACAAGGTTTTCTGACAGAAACCGGTGTGATGATTGATTATCTCGACGCGCTGGGCCAAGGGCCTAGCTTTTATCCCTCCGATCCCTTCGCCAAGGCGAAGGTTCAGGAGCTGATTCGCTATATCGAACTCTATATCGAATTACCTGCACGTAGGTTCTATGGTGAAGTATTCTTCGGTAGACCTCCGGTAGAAGGCCTCAAGGAGCAAGTGCGTCCTCAATTAGAGAAGGGCTTCGCTTCATTCAATCGTCTCGCGAAGTTTTCGCCTTATCTTTGCGGTGAGGAAATTACCTATGCGGATTTCTATTTCCGATTTGCCATGAATTTGGCGATGACCGTATGTAAGCGGGCAATGGATTGGGATGTTGAGTCGGAGATGCCGCGCAATAAGGAATTGATGAACCTTATCGATCAGCGTGCATCGATCCAACGGGTCTTAGAGGATCAAAAGAAGAAAGACTAGTAAGAAGACTAGTAAAAAGACTCGCCATAAAAAAAGCCCCACTGCGTTTCTCCTTCTGAGCTGCGAGTTGGGGCTTTTCTGTTTGGGCAAATGAGACTAGCGGTGGTGAGTGCGCTCGAGAATACCTTTGTTGCTGCTCATATCGAGAATGGTCTCAATATTGGCATCGATGTCTTCTACTGTCGCGTTGAGCCCGAGGTTGACCCCCTCGTTTTCACGCACGTCGGCCGAGTAGTAACGACCACCGGCCGCTTGGATGATGCGACCGTTCGGTGCTTTATCGGAGCACAGATACACCACTGCAGGTGTGACTAGCTCGGGTGCGAGTTTCTCCGCGCTGTCTTCGAAACCGGGTAATTCTTCCGTCATGCGAGTGGCTGCGATGGGTGCAATAGCGTTTGTGAAGACGCCGTATTTTGCTCCTTCTAAGCGCAATGTATTCATGAAGCCGACGAGGCCGAGTTTAGCCGCGCCGTAGTTGCTCTGGCCGAAGTTACCGAAAAGGCCGCTGGTCGAAGTCGTCATCACGATGCGACCGTAACCTTGTTCTACCATGATGGGCCAGACGCACTTAGTGGCATTGAGGCTGCCGGTAAGGTGTACATCGATGACTGCATGCCAATTCTCTAGTTCGAGCTTGGAGAAGGTTTTGTCGCGAAGGATGCCAGCATTGTTGACTAGGATGTCGATGCGTCCCCATTTCGCCATCACCTCATCTACCATCGCTTGAACTGATGCGAGATCAGTGACCGAAGCGTCATTCGCGATAGCTTCACCCCCAGCCGCGATAATCTCCTGTGCGACCGACTCTGCCGCTGTCGCTGAACCGCCGCTGCCATCCACGCTGCCACCGAGGTCGTTGACCACGACTTTCGCACCGCGTCGACCCAATTCCAATGCGTGTTGGCGACCCAGACCGCCGCCGGCGCCCGTTACGATCGCGACGCGACCTTCGAATCCTATTGTCATAGCTTTTTCCATTTGAGATTGATGTGCGTTCGATTCTATTCGTATGCCGTGGGCGGCGCAAATACTGGCCCAAGGTGTATTTTGCGGTGGGTTATTTCCCCAATTTGGGTATTATGGGATCGTGAGCGTACAAGCTTAAAAGTCTAATAGTGAGGAGGAGCGAGAATCGATGAGTGAGATTATCCCAGTCCCAGCTTCTACCGTCGTCATAGCGCGGGAAGGCGAGGGCAGTGGCAGCATCGAGGTTCTCCTTCTTCGCCGCAACTCAAAATTGGTATTCCATGGTGGACATTGGGTGTTTCCCGGCGGCCGTATTGACCAGGCTGACTTCGCGGAAGCTGAGGGGATGGAATACTTAGCTGCGTGTCGGGCGGCTGTTCGAGAGACTAAGGAAGAAGCGGGTCTGGATATTGAGGAAAGGCAGCTGGTGCACACGGCGCACTGGACGACTCCCCCGCATCTGCCACGTCGCTTCTGTACGTGGTTCTTCATGTGCGGCCTAGACCGAGACGTACAAGTGACGGTGGATGGCCAGGAGATTCTCGAGCATCGTTGGATAACGCCACAGGCGGCTTTGGCGGCAGCGAAGGAAGAAGAGTTGGTATTACCGCAGCCCACGATGACCACACTTAAGGCGATCGTCGGCATCGACAGCATCGAGGACCTGCTCACTTGGGCGAATGAGACGCCGGTACATGTTTTCCCTGAAGACTCCCCGTACTATAAGCCTCTCGAGATGGGGTATATTGACCCGCAGCCTTGCTAAACGGCGCGAGTTAATGGGATATTAGCTGTTCAATCACATTTGCTTCCTGCAGCAGGGATTGCATGACTACTCCGAGTTTCGACAGTCTGCGCACCACCCTAAGAGGCCTCCAGCGACGCCAAAGCCGTCTCGTGTATGCGCGGCTCTTCGGATTCTCCCTCGCCGCGCTTAGTGGCATCTTCCTGTCAGCGGTTGCATTGACTGCGTTCCTCGCATTATCCGCACTCGCGGTCTCAGCGATGGCGCTCGCGGCAGTGTTAGCTTCTGTCTTGGTATTGAGGTCGGCGTGGCAAAGTGCCCGTCGACAGCGGGCGAGCCAATATACCTTGGCACTCTACGTCGAAGAGCACTTGCCCGATCTCGAACAGCGTCTGCTCACCTCATTGGAGTTTGCTGAGGATGAAGAGGGGAGAGCGAGACGCGGGGTCTCACCGGCGTTCATCGAGCAGCTCTGGCTCGATGCGCAGTCTCATGTGGCGCTGCAACGCCAGCAAGTAGAGCGAATGGGCTCTGCTCGCGAGCCGCTAATCGCAATGGCCTCGGCCGCCGCTGCCGTGGTAGCGGTGGTGTTGTTGCTGCAGGAGTTCACGCCCTTTCGTGATGCCGCGTTGCAGCTCGCCAATCCTTTCTCTATGAAGACAGAAAATCAGCTGCTCGCGGATGTCATACCGATTGTCATTACGCTAGAGCCCGGTGACGTCGAAATGCAGCGGGGTTCTTCACTCACGATCAATGCCCGCGTCGACAATGCGCAACCGGGCGCCCTCACATTGCGCTTACAAGACGATCGATTGAACTGGCGAGACTACCCGATGAAGCTTGATGCCAGTGATCAGGGAGGGGCGAGTTTCAGCTATTACTTGCCCGCCGTCATGAAAGATACGCTGTATCGCGTGAGTCTCGCGGGAGAGGAGCAGAGTTCGCAACAACACCGGATTACCTTATTCGATTTGCCGCAGGTGGAAGAGATCTCCGTGAGTTTTGACTTCCCCGATTACACGGGCGAAGAAGACAGGGTCGAACCAGAGGGAGGGGACATCGTCGCGCCTGAAGGCACTCAAGTCGAGCTCGCGATACGGTTTAATAAGCCGGTTGCGAGTGCGCGGCTTGAGTTTGACGGAACGGGAGATGTCACCGAATACCCGGATCAGCAACTCCAAGTGAACGGTCTCGATGCGAAGGCTCAGTTTACCGTTTCCTCCGATGGAATTTATCGTGTCCACGCGGTAGATCTCAATGGGCTCGAGAGTGACACTCCGCTCGATTACTATATTCGCGCCATCGAGGATCAACCGCCGGTGCTTACGTTGCGGCGTCCAGGAGCGGATCAGGAGGTCATGCCGCTCGAGGAAGTGGTGCTCGAAGTCGACGCGAGTGATGATTATGGGCTCAGCGAATTCGTGCTCAATTATGCGGTAGTGGGTGAGGATGAAAGTCTGGTCAATTTCTTGCCCGCGGAGCCTGTTCGCAGTGCCGCGGGGTCGACACTGATATATCTCGAAGATCTCGCCGTAGAGCCCGGCGATTTTGTCAGTTACTACATGACTCTCGCAGACAATAATGCCTTGCGGGGGCCTTCCGAAATCATCTCCGATATTTATTTCCTCGAAGTGATACCCACCGAACAAGAATTTCGACGCTCGCAGCAGGGTGGGGGTGGTGGCGGTGGAGGCCAAGGTGGCGGTGAGAGTAGCGCGTTAGTCACCGTGCAGAAAGACATCATTGCCGCCACGTGGAAATTGCGAAACCGACTCAGGAATGCTGAGGAGTCTGATATCGAAGCGGATGCCGAAATTATCGCTGAGTCGCAACGCGAGGCGACAAACAGGGCGCGGATGTCGATCGATCGGCTAGCCGAGCGATTAAATTTTTCTGACGATAGCTATGATCTCGCTGTTGAGAATCTTTCGCTCGCAATTGACCAGATGAATCTCGCTGCAACCGATCTTGATGGACTGCAAGTAACCACGGCCTTGAAGCCTGAACAGTTGGCGCTGCAATATATTCTCAAGGCTGAAGCCAATATCAATCGCACCGACATCAGCATGCAGCAGGGCGGAGGAGGAGGTGGGGGCGCCGGCGCCCAACAGGAGCGCGAAGATTTACGAGAACTGTTCGACATGGAAATGGGGCAACTCGAAAATCGTTATGAAACCCCGGGCGGCGGCAACCAGCCGGGCGGGGAGAATGCAGAAGAGGTGAACAAGCTCGAAGAATTGGCCCGTAGACAAGAGGCGCTGACACGCGCGCAGCGCAATCTAGCCAGGAGGGAGCAGGAACTAGAGGACGAACAGCGCCGTCGTGAATTAGAGCGTCTACGTCGCCAGCAGGAACAGCTAACGGCGGACCTGGAGCAATTAAGCCGACAATTCGCGAGCAATCAGTCTCGCTCGCAACAAAATTCTCAACAAGGCTCTCAGCAAAACGCTCAACAAAATTCTCAACAGAATACTCAACAAGGCTCGCAGCAGAATTCCCAACAGGACGCACAATCTGCTATCGAGCGAGCAATCGAGCAAATGCAGCAAGCGGCGCAAAGCGACAGCGCGGCTCTTGCAGCTGCGCAAAGTCAGAAAGCGCTTGAAAGCCTACGAGACCAGCAGCGTGAGCTCACCGAACAGGGAGAGAGTTCGGTTGCCCAAATCGCCCGCCGGCTAGGAGAGCGAGGTCAGGCCTTGCTGCGGCAGCAGCAGGCATTAGAGGAAGGACTACGTGAGGCGGTCGAAGCTCAGGGGCTCGGCCAATCACGTCGAGAAGCGCAACGCGATGAATCGTTAACGAGCTTATTAGATGCTCAACGCCAACAGCAGAGAGATATCGAAGAAATTGAAGATATGTTGCGTGCGGTAGTGACTCGGGGTGACAGCGAGGACCGCAGTTTATTAACGCAGGCGCAATCGGCGACGCGCGAACTCCGTCCAATCAGGGACGATATGGCGACCAGCAATCGCGTATTACGCAACGGCATGTTGAATCTCGCCGTCGATATGGAAAAGGAGTTAGGTGAAAAAGTCGAGTCACTTGCGACGAGCCTCGCGCGACTCGATCCTTCGGCTAGTGAGCGAGGGGAGGGTGGCGCTCGCCAGGTTGCGAGTGATGCGGAACAACTCAGGCAGGAAATTGAATCGCTCCAAGAGCAGATAGAGCAGTTTAACGCAGAGGGACAAGGGGATGGCGACGGGCCCTCACTGGCTCAGATGCGACAACAATTAGAGTCGAGCCAAGAGATTGCAGAAGGGCTTTCCGAACAATTGGCTAGGCGTCGTAGCCAACAACGTGGCAGTACTCAAGGAGCATCCCAAGCGACCCAACAAGCAAGCGGAGATCAGGAAGCTCGTGGTGGTAGTACTGAGACATTGCGCGGACCGGCCAATGCGGTGCGGAACGCTCGCACTATTCGGCAGCAGCTGACTCGGCAGGATATCGAAGATTTCCTGGCGCAGCCCGAGTTACTCGAGGCCCTGTTGCAACCCATTATTGAGTTGGAAGGTGAGCTGAGGGCGCAGGCGGAACGCGAGGAGGCGGAATCGCAGTTATTCAGCGCCGACGAGCAAGCTATCCCAGACGCGTACCGCGAATTGGTCGAACAGTATTATCGACGTTTGTCTACAGGTGATGGGGAGGGTTTGCGTTAGCGATGCCTGGCTCTGATCTCTCTATCTTCGATGCCCTCTTCGCGGGAAGCTTGCACTTCGCCTATGGAATACCCGTGTGGGCATTCCTGCTTTGCGCAGTATTACTCATTGCTCTCGTGATATTAGGCTATAGCAAAACTACGCGGCCGTTGTCACCGGTGTGGCGGATTTGTTTTGTCAGTTTGCGTTCGGCCGTCCTCATTTTAATTCTTTTTTGCTTACTGCGACCGGTGGTCGTAGATCTGGAAACTGTGCCTCAAGAGACTTATTTTGCCGTCGTCGTAGATAATTCAAAGAGCATGGATATTGCGGATATGTCGAATGGCAACACGCGTGCACAAGCGGTGGTCGACGCCTTAGACGGAGAAGTTCTCGATGAATTAGCGGAAGATTTCCAGATACGCTATTTCGGCTTCGGAGGAGAGGCTGTGCGTGTAGGGAGCTTGGAAGAAATTGTGTTTGAACAAGCGAAGATTGGCAATGCTGAGAGCAGCACGGCACTGGGGCATGCATTAGAGACTGTTAGTGAGCAGCTCGGTGGGCTTCCTCTCGCAGGCGTATTGCTCGTGAGTGATGGTGCAGATAATAGCGGCGTTGACTCGGAAATCGCGGCGCGCGAATTGGCGGCAAGTGATGTGCCGGTGTTCACTCTCGGTGTTGGCGCAAGCTCTGTGCCTAATGATTTGGCAATAGACAGTGTTGCGACTTCTGAGACGATATTAGAAGGATCAATTTTTACCGCACAGGTCCAGCTCGAACAGCAGGGCTTCGATGGCGAGCGTGTGCGACTAACGGTGCGCGATGGCGATCGAGAAGTGACAACGCGAGAAGTGGTGCTGGGAGCGAGTGATGTTGCGCAACGTTTCGAACTCGAACTGACTCCTGATCGAGAGGAGGCGGTTGTTTATGAATTAGATGTACGCCTCGTAGATGATGAACTCGCCGCACAGGAAGTCATCGCAGAAAATAATCGTTATCAATTCCTGATAGATAATAGTGCGAAACCGGCGTTGGATATTTTGTTCATTGAAGGTCATCCTCGTAATGAATACAAATTCATTCAGCGGGCGGTCCGAGGTGATAAATCTTTAAGGATGGCAACTTATCTACGCACAGGGCCAGAAAAATTTTATCGTCAAGGCATACAGTCCCCTACCGAACTCAGTGAAGGTTTTCCGCGGGATCGAGACGAATTGTTCCAGTACGAGGCGATCGTTCTCGGAGATATTGAGCAAGAATTTTTTGATGCGGAACAATTAGCGCTGCTGGAAGAATTTGTCGCAGAACGCGGCGGAGGCTTATTGCTTTCTGGCAGGATGGACGAAGAGTTCATCTCAACCCCGCTTGCCGATATCGCGCCGGTTAATTTAGTCGAAGAGTCGTTCCTTCCACAGCCTCTGCAAGGAGGCATTCGCCGCGGCGACCATCTCACGGGGGCGTTATTTAGTCCTCGTCTCACAGCTGCAGGTCGAGTGTCACCATTGTTACGTTTGGCTGCGGAAGATTCGGCTAATCTCGAGCAGTGGTCACAGTTGCCATCTCTACAAGGGGTCTATGTGACGGGGCGAATAAAACCCGGTGCGACTGTCCTGCTAGAACACCCAAGTTTGGATTATCAGAATCAAGCCCTGCCGATTATCGTCTCTCAGCGTTATGGTGCGGGGCGAAGCATGTTGGTGGCGACGGCCAGTACATGGCGCTGGCAAATGATGTTGCCCGCGGCTGATCAGTCGCAGGAAAAACTTTGGCGCCAATTACTCAGGTGGCTCGCCGTGTCCGCGGGTGAACGGATCACGCTCGAGTTTGATCGAGAGTTCTATCATGTCGGCGATACTGTCAGGGTAGAGGCGACAGTCCTTGATGCAGACTATCAGCCTGATAACGACGCGACGCTGTGGCTCCAGCAGGTCGATCCACTAGGCGCGATAACCGATACCCCTATGCAATGGCAACTTGAGGAAGACGGCGTCTACCGCTCTGAGTTCCTCGCATCAGAAGAGGGTATTTACGGGCTGTTAGTCGATGTGGCGAGTGCGGCAGGAGAAGGTAGGGCACAAAATACTGAACAACGCGCTTCGATCGTTGTCACTCCTTCATTGCGGGAATATAGCGATGCCGCACTGGATGAGGGTGTGTTGCAACGCATCGCGTCGACCACGGGCGGCAGCTATGCGGCATTGGCGCAGGCTGAGGATTTAGTGGCAGATATACGTCGCACGCCTAATGCGTATTCGAAAGAACTTATCACGGATTTGTGGGATAAACCCTGGGTGCTAGCGCTGTTGATTCTGCTGCTCTGCGTCGATTGGGCGCTGCGCCGAAGCAAGGGGTTGTCTTGATGAATAAGCTTCTCACTGTTGCGGTTTTAGCAGCCTCTATAGCGTCGGTTTTTCCCGTGAGCGCGCAAACAGAGTTAATGTCTGGCGACGTGAAGCGAGAATTATTCGCGCAGTCGGCTGATTCGATTAAGTATGCACTGATCATCACAGGGCCAACGGTCGGTGAAGAGAACGAAAGAAAATTCCGACAACTCTCCTTGTCTTTACACGATGTGCTTGGGCGGGATTATGGTTATGGTAGTGACAATATCGAGCTTCTTTACGATGAAGTGAGCGCGCTGGCTGATGAGAGAGTCGATGGTGAAGCGACTCGTGAAGGATTAGAAGAGGCTGTGAAGCGCTTAGCAGAGCGCAGCAAGAATGGCGATCAGCTGGCGGTGTTTTTATTGGGTCATGGAACAGGCGTGGATGACGAGGCGAAGTTTAATATTCGGGGGCCTGATATCACTGGATCCGATTTCGCACGACTCTTCGATGCCTTCATAGAGCAGGATTTGATATTCATAAACACGACTAGTGCGAGTTTTGGATTCGCGACTGCACTCGCTCGTGAGGTGTCGGGCGAGGGACGAATCGTAGTCTCTGCGACACGATCCTCAGCTGAAAAATTTGACCCTCAATTCTCCCGTTATTTTATCGAAGGACTCAGTGAGCGTCGTGCGGACAGGGATAAGAATTCCAGAGTCTCATTATTAGAGGCTTTTAACTACGCTAAAAATAATGTCGATGAATTTTATGATGATCAGGGAAGGCTCGCTTCTGAGCATGCGGGGCTAGACGACAACGGCGATGCGCTGTTCGCGCTTGAACCGGCGCCAGGTGAAACAGATGGCACTCTTGCTGAGATCGCTTTTATAGATGCCGACTCGCGCGATGAGGAGAGATTGTCGCCTGCGAGACTTGCGTTGAAGCGCCGCATGCAGGCTCTTGAGCGGGAAGTCCTGTTACTGCGCGGACGAAAAGCAGAATTATTAGAAGACGACTATTGGTCACAGTTCGAGGTGCTATTGATCGATCTAGCGCGAACAACAGAGGAATTCAATGCCAATGCGAATCCGTGATTTTATAACGCTAAGCGCGCTCATCGCGGTGTTGCAAATCCACACTGTGAGTGCGCAGGACGATAATGATTCGATACTGCTTCGTGCAGAGCAGTTACTGCAATCGGGTTCTTATGCGGCGGCGAGTGATTTGTTTCTACGCGCACAAGGTTTAGATAGGGAAGAGGGGCTTGTCGGTGCGAGCCGCGCGTTCGCAATGATGGGTAACTACGAGCAGGCGATGCAACTCTGCGAGGAGGCATTGCAAGAGTCATCGGCGGCGGACCTTCCTTTGCTCGCTACGCAACTAGCCGAATTGCTTCGTGCCCGTGGTCAATCGTCGAAAGCTCTCGCGCTTTTCGACGCCATTAATACTGGTATGGATGAGCCGCCTACTCGGAGCCTCGTGCAACACGGTGATTTGTTGCAGTTTATCGGTAGGCGTGATGCTGCCCGTCTGCAGCTGCAACGCGCCCTAGATCGTTATACCGATGGACTCGTATTTTCTTCTGAAGACACGGCGATGGTCGCTCGCGCGAGTTGGTTGCTCGACGAATTCCACGACGCGAACAGTTTATTTACAGAGGCGACCAGACTGGATCCTAACAACTTAGAGGCGCACGTCCTCTGGGGTGAATTATTTCTCGAAAAATACAATTCCGACGACGCCAAGAAATCTTTCGAAGATGCCCTCGAAATCAATTCGCGCTATTTACCCGCGTTGGTTGGTCTTGCGCGGGTGGTCGGTGACTTAGGTGCGTTGGAACGCGTGCTGGCGATTAATCCAAGCTATGTGCCTGCGTTAGAAGCACAGGCTCAGCTTCTCTTTATTAATGACTATGAGCGTCAAGCACTCGAGGCGATAGATTCTGCTTTGGCTGCAAATCCCGAGTCACTAAAAAGCCTCAGCTTGTTAGGAGCCAAGGCTGCGCTTGAGGAACGAGAGCAAGATTTTATTGAGCTGAAGGCGCGCATCGATGCATTTAGTCCGAACAACCCTTTCTTCCTAGGCGATGTGGCGGACACACTGGGTCGACAGTATCGCTTCGAAGAGGCCGTCGCTTTGGCGCGTGAAGCGATTCAGCATAATCCAGAATATTGGCAGGGCTACACTCTCCTAGGTAGTAATTTAATACGACTTGGAGAAGAGGAAGAGGGGCGAGAGAACTTAGAGATTGGTTTCGATAACGATCCATTCAACGTGATGACCTCGAATATGCTCAAGGTATACGACACGCTGGATACCTATGTGACCCTAGAGAGCGAACATTTTAAGGTCAATATGAGTGAGAGAGATAGCCAAATCCTGTGGCCTTATTTCGAGTCATTGTTGGAAGAAAGCTGGGACACTCTTACTGCAAAATATGGATTCGAGCCGGAAGGTCCCATACTTATTCAAGTGTTCGAGAATTCGGAAGACTTCGCTGTGCGTTCTGTCGGCTTGCCAGATATCGGGCCATTGGTAGGAATTTGCTTCGGTAAAGTGATCACGCTGATTTCGCCAGACACCCTAGCAGCCAACTGGCAGGAAATTGCCTGGCACGAATTTGCGCATGTGGTGACCCTTCAGATGACGGGCAACAAGATGCCTCGTTGGCTTTCGGAAGGCATATCGGTTTGGGAGGAGCGAGAGGGTCGCCCTTATTGGGGCCGTAGTCAGGGCTTAGACCTCGTCCGCGCATGGGAAAATGAAAAGTTACTGCCCTTCGAAGATCTCGATAAGGGTTTTAGTGGCGCGAAAAATAGCGCAGACCTGGGGTTTGCGTATTTTCAGTCCTACCTCGTTGTGGATTATATCGCGCGTGAGTTTGGCTTCGAAGGATTGAAATCACTGATACTGGAATACGACCTAATAAAGTCGGATGAGGAACGTTTCCAAGATGCGCTTGCAGTGAGCCTCGAGGAATTCGATGTTGGATTCCTTAATTGGGTTGAGAATCGTGTAGCCGAGATTGATGTATATGCGCATGAAGAAGATGCGCCAGACCAAGGTGAGGGTCATGGGCATGGAGTGCGCGAAAACTCGAGTGCGATTTTGGCGGAAATTTATAACAACGCCTCGCTGAAGGCGCATATGGCCGCTCGTATTCAGGCTAACCCGAAAGATTTCCAAGCCTATCTGCAGATGGGGATTGTGTTGTTCAAGGAAGAGGCGTTCGAAGAGGCCAAAATTTATCTGGAGACTGCCTATGAGCTGTTGCCAGAATATACGGGTTATCCGAGCCCACCCCTCGTCCTCTCGCAGATTTATGAGAAAGAGGGCAATGTTGTAGCCCAGCTCGAACAACTGCGTTTGCTACTTGAGAATCAGCAGCATGACTACGCTTCAGCAATGATACTAGCCGAAGCTGCATTCGGCGCTGGCGACTTAGACCAAGCGCAGTATTACATCGATCGCGCGTTGCAAGTCGATCCCTATCGACGTGATGTCCATACATTGCGTGCTCGACTCGCGATGGCGCGGGGTGATACCCAACTCGCGGTCACTGAGAATGAAGTCATTGTAGTATTGGAGATCGACGATCCTGTCCAGTCGCATACTGACCTGGCCGAGGCCTATCTTAATAATGGTGAAGCATCTCTCGCAAAACGCACAATATTATCGGCACTCGAAATAGCGCCAAGTTACCAACGAGCCCAACAGATTCTGTTGAGGGCGGCTGATAAAGAAGGTGAGGCTAGATGAAGTTAAAGCTAGCTGTCATTTTATTGGGACTCGGCAGCGCGGTGCTCGCTTCGGCACAAGCGCAGAATCAGACGCGTGTCCAAAGTCGACTGCAAAGTCCTGCGGTGGATATCGAAAATTTCACTCTCGATGGAGAGGACCATTCTGTCTATGGAAGCGAAATCGCAGAGTTTCAGTGGGTTCGGGGTCGCTACACGAACCATGGCGCCGGGCGTGGCGGATTCGGCAGGCGTCGTGGGGGCGGGGGCTGGTGGGACACCGACTTTCCGGATTCCGAGGAAAATTTTTTGCGCGGGGTGCAGCGTTATACGAGGGTTGATACCAACCCTAAAAATTATACCTTCGTCGAGTTAACAGACCCTGCCTTATTTGAAAATATATTCCTCTATATGAATTGGAAACGGGTGCCCATTGGTTATCCTAGAAGTGGGCCCAATTTCACTGTGCCCGAAGTTGAAGCGCTGCGAGAATTTATGCTGCGTGGCGGATTTGTCTTGGTCGATGATTTCTGGGGACAACCGCACCTGGATGATATGTTTATCGAGCTTGCCAAAATTTTCCCCGAGCGAGAAGTTGTTCGATTGGAGCCTGACCATGAGGTTTTCCATATTTTCTTCGATATTGATGAGGTCGCACAGGTTCCTGGACGAATGGTGACTTGGGACTACGGTGGTTTCCTGAATATGGATGACCCTCAGTATCCACCCGCCGTTTATGCCATTCTTGATGATGACGGGCGGGTGATGTTAGCCGCGAACTACAACACGGATTTGGGGGATGGTTGGGAGCACACTTTCTACGCCGGCTATCCAACCCAATCGACTAATGATGCTTATAAGATAGGCATAAACTATTTGATATACGCGTTTAGCCATTGATAAAGCTGGGCTAGAAAAATAATAGCGGAATAGAGAGTGGTCCCCACATGACAGAGCATGAACAGAACAAGGACAGCACAGCAGAGGATACAGGTCTTATGGAAAATGAAGTCACGGTAGAGAGTCCAGATGATCTGGCGCTAGTCAAAAAAATGCAAGATGGTCACGACCAGATAGTCGCTGAGATTCGTAAGGTCATCGTGGGTCAAGAGGCTGTAGTCGACGAACTGCTCATTGCATTGTTTGCGGGAGGACATTGTCTCGTGACTGGTGTGCCTGGGCTTGCGAAGACCTTGCTCATCAAGACGGTGGCCGACATTCTGCAGGTCGATTTCAGTCGAATTCAATTCACGCCAGATCTCATGCCTGCCGACGTTGTGGGTTCAGAAATCGTCGAAGAGAAGGGAGGGAACCGCTCACTTAATTTCGTGAAAGGCCCCATTTTCACGAATATACTTTTGGCGGATGAGATTAACCGTACCCCGCCGAAAACGCAGTCATCATTGCTCGAAGCGATGGAAGAGCGGCAGGTCACTGCGGCGGGTGTGACTTATCCAATGGCGAAACCCTTCTTCGTGTTGGCGACGCAGAATCCGATCGAGCTCGAAGGAACCTACCCCTTGCCCGAGGCTCAGTTAGACCGATTTATGTTCAAGATCGAACTGAAGTATTTGTCCGAAGCTGATGAGATCGCCGTCGTCGCGAATACAACGCAGACCAACGATACCGCATTAGCCCATCCACTTAGCGGTGACGACATCTTAGAATTCCAGCGTATTGCTCGACAGGTGCCCGCGGCGGAGGCTGTGATCCAGTACGCCGTGAGATTGGTGCACGCCTCTCGTCCACAGTCTGAGGTGGCGCCTCAGTTTATTAAGGACTGGGTGAGTTGGGGGGCGGGTATCCGTGCTTCACAAAATTTGATTTTGGCGGGCAAGGTGCGCGCGCTACTACAGGGTCGTTATAACGTGTCCTTCGGTGATATCCGCGCGCTTGCGCCATCCGTCCTCAGGCATCGTGTCTTATTGAACTTCCACGCTGAAGCAGAGCGAATAACGACGGATGCAGTCATCGCTCGCCTATTAGATGAAGTGCCCGAGCCGACTTCGGGACTTTAGGAAGGTAGAAGCCCATGGCTGAGAATGGTGAATCCGCAAGTTTGCCTCCACAGGCAGCGACGAATTATCTAGACCCTGGCGTCCTAGCTGGGATCGATAATCTCGAGCTGCGTGCTCGCGTGGCCGTTGAAGGCTTCCTGTCGGGATTGCACAAAAGTCCTCACCGTGGGTTTAGTGTTGAATTCAATGACTATCGTCATTATCAGCAAGGCGATGATTTACGTCACGTTGATTGGAAGCTCTATGCGCGTAGCGACAAGCTCTATATCAAACAATACGAAGACGAAACCAATACTCGCTGCATGTTGGCGCTGGACACAAGTGCGTCCATGACTTATTCATCGGGAGCGGTGAGTAAGCTCGAGTATGGGATTAGCGTGGCCTCAGCGCTGGCTTATTTTATTATGCGCCAGCGTGATGCAGTGGGTCTGCTCACATTTGATGATAAGTTGCGTGATTTTATTCCGGCACGTTGTCGCCAGCCGCATCTTATGCAGATTCTGAGGACGCTCGCGCTGGTGAAAGCGGGGGATCAAACCGATGCCGCCCGGCCACTTGCGGATCTGGCAGCGACGCTGACGAAGAAGAGTTTAGTGTTACTCATTTCCGACCTGCTGCAAGGCGAAGAAGAAACTATAGCGACGCTGCGAAACTTGCGTGCAATGGGCCATGACGTGATTGTGTTCCATGTGATGGATGATGCTGAATTGAACTTCACCTTCGATGAGTCGTCAGAATTTATCGACAGCGAGTCACGCGAGGCGTTCATAACCACGCCTGCCTCGGTGAGGGAAGCCTACCTCGAAAATGTTAATGCATTTTTAGCTAACTGTAAGAAACAGTGCCAGCGTGCTGGTGTGGACTACTGCCTGCTAAATACAGCTGATCCAATCGACGCTGCGCTGTCTGCCTATTTGAGCAAAAGAGCGAGGGGATTTTAGATGGCCTTTCTCGCTCCGATATTTTTGTTCGGTTTGTTGGCGGCGCTTATCCCCATTGCAATCCATTTGATTCGTAGGGAGCGTCCGCCAAAAGTGGTTTTTGGTTCCATCCGCTTTCTGAAGAACACACCGAAAAAGTTAGTCCTCTTCCAGCAATTGCAGCAGTGGCTATTGCTCTTATTGCGGTCTTTGTTGATTGCCTTATTGGTTATCGCCTTTGCGCGCCCTCTGCTCAGTCAGTCCTTCTCTCGGTTCCTTGATGCTGATCCGCAATCGGCTGTGCTGGTGTTGGATGGAACTCTCAGTATGCGTTATGGAGATGTTTTTGCTACTGCGAAGCAACGCGCTGAAGACTTCGTGTCGAATATGGAAATAGGTGACGAAGCAGCGATCGTCTATCTTGCTGAAAGTCCTAGGGTGTTGATCGAGTTTACCGACGATACGGCTGCACTTCGCAGAGCGCTGGATTCGGTTGATGAGGCAAGCTTTGGAGCGAGCAGTTTATTGGGCGGGTTGGCCTTGGGAGATGAGTTGCTCGCGGGGGCGCGTTTCGAGAATAAGGCCTTAACACTGATTAGCGATTTTCAGCGAACGGCAGCAGAAGGGCTAGACGGGAGTTGGAAACTGTCTCCGGGCGTCTCATTTCGTGTAGAGGATGTGGGTGAAGAGAGAAGCGCTAATCTCAGTATCGTCGATGTTCGGACTCCGGCAGAATTGTTAGAAGGGCTAAGCGCCGATGCGGTGCTCGCCCGTGTTCGATCGACGGGTACCTTGCCGTTAGAGGTGGCTGAACTTTCTCTGTCTGTGGATGGTGCAGTCGTTGAGCGTGTTGATGTCGAATTTCCTGGCGTCTCGGAAAAAGTGGTCGAGTTTGACTACTCCTTAGAGGGGCTCGAGTCAGGGCAGGACCATGTGCTCGAAATCAGTGTGCAAGGAGATAACTTTATCGACGACAATTCTCGTTTTCGGACAGCCGCAATCCAGCCAAAAATTCGCGTGCTAGTAATAAATGGCGAAGCTGCGCCGAATTGGTACGACGATGAAGCGCATTGGTTCTCTCTGGCGGCAGGGGGCGACCAAGCGACACCGTTTGATGTGGAGAACATAGAACCCAATGACTTGTCGGGCGAGCGTTTGGTTGGATTGGATGTTGTCGTGCTGCTCAATGTGTCTCGCCTGAGTGTTAGCCAAGCTGGTGCCCTGAGTGAATTTGTAAACGATGGAGGGGGGCTGCTGGTAGCGCCGGGCGACCGCTCACTCACGAACGGAAGTGGTTTCGATGATGTGTTAGCGGGCAGACTCATCGCCAGCCCTAACTTGCGTGCAGGGGACTATCGGCTTATTGCGGACTTCGACCGTCGCCATCCGCTGTTTTCTCAATTCACGGTCGATTGGGCTTCTCGCTTCGATAGGGTGTGGACACTGGAACCCTTCGATGATGCCCAGGTGCTGATGCGTTTCGATGATGGATCATCGGCCTTATTGGTGAGATCAATTGGCTCGGGCCGTGTGTTGCAGACTGCGATGCCTATGGATTCCGAATGGGGGGATTTCCCTCTGCATCCGCTGTTCTTGCCCTTCGTACATGAGTCTCTTAGTTATTTGGCGGCGAGGCCGCAGCTGCAACGACAAGCATTCATAGGTAATGCGCCTGCGCTAGCGGATTCGACCGAGGGTTTAATGCCGGGTGTGTTCGCACTGGCGCAGACGCCTGACACCTTGCTGGCAGTAAACACTGCACCGGAGGAATCGGATCTAAGCAGAGTGGCCTCGAGCACGCTGTTCGATGCCGTGGTCAATCCAGAGAATGTGAGCCTCGCTCCTCGTGAGCTTCGGACGGAGCAGCGTATGATTGAGCTAGAAAATCCGCAAAGACTCTGGTGGTGGATTCTTTGCCTGACCTTGTTGCTGTTGTTGAGTGAAACCTTTGTTTCGAATCGCACCTATCGTTAGTGCTAACTTAGTAGGCAAGCACGCGCGCAACCATCGGTATAGACAAGCATCTAGAACTAGGGAGAGGTAAGGAGAAGGGGGAGGCGGGATTAATACGCCAGAATGCGAGTGAGAGAACTGCTCAATGCATTTGAAAAGGGGGGAACAAAGAAAAATCCTCTACCCCGCATCCTGACTACTTTCGCATTGCTCCATCAATCCCTGTTGGTGCTATGGTCAAGGTAGGAAAATAGTAGCACAGTAAATTTTCAGCGCTCGATTTTAGATACAAATTGTCACAAAGCATCACCTTTATTTAAACGATCGTTCAAACTTGAGATCCCTTCCAGCCCTTTATTTATAGAGGTTTACACGGAAGTCGCCAATCGAGCGAACGCTTGCTCGATATTTCGGCTAAGCAAAAAAAAACGGCGCCCTCTATCTAAGGTGCCGTTTCTTTTAGGGGGTTCGCTGCTAGTGCTTATGTATTGCTTGCAGCTGCAACTTGATGCTTCGGCTTGAGACGCAACACCTTCCTGAGCGCATCCGGCAATGCGAGCATGGCTGGAGTGACGATCAGGGTAAGAATGGTTGCGAAAGAAAGACCAAAGACGATCGCCGATGCGAGACTTACCCACTGCGATGTGATCGGTCCGCCAACCTCAATTTCAGCATTGATTAGGTCCACTGAGACATGCATTGCCAATGGCAACAGTCCAAATCCTGTCGTGAACGTTGTGAGGAACACGGGACGCAGACGCTGAACACCAGTCTGCACAATTATTTCCTCAAGACTCCAATCGCTGTGTTTCTCCTTTAGATAATTAAAGGTATCGATCAATACGATGTTGTTGTTCACGATAATACCCGCAAGGGCGACGATGCCGATGCCGGTTAAGATCACGCTGAATGTTTGCCCCGTCGTCAGCAGTCCTAGCAATACGCCCGCGGTAGAGAGTAGAACAGACGAGAGGATAATCAATGATTGGTAGTAGCTGTTGAACTGCGTCACTAGCAGTATAGCCATCAAGGCCATTGCCAGACTGAATGCGCGACCAAGGAATGCAGCTGAATCGGCTTGTTCTTCGTTGGCGCCTCGGAATACAGCACTCACTCCACGCTGAGGAGGATTCTCCTCGAGCCAGGCATCAATCTCGATGAGCTTATTACTCGCCACGATACCGGGAGCAGGGTTCGCTCGCACATAAACTACGCGGGAACCATCAACGCGTTGAATGCTGCTCACCGCGGGCTTCGCGACACGTTTCACGAAGCTGCTAATCGGTACAGGACCATTAGGTGTTGCGATGCGGATCGTGTCCATCTGCTCGATACCACGATACTCGGCTGGGTAACGAACGCGAATGTCTACTTCCTCTTCGCTGTCGTTGGGGCGGTAGTCACCCATATACACGCCATTGGTCATGAGCTGAATAGCAGTACCTATTTCTGCCATACTCGCGCCCATCATTGCGGCGCGTGCGCGATCGACTTCGATTTGCCATTCGATGCCAGGCACTGGCGCCGTGTCGTCGACGTCGATGAGGCCGGACATGCCATTTTCTAAGTGATTGCGAATGCGCGCCGCTTCGGCGAACAATGGCTCCAATTCGTCCCCAGAGAGTTCTATTTGAATCTCTTTACCCACCGGTGGTCCTTGTTCGATCGAGACGACTTCTGCTCGGGCTCCCGGCAAGTTGGCGATAGCCTGGCGGTAACGATTCTCTACTTCGAAACCGTCAATGTCTCGGTCACGTCGGTCCACCATCTCAACAAAGATATAACCGATGAGATCTGGCGCCGTCTGTGAAGTGCCACCCAATTGTTGGCCGGAGCCAGATTGCATGACGATTCCCTTGATGTAGCCGACTTCCATGACGCGATCCTGGACGCTTAGCATGATGTCTCGCAGCTCTGCGGGCGAATAATTGCCTCGTGCAAATACTTGGATCTGTGTCTGGCTTGGCTCCACCCCAGTGAAGAATTCTACGCCTTTACCGAAGCGACCGTAGGCCATTACGATCGTTACTAGGGTCACGATGCTCAATAAGAAGACGGTAATTGGACGTCGCACCGCGACAAACAATGATTTCTCGTATATACGCGTCACGCCGGTCGCTGTGACGCGGCCATCGCTATTACCGCCCTTGGCATAGGCCTTCGCGGCAGCGGTACCCTGACCGATGAGTGCTCCGATCGCGGGGGCGAATAGGAGCGCGTAGAACAGGGAGCCGATGAGTACGGCGAAAACCGTGATCGGGAGGTAGCTCATGAACTGACCCGATACGCCTGGCCAGAACATGATGGGCAGGAACGCCGCGAGTGTAGTCGCCGTCGAAGCCATGATCGGCCAGAACATGCGATCCACCGCTTGTTTGTATGCGTCCCTGCTGTTCAGCCCCTCGGCCATTTTGCGGTCGGCGTATTCGACCATCACGATGGCGCCGTCAATCAACATACCGAGGCCGAGTAATAGGCCGAAAATCACCATGAAGTTATAGGTGAAGCCAAGCATGCTGATGATGATGAAGGCGAAGAAGAATGAAAACGGTACCGCCAACGTGACTAGCAGGCCGGATCGGACACCGACAGAGGCAATGACTACGATAAGCACGAGTACCATTGCTGTCGCCATATTGCCTTGGAGTCCGAGGTTCTGTTCGAGGACGAGCGGGGCGGTGTTGTTTATATAGGATAGGGTGACCGCTGGCGGGAGAGTCGGACGAATGCGTTTCACCACTTCGTCGATTTGCTCCATGGACTCGACTAAGTTTGCCCCCTTGCGCTTATTCACATTCAATGAAATCGAAGGTGAACCATTAGCGTACGAATAGCGTGTCGCGTCTTTAAATGTGCGTCTCACGTTGGCGACGTCCGCAACGGTGATTACGCCCAGATCGTTTGAGGCGAGTGGGAGATTAAACAAATCCTCGGCGTTCTCGATGAGGCCGGGTACTTTAACCGCGAAGCTACCTTGTCCGGTGTCTACTTGGCCGGCAGGAATTAGCCGGTTGTTGCTCATCACAGTTTGTATGATCGCGCTGTTTGGAATGCCGTAGGTTTCGAGTTTGCTTGGATCGATTTCCGCCTCGAGAAGTTCTTCTCGGTTACCCACCATCACCGCTTCGAGGATGGGGGGGAGAGTTTCGATTTCTCGTTGCAGCTCCTCGGCGACGCGTAACAGGGTGCGCTCGGGAACGCCTTCGCCACCGATGGCGATCTGCACAACTGGGAGTCCGGCCGCCGAGACTTCCTGCATGATGGGCTCTTCAGTGTTTGTCGGGAAACGAGCTTTGGCGCGGTTAACTGCCTCACGCACATCGCTGAGAGCGGTCTTCGATTCAAAGTCGATATCGAACTCGGTGACGATCGTCGCCGCGTTCTCGCTCGAGAAAGAACTTACTTGAGTAATGCCGTCGAGCGTCTTGAGTTCGAGCTCGGTCGGTTTCGCGAGCTGACGCTCCGCATCTTCCGGTGAAATCCCTTCGTGGATGATGGTGGTGACGATCACGGGTACTTCGACGTCGGGGTTCAGCTCCACCGGGATGGCGAGATACGAAGCGAATCCAGTGAGTATCACAGCTACAAAAATACTCAGCGTTGTGCGAGAGCGCGAGATGGCCGTGTCGATGTAATTTTTCATCTGTTCTTTCTCCATGAGCTTGTCATGAGATCGGATAACGTCCGATTAAAAAGTGGTAGTGCTTTCTACGCGCTGGCCCGGGAAGACGATTTCTTGGCCAATCGTGATCAGAGTGGTTTCTCCACTTAAACCTGTCACCCAAACTCCTGGATTGAGTTCGTTCGCGCTGTCACCGATGATGTCGATGCGCTGGAACTGCACACTGTTGTTTTGATCGAGTGTCTTGACTCCAACCTCTCCAGCATCATCCAAAGTGAGTGCGGATGCAGGAATTTTGTGAGCGCGTAGTTGCTGCGCATCCACGAGGAGCTCTGCAGTAATACCCTCACGAATATCGGAGCCACTATTCGCGACTTCCACTTCGATGCGATAGCTACGCGAGTTGGTGTCTGCGACACGAGCGAGATAGCTCACGGTACCGTTCACGCGGCGACCGTTGACGAGTTCGGCTGAGACTTGTGAACCGACACTCAGAACAGAGACTAATTGCTCGGGCACCAAGCCGATGAGCAGCATCGGGCTGTCGTCTAAAACGGACGCGCAGACTGCGCCGAGGTTTAATAAATCGCCAAGTTCAACGGAGCGAGTTTCTACAATACCGTCGAAGGGGGCGCGCAGCTTGGTTCGCTCGAGAGAGAGTTCGGCGCGACTAACAGCGGCTTCAGCCGATGCGACGGCCGCATTTAATTGGGCTACTACGACGTCCGATTGCAGGCCGCGGGCTTGTAGATCTAGTGCCGCTTTGTATTCGAACTGTGCCTGCTCGAGGCGTCCGCGTGCTTCGGCGAGGTTTGTGTCACGCGCATCGATGGCGAGTTCACACAGCACATCGCCGGCGCTGACACGCGCGCCTCGAGCAACTGGCTGGCTAACGATGCGGCCGGGCTCTTCAGCTCTCACCATGACGTGGCGGAATGCTTGTGTGCGTCCTCGGATGCGAATTTGCTGGGTATAGTCTTGCTCGCTGATCTGTAAGGTGCGAACCAAGAGGGTCTCATCCGCGCGCTCGCCGACATTGGCGCCTTCCGGTGCCGCCTGTAAGATGACTTCTGTGCCACCGTTAGTCTCGGTGGTATTAGCATCACGAGGAATGAGCATCCATACGACAACTACGAGGAAAAGTGCGATTGCTACTAGCTGCTGCTTTTTCAAATCAGCCTCCGATTGCTGGTGGCACTCGTTTAACTCGAATCTCACTGCTAGAAATCGTGTCGAGCTGTATCTCGAGATCTAGTCAGTTGATTGTTGAGGCTGGATGAGTGCTTAAGGTTTAGCCGGTCGTTAATTTATTGGTTTTACAGGGCTTAGGCGGTGTTTGCGCCAAGCGAAGTGTTACGTATTGTAACTGTATTAGTTGGCTTTGCAATGATTCTGATCGATTGGTTTTTAGGGTATTAGACTGATTGGCTAGGGGGTAAGATGTTGAACTCTTAGCTACGCTCGCGTCGCGTATGTAACAGTCAGGAAAAGAAGAGGAATCAGATGAAAGAACTCAGGGGTAAGGTGGCGATTATCACAGGATCTAGTAGCGGGGTCGGCGCTGCGACAGCGAAGCTGTTCGCGAGCTTAGGTAGCCATGTGGTGATTAATTACAACGCGAATTCGACCGGTGCCAAAGCTGTAGCGAAGGAGTGTGAGGCAATGGGTGTCGAGACACTCTGCTTCGGTGGCAATGTGGCGCTGGATGCCGATTGCATCGCTATGGTCAAGTCGGCCATGGATAAGTGGGGTAGGGTAGACGTGCTGGTGAACAATGCGGGTACGACGAAGTTCGTCGACCACAATGACCTCGATGGTTTGGATGCCGAAGACTTCCAGCGTATTTATGGTGTAAATGTGATCGGCTGTTATCAGATGTCGCGCGCGGTCCGCGAAGCGATGGAGGCTAATCTCGAGGGTGGAGCAATCGTCAACGTGGCGTCGACGGCTGCTATTACCGGCATTGGTAGCAGCATCGCCTATGCAGCTTCGAAGGGCGCGATGGTAACGATGACACTTTCGTTGGCCCGTGTCCTAGGGCCCAGTATTAGGATGAATGCTGTCTGCCCTGGATTTATTGAGGGTGAATGGCTGCGTCAGGGTCTCGGCGATGAAAAATACGAGGCGTTGATGGATGTGAATCGAAAGGGTGCACCGCTGGGAAGGACAGCGACGCCCGAAACGGTGGCCGAAGCGATTTTACACTTTGTCACGGGGCCACAAGTGGTTACCGGGGAGACTCTCATCGTCGACGGCGGCAGGCATTTGATGACGACGCCATTGGCAAGGCGTTAACCAGCCACGGGGCGTTTCTGAAGCTTGCGCTGAAGGGTGCGCCTGTGCATTTTTAGTTGCCGCGCGGTTTCGGAAACATTGCCATCGTTTTCGGCAAGTACCTTCTGAATATGCTCCCATTCGAGTCTTCGAACTGACATGGGCTCGAGACTTGTCTCTTCGTGAGTTGCGGGACCTTGGTCGGCTGACGCATCTTCGGCGAGTAGTGCGTTAAGAATTTCAGCGGTGTCGGCCGGCTTGGCGAGATAGTTATCAGCGCCTAGTTTAATGGCCTCGACAGCGGTGGCTATGCTCGCGTATCCGGTAAGCATCAAGATGCGCATGCCTGGATTGCGTGTGCGCAGCGGCTGGATGAGGTTAAGAGAAGTGTGGCCGCCCAGATTCAAATCCAAGATAGCAAAATCGAACTCGGACTCTGCGATTTCGGAGGCGGCTGAGGGGGCGTCAGGCCTATGAGTTACTGAATAATTTCGCAGGCTCAATGCGCGCGCAATCGCTCGTGCGAAGACCTCATCATCTTCTACCAATAAAAGTTTCTTACTCATGATGAGAGTTCTCGCTGTTCAAATCAGTCTGTGAGGAGTTCGACTCGGTATAGAGTGGCAGCAAAATGCGGGTCTGGGCCCCACCTTCCCTGAGATTGCTCATCTCGATGCTGCCTCCTAATCGCTGAATCGATGCATTGGCCAGATAAATTCCCAGCCCCATTCCACGATTACGCACAGAGATGAAGGGTTCGCCTAGGTTTTCCATGACCTCTTTGGGAATGCCAGGACCATCATCGCTAATGAGGATTTCTATCTGCTCGGTGTCGTTAACACGTGGCAATACACGGACATCGATGCGGACTTCGTTCGCTGTCGCTTTAAGGCTGTTCTCGATGATGTTAATCACGGCATGCTTAATGCTTGGGTCTGAACTTAGTCGTTTATTATCAATATCCTGCATGGTGAGTTTGATGTTGGCGGCAGGATGGATGTTGGTCAGATATTCGCCGATATCGGCGGCAAATTCCGCAATTGTTAAGCTGTGTTCACCCTTGTTCTCTTCCTTATGGTAGTAGCGCGTGAGCTGGGTGAGGGAGTTGCGGCACCGAGAGACTTGCTGTTTCAAGGTCGATATATCTTCTTTGACTTCGGGTGCCGCCAGGTGCTCCATCGCTATCGTATCGAGGTCCGCAAGCAGGACTGACATGGTGGAAAGCGGCGTCCCCAACGCATGGGCCGTGCCCGCAGCCAGTGTGCCGATTGCGATCAATTGCTCGCTTCGTAGCGCCTCCTCGCGAGCTTTTGCGAGGTTGAGTTCGCGCGCACGAATACCTTCGGCCATGCGTGTAATGAAGACGGTGATAAGCACCGAGCTCACCACGAAGATGACCCACATGCCGACCAAGTGGAGCTGGAAGGTCATCTGTTGAGTCCCTTCACCCATATTCATCTCCTGACCAGAACTCAAGTCGAGCAGTAGGAAAAATGTATAGATTACGGTGCTACCTACAGCAAAACTCACGACCATGACTCGTGGGAGTAGGGTCGCGCTGACTGCGAGCAGAACTAGGAGGTAGGAGATTAGAGGGTTGCTGACCCCTCCGGTGAGGCTCAGCAAGATCACAAGCAGGATGACGTCGATTAACAAGTGACCGAGCAATTCCATAGCGGATATAGCGGTTTCGCTTCGTAATCGCGATGATCCAAGGATTAGACTCGCCGCGACCGCGATGGCGAGTCCTGAGACGGCGATGAGCGGAATTTCGATGTCTGTGAATGGACGCAGTAAGGCTACGGCGAGCAGTCCGACTACAGTGACGAATGCTCGCAGCTGCATGAGCCGTTGTAATGCTATTCGGTTCGGCGCGGCGTCGTTTTCTTGCAATGGGACAACGAAGTCGAATAGTCGAGATGAAGAGCGGCGGATGAATGGTGGCATAGGCTGATCCTATTGCTTATTAGCAATGAGCCCCTCTTGCTCAGGGCTGGCTCTTAAGTCTAGCGCATGTTCCATGGGTTTTTTAGGGTATCCATTACATGCGAGAACTCCTTCTGCTCCATGCCCTAGGCAATTGGGTGTCAGCAGGCTATATTCAGCACTCACTCGCTCCACACGTTTACTCATGACTGCCAACAATTCTGACAAGAAATTCAGTGCAATTGCTGCCGTGCTTAACTATGCCGGAATTGAATCCGGCCACTATCACTACGGTCTCTTCCCCGATTTTTCTCAGGTGACAGTCGAGAACTTAGGTCTAGCGCAACAAGGCTTGGTGGAGCGATTGGCGGACGAGCTCACTGGGCAGCTGGAACGAGCCACTCGCAATCAGTCGCCAATGCGTGTGGCGCTAGTAGGCCCTAGTGCGGCTAGTTTGGTTGAGAGGCTCGGTGTTCTCCTCAGCATCGAATCGGCAGCGGGGATCGAATGTGGTGAAGTGGATTTGTTGGCTGGCGTCGACGATGAATATTTCAATGCCATTATTCTGGAGGGCAGTTATCGAAGCATCGATCAGATGAAATTATTGCTAGCTGCTCGATCAGCATTAAAAGCGGAAGGCACTCTTATCGTCTTCGCTGAGTTTTTGGATGATGATCGGGAAATACGACATTCGCTCCTGCCAAATATCAGTTCATTCAAGCAGCTTTCAACTAGGCTCGGCTTCAATCTTCAGGCCGAGACGAATATCAGTTTAAGCGCTCGGGCGTCTATTAAAACATTCAATGAACTTGCACGGGCTTATGCTGCTTCAGATCGGGGCTGTAATAAAGAGATGGCCGAAGCATTGCCTGCATTAATCGATGAGCTCGACGAAGCTGACCACGAGCTTTCCAGCGGTCGGCGAAGCTTGATGCTTTATAGTCTTCGCTTCGCCGGATTCACGAACGAGCTAACAGAGAGTGAATATGCTCGAGCCGAATATGGCGATAAGTCTAGTTTTCAGCCCGCTGACGTGGCGGAGCTATTTGAACGCAGTTTTGGGCAGCCCTTCGATGCGGCTGTTTGGCATTGGAAATACGAACTCGGGAATGGACACTGCGTAGTTGCACGAGCGCAGAAAGAGGGTGACCTCGTCGCCCATTACGGTGGCGCGCCGCGTAAAATCAGTTATTTCGGAACATCCACACTTGCCATCCAACCATGCGATGTCATGGTAATGCCGGAAGAGCGGACTCGTTATGGGCGGGGCAGTTTATTTTTTAAGGTCGCGGCGACTTTTCTCGAGCGTGAAATCGGTAATACGGTCGACCATCTACTCGGTTTCGGGTTTCCGAACAAGAAAACGATGCGGCTCGCGATTAGGTTAGGGCTTTATGAAAAGACCGATGACTTTATAGAACTCCGATTACCCCTGCATCAGCCGAATGCGGCGGCTGGTATGACCGAGAGTTCAATAACATTTGAAGAGTTTTCAGAAGAAAATGCAGAACACCGAGAATGCCTCGAGGATCTATGGAGTGAGATGCGGGAGGGGTTTGAAAAGGGTATCGTCGGAGAACGAGATTGGCGCTACATTGAGTATCGTTATCTGCAGCATCCTCACCGTACCCGTTACCGATTGCTTTATCTCCGTGGCTTGGATGGTGAAATAAAAGCGCTCGTCGTGCTTAAGCGTAGTGGCGAAGCATGGTTGCTTATGGATATTGTGTGCGCAGCAAGTCGCGTGGCGGCACTGCTCGCCGAGTTAAATATTGCGCTAGCCGAAGAGTCGGTGCGTTTGGGGGAGCAGATTGGAGAATTGCTGTTCTGGATAACAAAAGGCTGGCTCGAATTAGTCGAGCTTCCAAATTCAACTGTACACGATCTCGGTATTGAAATTCCGTGTAATAGTTGGAACCCTGGTCCCTCGGCCGAATTACTCTACGGCAAGTGGTGGCTAACAGCAGGGGATATGGATTTCCAATAAAAACAAAAAATAATGATAAAGAGGAGAAGCAGGCGTGAACATATACGAACAGGGGCTCGATAAAAATTCGGCGAACTTCGCGGCATTAACACCGCTTAATTTTATCGAGCGAGCAGCGAGCGTCTACCCCAATCAGCCATCGATAATTCATGGTGATACAACTTACACTTGGTCACAGACTTACCAGCGAGCCTGTTTGCTAGCGTCCGCTTTAGGAAAACTCGGTATAGGCAAGGGCGACACGGTCGCGTTCATGGGGGCAAATACCCCCGAAACCTATGAGGCGCATTTTGGAGTGCCGATGATCGGCGCTGTACTGAATGCGCTCAATGTGCGCCTAGATGCTAAGGCTATTGCGTTCATTCTTGAGCACGCCGAAGTGAAGGTGTTGTTTACTGACCGAGAGTACAGCGAAACCATCAAGGGAGCGATTGACCTCCTAAACAATAAGCCACTGGTGATCGATGTCGACGACCCTTATTTTGAGGGTGGCGAGTTGCTCGGTGAGATCGACTATGAAGCCCTCTTAAAGAAAGGAGATCCGGACTATCGCTGCTTCCAAGTGGAAGACGAATGGCAGGCTATTTCTCTCAATTACACCTCGGGCACCACGGGTGATCCAAAGGGAGTGGTTTTCCATCATCGCGGCGCTTACTTGAATGCGATCTCGAATGCGATGTGCTGGAACATGACCTCACAGCCTGTGTATTTATGGACCTTGCCAATGTTTCATTGCAACGGTTGGTGCTTCCCCTGGACACTCGCGGCGGTGGTGGGCACTAATGTGTGTTTAAGGCATGTCAGGGCGGATGCCATCTTTGAGCTGATTAAGAAACACGGAGTGACACATTTCTGCGGTGCACCGGTGGTGCTTAACACCCTGCTCAATGCAGATCCGAGTCTGCACGAGGGCATGCCTAAGGGCATAAACGCGATGACAGCCGGCGCCGCACCACCTGCCGCAGTAATCTCGGGCATGGAGAAGCTCGGCTTTAACGTGACCCATGTCTATGGCCTCACTGAGACTTATGGGCCTTGTGTAGTCAGCGCCCCGCAAGCGTACTGGGCTGACCTGGAAATCGATGCGAAGGCCGAGTTAATGGCGCGTCAAGGTGTGAGGGCGCCGTTGCAGGATGAGTTGATGGTCGCGGATCCTGAAACGCTAATACCGGTGCCGAAGGATGGTGTCACCATGGGGGAAATCTTCATGCGCGGCAATTTGGTCATGAAGGGCTATCTTAAAAACCTCAAGACGACCGAGGCTTCATTCGCGGGCGGTTGGTTCCACTCCGGAGATCTCGCAGTCTGGCATGAAGACGGCTATGTGCAAATTAAGGATCGCTCCAAAGACATCATCATCTCAGGAGGGGAGAATATTTCATCGTTAGAGGTTGAGTCAGCCCTGTTTCGTCACCCGAAAATCCTTGAAGCGGCTGTCGTGGCGGCCAGCGATGAAAAGTGGGGTGAGGTGCCCTGCGCATTCGTGTCGCTGAAAGATGGACAGGAGATGACAGCGCAGGAGCTGGTGGCTTACTGCCGCGAGGAGCTCGCGGCATTTAAGATTCCTAAGAAGGTGGAATTCGGTCCGATTGAGAAAACGTCGACGGGCAAAGTACAAAAATATCTTTTGCGCGAGCGTGCTGAGGACGTTCCGCTCATACCTAAGTCTTAGAACTAATCGAGGTAATGGCGCTTAATCTCACCTACTTGAGCGCCATCTTCGATGTTCAGGTCTACTTCGCGATAGAGGTGGATGTCACCTTTCACGACTGAGCTCGAGTCGATGGTTAGTTCGGGCGTCCTCTTCTTTGATTTAAACCAGCGGTTCCAGAAATTGTGGTTCCCTTCGTAGACAATAACGCCTTCGATCACTGTGCCATTGCGTAGGGATATGTCACCGTTAGTGGTGGTGACGCTGTCGCCGACTCGCACGTTGGTCAGATTGATCTTGCCGTTCACGGTTTCGATACCGCCACCTACGGTGCTGCCTTGGTCGATACGAATGCTTCCGTTCACGGTCTCAACAGAGCGTTTAACCATGACTTCTCGACCGAGGCTTAGGCTGCCATTGACTGCTTCGACGCTGTCAACGTGCACCTCATCCGCGAGGTCAATACTTCCGTTAACTGATTCTATTTCAATCGCTGTGGCGCCTCGTTCGATGCTGATGCTGCCATTGACCGACGACACTTCACCAACGGATGCATTCTGACCGATGGTCACGCCGCCATTTACTGAGGAGATTTCGCCGGCGGTTTCGTTAGCCATGACACGAACTCTGCCGTTGACTTTACTAATGTCTCCCTCTTCTCCTGCTGCGTGTGCGCTACTGGCAAATAGATAGCTTGATAGCAAGAGGGCGAAAAGCGTCGCCGCCGTGAGTTTTACATTGTGATTTATATTGAACGGCATAATGTACTCTCCATTCTTGAATGAACTATGTGATTTCGACGAATAGATGCTTCGATATTCGTTTCTGAACTAATCTAAGCAAGTTGTCTGCCAATTCTAGAAAACATTTAATAATCAGAAGGTTATTGTTTAAAGTGCGCGCTAGACCAATCAGAATTAATCGCCAATCTTTTAATTAATGCCTAATATGTGGCGAAATTAGCTAAGTGTCTATGTGGGTCGCCCCGTCAGAGCGGCTACCCTGCAAGCCGCTTTACTCCGAAAAGGCTATGAGCTAAGTTCTTCTGAGATTTAGCTCTGGTAAGTATTAAGACTCTAGAGATGGGTAAAAGTTACATCCGCTTTAGGATCAAGCAAACAATAAAATCAAGAAGGTATTAGCATGAGCTCTCTGTATTCTAAGTCTCTCGACAATCCAACTCGACTCTCTTGTCTTCCTCGTCTTTCTAGTTTTCCTCAATTGAGCTGCGCACTCGCTGCCGCGTTATTGGCTAGCATGGCCACCACAGTCACCGCACAGGATTCTTTCGGGGAGGTGCGTGAGTCAGCCTCTCATCGTTTTGAAGAGATAGCGGACGGTGTGTGGTTCGCGACCGGGACGGGCAGTGTTTATACGATGAGCAATGCACTCGTTCTTGTTGGCACAAAGGACACATTGCTCGTTGATTCGCACGTCACTCCCGCGGCGTCGCAGGCGCTTATCGATTCGCTCTATGTGCTAACCGACAAGCCTGTACGCTATCTGGTGAATAGTCATTATCACTTCGATCATGCTCATGGGAATCAGACCTTTCCTGAGAATGTTGAAATCATCGGTCATGAATATACTCGCAGTAAGCTCAATGGAGAGCTAGGCAATGTGCTGCAAGAAGTGACCTTTAAGAGCTTCTCCGATCCGGTGCCTGCCACTGTGAGGAGTCTCGAACGGCAGGCGGCTGATGCGGGCAGCGGTCCGCGTCGCGAACAGCTCCTCCAGCAAGCTAAAGTGCAGCGTGATTACATGGAGTCGATCAAGGAGATCGTGCCAACACCCCCCAATATCACACTGGAAGAAAAGATGACTCTCTTTCAAAGCATTGAAGATGGGAGTCGAGAAATTCAACTCCGACATCTCGGCCGTGCGCACACGGGCGGTGACGTGGTGATCTTCTTGCCCGATGAGAAGATAGTATTCACTGGCGACATGATGCTGCCATTCCTCGCATATATGGGAGATGGGCATGTCGATGAATGGCCTGCGACATTAGACGAGCTCAAAAAACTAGACTTCGATGTCTGGTTACCTGGCCATGGTTCACCCATGCGCTCGCGCAAGCCGATCCACGATTTTCAAGCTTATCTCCGAGACCTTTGGGTCAAAGCGAGCGATATGCATGCGGCGGGAATCGATGCAAAAACGGCAGCTGAGACCCTGGATATGACGAATCACTCGGAGAGTTTTCCTCAAATTAGGGCGCCAGGTGTCGATCCGCGGGCAATCAATCGTCTCTACAGTCTGTTAGACGCTCGTAGCGAACAATAAGCCGATTAGCAATTTAGGATTTGTTATGTCTGATGTAGACGAGCGGCCGTTGTTTCTCAAACCTGGGCATCATGCGGGCGATCTCTTAGAGTCACGCCAGTGGCTAATACTTCGAGAAGAGCGAGGCTTGGTTGAAGTGGAAGCGCATCTTCCAGAACATCTCTTGAACCCGAGAGATCAACTGTTTGGAGGATTCACTGGGACCTATGTCGATATGATATCGATATGGACCGTCCGGACTCTGTTCGGTTCAAATCAAAGTTTTAAATGGTCGGCAACGGTGAATATGCGCATTGATTACTTCGCACCCGTATTGGGGCCCAGGTTTAAATTGCGGGGTGAGCTCATAAAAGATGGGCGGACTACATGCCTGGTGGCCACCCATTTCGAAGATTTAGACGGTAATAAGTTGGTATATGCGATAACAACACTTAGAAAGAGCGATTAGCCTCATAATTTAAAAAGCCCTGCATGCAGGGCTTTTTTTTTACATGGAATAGCCTTTCTCATCATGGGCGACGATGTCGAGTCCCATCTGTTCTTCTTCCTGGCTGATTCGAATGCCATTGGTGAGGATGCTAACGAATTTGAGAAGACCGAGGGTGGCAATCAGCGAAAATATTCCGATGACTACGATGCCGAGTGCTTGCACGCCGAGTTGTGAGGCCATGCTCATGCCTTCCGCAAATCCTCTGCCACTGAAGACCCCTAAATCGCTCGATACCAATATGCCCACCAATAATGTGCCTACGATGCCGCCGACCCCGTGAACGGGGAATACGTCAAGTGAATCGTCGATGTGAAATTTTTGCTTCAATGAAGTGGTGCAGTAATAGCACACGACACCGCCACTGAGGCCAATGATCAGTGCGGCAGCGGGGCCGACGGATCCCGAAGCCGGAGTGATGGTGGCGAGGCCGGCAACCATACCGGTTATTGCGCCGAGCCCGCTGGGCTTGCCATGTTTAATCCATTCGATAGCCATCCATGTCACTGCTCCGGTTGCAGCGGACAGGTGGGTGACTAACATCGCCATTCCGGCACTGCCATCAGCTGCGAGCGCGCTTCCTGCATTGAACCCAAACCAGCCCACCCACAGCATGCCAGCGCCGGTGAAACTCATGGTGAGATTGTGCGGCATCATAGATGCAGTGAGGAAGCCATTACGAGGGCCGAGGTAAATTGCTGTCACCAGAGCGCTGACGCCTGCGGTGACGTGTACCACAGTGCCTCCCGCAAAATCGATGAGACCCATTTGTTGAAGCCAGCCACCACCCCACACCCAATTAGCGACGGGGAAATAGACAATCAATGTCCATAGGCTTGCAAATAAAAGCATCGACGAAAACTTGATGCGTTCGACAAAGGCGCCAACCATCAAAGCGGGCGTGATGATCGCGAAGGTCATTTGGAATGTGGCGAACAGGGTTTCTGGTATGTCGCCAGCTACTGAATCGACGCCAATGCCGCTAAAGAGGGCTTTGCTGAGCCCACCCCAATATGCCGACTCCGATGGGCCGAAGGCGATGCTATAACCGACGAGTAGCCAGAGGACTGAGACGACTGCAGCGATGGCGAAACATTGCATGAGGACTGAGAGCACGTTCTTGGTGCGGACCAGGCCTCCGTAAAAGAGCGACAGACCCGGCAGGGTCATAAATAAAACGAGGGCAGTTGCTGTGAGTATCCAAGCGGTATTCGCGCCATCGATCTGTGTCGATTCCTGCGCGAGTGCTACGCTAGGTAAATTGGAAGTGAGTACTGCGGCAGAAAGCTTACTTAACGCGCGCATGGAGGAATCCTAATGGTCTGAGCTGAAGCTTAAGATGAGACTAGAGTGCGTCGTTGCCAGTTTCGCCGGTACGAATGCGAATAGTCTGTTCTAGGCTGCTGACAAAAATTTTGCCATCGCCTATCTGACCGGTATTTGCCGCCTTACAAATAGCTTCAACGACTTTATCGGCGATCTCATCTTCGACGGCGACTTCGATCTTCGCCTTAGGTAAAAAATCAATAACGTATTCGGCGCCACGGTAGAGTTCCGTGTGTCCTTTCTGGCGACCGAAGCCTTTGACTTCGGTTAGCGTCATGCCGCTAATACCTATTTCGGATAGTGCTTCTCTTACGTCATCTGACTTGAAAGGTTTGACTATCGCTGTAATTAATTTCACGGTTTTCTCCTGCGGCGTCGCTAAGGCATAGAGTGCCGTGACGCCTGATTACTGGTTCAGTTACTCGTTGGTTTTCATTTGCGGTGAAGAGTATGTTTCACCGCGCGGGCCGTGCGAACGCCCCAAAATGGTGCGTTGCGCGCTCGAATCAGCGACAAAACTTTACCATGCTCGAAGCCTAAGCTCCATCTCCTTCATGCGCTTTTATGTCTGCGAGCAGATATTTCAGAGAGTCGCGCCGTCTTCCCCAGTAGCCTGCGAGTATCGCTCCGGAAACGTTATGCCAGATGCTAAACAGTGCGGCAGGCAGTGCGGCGGTGGCGGAAAAAAATTGCAGAGACAGTGCGGCGGCGAGCCCTGAATTCTGCATGCCAACTTCGATTGCAATCGTTTGACTTTGGCGGAGGTCGAAACCAAAAAGTCGGCTGAGTGTGAGGCCGCCGATAAGACCCAAGAGGTTGTGACAGATTACGGCGATGATGACGGTGATCCCGACTCCCTGTAAGGAGCCGGCGTTTAATGCGACGACTATCGTTATAACTGCGAGAATGCCAGCGATGGATAGCCCCGGTAAGGAACTTTGCACTGCCGCGCTTAGTCGTGGCAGGAGTATGCGTATTAAATAGCCTCCAAGTACTGGCAAGAAGACCATTTCGACTAGGCTTCTTAGCATGGCGAGGCGGTCGATGGTGATCAGCTCGTCGAGATAAAACTGACACAACAGTGGTGTGGCGACGACGCCTATCAAGGTCGATGTCATGGTCATGCTCACTGACAATGCAACGTCTCCGCGGGCGAGGAAGCAAATGACATTCGATGCTGTTCCGCCGGCGCAACTGCCTAATAAGACCATGCCGAATGTGAGCTGGGGTGTGAGTTGCAGTAATTTGGAGAGGGTTAGCGCCAAGATTGGCATCAATAAAAACTGCAAGGCGACGCCGACTGCCACGGGTTTAGGGTCATTAAAAATCCGCTGCACATCGCTTCGATCCAGGGTCAATCCCATCATGAACATGATGCAAGCCAACAAGGGCACGATGAAGGCTTGGCCACTGGTAAATGTGGAGGGGCTCATCAGCGCCAGCGCAGAGAGGGCTATGGCGAGTAATGGGAAGGCTCGGCTCAGGCGAGGCTGGTGAACAGTCGCCGAGAGTTGAGTTTGATTTGCCTCTGGCATGTGCGAGCTTCTCCAGTAGGCACGGGGGTAGTGCCTGATTTTTCGATCCAGTGGGTGGGTTATTGCGCCGGAGTTTATCACGGGCGCATTGCAGCAATAAATGCAGCAGCATATTCAGCGAGTGTTAAGTCTGCCGAAACTAGTCTTGCCATAACGAATCATAGCCAATCACTATCTGTAACCTTTTATGAAAGTGAGCGTCTTTTGATTCAGTAACTACCGTGCCACGATAAGTGGCCCAGCATTGAGCTAAGGAAATCAGCATGATTAGAATATTCTCGATAATCGCAGTGGGACTTTTATTGAATGGCTGTCTCGTTACCGTTGAAACAGATTCGGATACCGTGCATACAGGTTGGAGCGAGGGCGATGTGTCGAGGTTGCAACTGGGTCGAAGTGATTTTGATTGGGTGCGTAGCTCATTCGGCGATCCTGTGACAAAGCTCACCTACGCGGACGGAACAGAAATTTGGAAATACCGAAATATAGCCGAGAAGGATGTCGAAGTCGGTGTATTTCTTATTTTCTCGGTAGATATAGAAGAGGAGCGCATCGAGACTCTATCCATTGAATTTAACGATGGTGTCGTGAGTAATTATTGGATTGAAGAAGACCATTACTAGCTAATTCTTCAGTGTAGGCCCCTGTCCCTATTTCTGGCGCTCGCGACCCTGCGGCGCCAGCCTTTTCTGTTCATTTTCTCTTTCTGCCGCTACTCTCCATAGACTGTAACTTTATCCGCGGCAGCGCGTTATTAAGTCATATGCACAGCGAATACCAACAAGCGATCGAACAATATCGACACAAGGTTGTGACCTTGGCGCGCTATAGTCTGCGATCGCCCGTAGATGCCGATGACGTGGCTCAAGAAGTATTCCTGAAGCTTTGGCGACATTGGCCAAATGTAGATCAAGAGAAGCGTTTGGCGTGGCTGATGCGTGTCACCCACAATGCGGTGATAGATTTTGTCAGGCGGCGCAAGTCGCTCCGCGATGCGCTAGATGATGCAGTCGATGTCGAGTCTCTGAGCGTCGATGGCTCACAAGAAGAGGGCGACCGGGAGGCATTGAATGCTGAACTTGTTGCAGCTATTCGTGAACTGGATGACCCTTTCCGATCGATTTTGGTCATGCGCGATATCCAGGGGCTCAGCTACGCGGACATAGCACATTGCGTGGAAATGAATCTCAGTCAGGTGAAAGTTTATTTGCATCGCGCCCGACGTAAGCTGCGCGAAAATTCAAGGCTCCGAATGCGCTTTGAAGAGCTCGCAGGATCTTAAGCAGCGAGTACATCAGTTAATGAGTAAAGCGACCAGTAAAGAGGGTCGGGCCTACAGGAGGCAAACAGTATGAGTCATCAATCTGAGCAATCCCGGTGTTATACGGTTCAGCTCCAGATAGATACCTTTCTCGACGGAGAGTTGGGAACTGCGGAGCAGGCATTCCTTGCGCATGTGGGAGGCTGTGCCGATTGTGCCCGAGAGCTACGCTATGCGAAGAGTCTCTACGAATCCGTACTCGACTTGCCCGCGATGGATTGTACCGACGAGTTGGTCGACAGTGTCTATGCGAAAGTAGCGCAGACGCAGCAAGAAGTCGCGGCGGTGAATCAGCCCGCGGAGGCATTGCGAGAAGCCAGTTGGTGGCAGCGGAATTGGTTTGCTTGGCGCCCTACTACCGCAGTGGGATTCGCGGCAGTTTGTTGTCTCGCCTTAACGGTTTCTTTGGTGCTCGTGTTGAGAGCGCCTGAGACTGTGCCAACAGTCGCACAGCAATCCCCCTCGCTGCCTGTAGTGCCAGCGGCAAACAGCGCTCAAATCGATGCTGAAGATGTCCGTGCCGCTCTCGATGAGCTCAATACTGCCATCGATTATTTGAACAGGGTGGGGCGTAAGACGGAGGAGATGATAGGGGGGCGCTTTGTAGTATTGCCCTTGCAACGGAACGTAGATGCCTCGTTGCGAAGAGCGAGTTTTAGCACAGATCGCATAGAGGCGCAGGGCCCAATATGAATACGAGCGCGAAGTAACGATAGTCTGGAATGCAGGAATTACCAATTAATCGAAGTATGCCTAAAGGTAAAAGAGGTGTGTCATGAAAAAATTCAGTGAATTGCTAATCTCGTTAGTGCTTGCGTTGTCATTCAGCGCGGTCGCTGTCGCGCAGGAAGATGTCAGTGAGCATCCAGGTTTTGTCGATTTTTCTAGGCTGTCGGGGTTCGGTGGGGCAGAGCCTATTGTGCAAGTGAGTTTAAAAACGCCGCTGCTCAATATGGTGACGAATCTGCTTAAGCAGGAAGACGAACAAGCCGCGAATTTTGTCTCTAAGCTCATGCGTGTCAATGTCAATGTGTTCGAGAGTCATGCTCTCGACGTGGATCAGATCGCCGATTCGATGTCGATACTCGCCGAAGAGCTCGATGATCAGGAGTGGGAGAGGGTGGTGCGTGTTCGCGAGGATGATAGTCACGTCGATATCTATTTCAAGCTCTCTTCCGATGCTGACTTGATCTATGGCATCGCGATAATGGCAGCCGAGGAAACGGAAACGGTGCTAGTGAATATTGTGGGAGATATTAGCGTCGAAGATCTGGGCGCTCTAGCGCGCCGATTTGATATTGAAGAATTGGCTGAGATTGATGTGGATGTGGATGCTAAAAACCGCTGAGCTCCATGCGTTCATCACTCGCGACCAGTACCTGGATGCCATCGAGAGTGGTGAACGAACGAGCGCCTAGATCGCCTTTCTTCGCTTTATAAACGATAGGGTCGGAAGTGCCTTCGCGGTACAGTGAGACAGTAATGATCGTATTCTTGTCTTGCCAATCTTGGATGTACAAGAAGCCTCCAACGCCTAGCATTAAAACTAGAAAGAGGTAAGCGGCGAACCGAATTTCTGAGTTCCCTTCGAAATTTTCCTGTTCAATGCGTGCGACCTCTGAGCCGACTCCATAGGTGGAATCGTTCTGCTCGACGCGAACCTCTGATCGTCTTTTCAGCAGAATCGCCGCTGTAAAAATGACAATGAGTGTAATTAGAATTTTCGAAAACATGGTCTGTGCCCAACTCTCATGCGGCCATGCGGCCTAGCATAACAGCGCCTCCTCTTAGGAGCCACACGACTAGGCATGACGGCTGTAGGGTGCGGCGTTATACTAGGCCTTCCACTAAGCCTGATGAGTTCGACCAGACCATGCAAAAAATCCTCGCCGCCCTCCAGTTATTGCTATCAGCCCTAGCCTTCATCGCCGCGGGCGCGACTGTTCACAACCTCTATTCGATCGCCTCTCGCCCAGAAACTATCTCGGTGGTGAATGCTCTTATTGGCCAAGGCGTCTTGATAATCGGTCTATTGGTAATCTCGCGAGTCTTATTCCGTCGCGGATTGGTCCGCTGGCGAGCTAATTAGGACGTTTCAGCAGCATTAGAATACGTCTCAGAGGGCAGAAAAAACCCGTAGATGAGGGTATACTCGCGCGTTTACTGAGCCTAACTAAGCAATTCGCGCCATGATCGTCATCGACGACCCCAATTCATTCTCGCAACACCAGCCCCATCAGCAGGGCTGCGTCGCCACTATCGGCAAATTCGATGGTGTGCATCTCGGGCACCAGTTGATATTAGATCAGCTGAAATCGAAGGCCGATGAGCTCAGTTTGCCCTCCTTGGTGATCGTTATCGAACCACATCCCGAGGAGTTTTTTGCTTCGGCGCCTGAGCTCTGCCCAGCTCGCCTCTCGCTCATCGAGGAGAAGCTCGCGATCATCGAAAGCTTCGGCATAGACTATGCGCTCGTGCTGCGCTTTGATCGAGAACTCAGTCAGCTCAGTGCAGAGGCCTATGTGCGAGAGATATTGGTCGAAGGTTTGGGCATTGCAGCCTTCATCATCGGCGATGATTTCCGCTTCGGGCATCAGCGAGGTGGCGATTTTGCCTTGTTGCAGAGCGAGGGGAAGGAGCATGGCTTCGAAGTCATTGAATCATCCACGTATGAACGTAATGGGCAACGCATAAGCAGCACCTATGTACGCGACTGTCTTAAGGACGGTGACTTTACAGTAGTTGAACAGCTACTCGGACGACCCTACAGTATTAGCGGTGAAGTGATCAAAGGTCGGCAATTGGGCGGGGAGATTGGATTTCCCACCTGCAATATCAATCCGCGGCGTCAGCGAATACCCTTATTGGGTGTCTTCGCCTGTCATGTTCGCCTGAATGGTGAACTTCTGCCGGCGGCAGTGAATATTGGTTTTAGGCCTACGGTAGAGGCTGAAGGTGGTGCTTTATTAGAGGCTCATTTATTAGACTTTTCGGGCGATCTCTATGGTAAGACGATCGAAGTGATCTTCCGAGCGAAGGTGCGAGATGAGATGAAGTTCGAGTCGGTCGATGCGCTTACTCGGCAGCTAGGGGAGGACATCGCGCGCGTGCGCGAACTCATTATTAGCAGCGGCCGCGCTTAGCGACGGCCGAATAGAATTAGCGAACCCTAAATTTCCGCTAGCGTGACACGCTAGCCTCTTCAGATGAAGTAATAACCATGAGTAATAATGAGAACAACCACGGCGTTAATCTAAAAGACACGCTAAACCTTCCATTCACCGAATTTCCGATGAAAGCGAGTCTTGCGCAGCGGGAGCCTGAAATGCTCGCTCGCTGGCAAAAGCTGGATATCTATCAGCGTATCGCTGACAAGAATCACGGCAAGCGAAAATTCATCCTGCACGATGGCCCTCCCTACGCCAATGGTGAGCTCCACCTTGGACATGCGATTAATAAGTCGTTGAAAGATTTCGTCGTCAAGGCGAAGTCGATGAGCGGTTACGACACGCCCTACATTCCGGGTTGGGACTGTCATGGTCTACCGATTGAACACAATGTTGAGAAAAAGAAAGGTAAAGCCGGCGTAAAAATTTCGCACGCAGAATTCCGCCAAGCATGCCGAGAATATGCGACTCAGCAGGTCGAGATACAGAAGCGAGATTTCATTCGGTTAGGTGTGTTTGGAGATTGGGAAAATCCTTATCTGACAATGAATTTTTCTACCGAGGCGAATATCGTCCGTGCACTCGGCATGATCGCGAGCAATGGGCATCTGGTGAAAGGGTATAAGCCTGTTTACTGGAGTGTCGTGGGTGCATCTGCGTTGGCGGAGGCAGAGGTCGAGTATCAAGATAAGCAATCCTCCGCTATCGATGTGCGATTCTCGGTGGTCGACCGTGCGGCGGTGCTTGAGCTATTCCGCACCGAGGATACCGGTGAAAACCTGAGTGTGGTGATCTGGACAACGACTCCATGGACATTGCCGGCGAATCAGGCTGTGAGTCTCAATGCGGAGCTTGAATATGCGTTAGTCCGCTGTGATTTAGGGCGTGGCAGCGAGTTGCTAGTGCTGGCGAAGGACATGATCGAAGGCATCATGGATCGATATGGCTGTGCGGGCCACGAAACGTTGGGTACCACGCTTGGCGAGAATCTCAATAAACAGGCCCTGCAACATCCGTTCATGGATCGCGAAGTGCCGGTGATCTTAGGTGAGCATGTGACCACGGACGCGGGAACAGGCGCGGTGCATACCGCTCCTGACCACGGTGTTGACGACTTCAATGTCGGCCGTGAAAACGGGATAGGCACACTCAATCTGGTTGATGAGAACGGTGTCTATACATCGGGTGCGGGCGAATTTGCCGGTCAGCATGTCTATAAAGTTGATGAGGCGATTATCGCCAAACTCGAAGAGGTCGGGGCGCTTGTCCGTCACGAAACGATCACGCATAGCTATGCGCATTGCTGGCGTACGAAAACTCCACTCATCTACAGGGCAACTCCGCAATGGTTCATCAGCATGACTGAGAAGGGATTGTTGGAAGACTGTCTCGCAGCCGCGGCTGGGGTGAAATGGATTCCTGAATGGGGTAAGGCTCGCATCGAATTGATGCTCAAGGGCAGTCCAGATTGGTGTGTCTCGCGCCAACGCACTTGGGGGGTGCCGATCACCCTATTTGTGAACAAAGAAACTCAGGCTCTCCATCCCGAGACAGAGCGGCTGATCGAAGACGTCGCGCGTAGAATCGAGAAGAAGGGCATCGAGGCATGGTTCGAACTCGATGCGGCCGAACTGCTTGGTGATGAAGCGGATCAATATGAGAAAGTGACTGACACGCTCGACGTTTGGTTCGATTCGGGTGTGAGTCATTATTCGGTGATGGAAACACGCAGTGAACTCGAATATCCCGCCGACCTCTATTTGGAAGGTTCAGACCAGCATCGTGGTTGGTTCCAGTCATCGCTGAAGACGGCGGTGGCGATGAATGGCACAGCGCCTTATAAGCAGGTGCTGACCCATGGATTTTTTGTTGACGCCGACGGTCGCAAGATGTCGAAGTCGCTCGGTAATACCGTGGCGCCACAGAAAATTTTCAAAGACCAGGGTGCGGATATCCTGCGCCTGTGGGTCGCCGCCACGGATTATCGCGGTGAGATGACGGTTTCCGATGAGATCTTTAAGCGTGTCGCAGATTCCTATCGCCGCATCCGTAATACCGCACGCTTTATGCTGTCTAATCTCAATGGTTTTGATCCAGCAACCGACAGCGTGGCGCACGCCGATTTGGTCGGGCTTGATTACTGGATTGTTCGTCAGTGTCAGTTATTGGAAGATGAAGTGGTTGGTCATTACGATAACTATAACTTCCATAATATTTATCAGCGCGTGCATAACTTCTGTGTAATCGAGTTGGGCGGTTTCTATCTTGATGTGATCAAAGATCGCCAATACACCTGTAAGGCGGATGGCATAGCACGCCGTTCGACTCAGACCGCAATGTACCATGTGTTGGAAATGCTTAGTCGCATGATTGCTCCGATACTGAGTTTCACTGCGGATGAGATCTGGGGAGCGATTCCTGGCGATCGACCGCTGTCGGTGTTCCTCTCTAATTTTGGCGAGGGTGTCGAGCGCTTCGAAGAGTCTGCTGAGCAAGACGATGCCTTCTGGAGAAGGTTGATGGCAGTTAAAACTGCGGTCAATAAGGAGCTTGAAGTACAGCGTGCCGCGAAGGTTGTGAATGCGAATCTGAGTGCCGAGGTTGACCTGTATTGTGGGCCGGAGTTGGCCGCGAAGCTCGAATCACTCGGTGAAGAGTTGCGATTCGCCCTGATCACATCACGCGCGAGTGTGCACGCTCTCGATGCAGCGCCCACTGAGGCGGCAGACACCGAACTCGACGACCTGAAACTCAAAGTCTCGGCATCTGAGGCGGAGAAGTGTGAACGCTGTTGGCACCATACGCCAGACGTGGGCATTGATGCCACGTATCCGACGGTGTGCAAACGTTGCGTTGATAATATCGCAGGGGATGGAGAGGTTCGACGCTTCGCCTAGGCGAATGTCGGGCAGGGTGAAGTGGAGCGAGAAAAGCAGTATGAGCAAAGAGATTGCGATCGAAGAAGGTTCGCGTGTGACATTGCATTTCTCGCTGTCGCTGACTAGCGGCGATATCATCGACTCTAATTTTGCAGCCAAGCCTGCGACATTTTATGTCGGTGACGGCAGCCTCCTGCCGGGTTTCGAGGACTCGCTGTTCGGTCTCGTGGCGGGTAATGAGCTCGAGGTGACACTCGCTCCTGAGCAGGCCTTCGGAGCTGTGAACCCGCGTAACGTGCAGTCTTTTCCGGTGGACAAGTTTAAGAGTCTGATCGAAGATCCGTTAAACCCTGCCGAAGTGGGCACCATCGTTTCATTTCAAGACCCGGGTGGCGGACACTTGCCTGGAGTGATTAGGAAATTGAGTAGTTCGCGTATTGAGGTCGATTTCAATCATCCGCTGGCAGGAAAGGACATCGTTTTTCGCGCCAAGATTCTGTCAGTGATACCGCCCGGTACTTCCGCAGTATCGATTTCTTAAGATCCATTGTAACCAGACTTCGGGAATAGATAATGGAGACGATCGCAAGCAGCGCCAGTATTCGACTCGCGAATCCTCGTGGATTTTGCGCAGGTGTTGATCGAGCGATTGACATCGTGAATCGCGCCTTGGATATTTTCGGTGCGCCGATCTATGTGCGGCACGAAGTCGTGCACAATAAATTTGTGGTCGAGTCTCTACGAGAGCGCGGTGCGATTTTTGTCGATGAGCTGACCGATATTCCTTCTAAGGATGAGCTTGGTCGTGAGTCTATAGTTATCTTCAGTGCCCACGGCGTCTCGCAGGCGGTGAAATCGGAGGCCGCGGAGAAGGGTTTCCGTGTATTCGATGCGACCTGCCCCCTAGTAACGAAGGTGCACTTAGAGGTTGCTAAATTTAGTCAGGCGGGGCGCGAGTGTATTCTCATCGGGCACCAGAATCACCCAGAGGTAGAGGGTACAATGGGGCAGTATGACAATCGTAATGGTGGTCGTATCTATCTCGTCGAGTCCGTCGAAGACGTCGAAAAGCTCGAAGTGGAGAATCCGAAGAATCTTTCCTATGTAACTCAGACGACGCTATCCATGGACGATACGTCTCGGGTCATTGATGCACTGAGGAAACGCTTCCCGACCATCGAGGGGCCGCGCAAGAAAGACATCTGCTATGCCACCCAAAATAGGCAGGACGCGGTTAAGCAACTCGCACTCGAGTGTGATTTATTGTTGGTAGTAGGATCTCCCAACAGTTCTAATTCAAACCGATTGAAGGAGCTCGCCGAACGACTGGGCTGCGCTTCCTATCTCATCGATAGTGTCGAGAATATTGATCCAATTTGGTTGGAAGGGAAGTCACGTTTTGGCGTGACCGCGGGAGCCTCAGCTCCCGAAGTGTTGGTACGACAGGTCGTAGAGTGGTTAGGGAAAGAATCGGGCGCTGTGCCACTCGAACTCACTGGTGTCGAAGAGAATATCGTCTTCAGTGTGCCCCGCGACTTGCGCCCAGAGGAATAAGTATTCCTTTAGGCGCTACGCCAAAGCCGCGAGCTCTTCGCGCTTGGCGCGGAGAGCGGCGATTGCCAATTCCATTTCAGCCAATTTCTCTCTTTCTTTAGCGACCACAGCCTCGGGCGCATTGTCGACAAATTTCGCATTGCCAAGCTTGCCGCCGACCGCTTTGATGCCGCCCTCGAGTTTGCCAATTTCTTTATCGAGGCGCGTCTGTTCTGCGGCGACGTCGATGAGTCCTGCCATAGGCACTAAGATCTCGAGTTGTCCGTGTAATTGTGTCGCCGCGGCGGGGGCTTCATCGCCAGGGTTCAGCCATTCGATGCTTTCGAGTTTCGCGAGCTTCTGTAAGAATACGCGAGATTCTTCGAGTCGCTCTTGATCGACAGAATTATCACTGCGCAGGAACACCTTAATCGTTTTGGCGGGAGAGATATCCATCTCACCGCGGATATTACGGATGCCTACGATCACTCCTTTAATCCAATCTATGCTCGCCTCAGCCTGCTCATCGCAATTGTTAGCGTTGGGGGAGGGGTAGGGCTGCAACATGATGCTTTCACCTTGTATGCCGAGTAGCGGCGCAACGCGCTGCCACACCTCTTCGGTGATGAATGGCATAAATGGGTGCATGAGACGCAGACTCTTCTCGAGGATGCTCAGCAAAACGAAGCGAGCCGCAGCTGCCGCTTCGGGATTGGTCTCATCATCCCAAAGCACCGGCTTCGATAATTCGACATACCAGTCGCAGTACTCGTTCCACACAAATTCTTGCAGGGTTTGTGCGGCGATATCGAAGCGATAATTCTGCATGCATTCTTCGATTTGTTGAGCGGTGTGTTCGAAGCGACTCATAATCCAACGGTCGGCAGGTGAGAAGTGGGTGGCATGTTGTGCAGCATCGCTGACGGTCTTGCCTTCCATGTTCATCATCACGTAGCGTGCCGCATTCCAGATTTTATTACAGAAATTTCGGTATCCTTCCGTGCGCCCGAGGTCGAACTTGATGTCGCGACCAGTTGATGCCAGTGAGTAAAAAGTGAAGCGCAGCGCATCAGTGCCGTAGGCCGCAATGCCTTCGGGGAATGCGGCTTTCGTCGCTTTTTCTATCTTCTGCTTGAGCTGTGGCTGCATCATGTCTGCAGTGCGCTTCTGTAATAAATCCTCGAGCGAAATGCCGTCGATAAGATCGATAGGATCGAGAATATTGCCCTTCGACTTGGACATTTTCTGGCCGTTCTCGTCGCGAACAAGGCCTGTGATATAGACTTTCTTGAACGGAATCTGGCCGGTGAATTTAAGAGTCATCATGATCATCCTGGCGACCCAGAAGAAGATGATGTCGAAGCCTGTGACCAGCACGTCAGTAGGATGGAATTTGTTGAAAAATTCAGTTTCGTCCGGCCAGCCTAGCGTGGAGAACGTCCACAGCGCGGAAGAAAACCAAGTATCCAGCACGTCTTCATCTTGGCGAAGAACGACGTCGTCACCGAGGCCATGTTGCTCGCGTACACTCGCCTCATCGCTGCCGACATAGACGTTATCGTCCTCGTCATACCACGCAGGAATTCGATGTCCCCACCAAAGTTGACGGCTGATGCACCAGTCTTGAATATTTCGCATCCAGGCGAAGTAAGTGTTTTCCCAGTTCTTCGGTACAAATTCGATATCGCCATCTTCGACAGCCTTGATAGCGGGTTCGGCCAATGATTGCACTGCCACATACCATTGGTGCGTGAGATAAGGTTCGATGACAACGCCACTGCGATCGCCACGAGGCACCTTGAGTTTATGCGGCTCAATTTTCTCAAGCAGGCCGAGTGCTTCGATGTCTTCGACTACTTTTTTGCGAGCTTCGAAGCGATCCAAACCGCGATAGTCTTCGGGGGCTTCGTCATTGATGCTGGCCTGTTTCGTCAGTATGTTGATGATCTCGAGGTCGTGGCGCTTGCCAACCTCGTAGTCATTGAAGTCATGTGCCGGCGTTATTTTCACGCAGCCGGTACCAAATTCAGGATCGACATATTCGTCGGCGATTATAGGGATGCGACGACCGCAGAGTGGTAGGTCGACGAATTTGCCGACGAGATGCGTATAGCGTTCGTCCTCTGGGTGCACCGCGACGGCGCTGTCGCCGAGTAATGTTTCCGGACGCGTTGTTGCGATGACAAGGTGCTGGTCTGAGTCCGCTATGGGGTAGCGGAAGTGCCACATCGACCCGTCTTCTTCCTCCGAAACTACCTCGAGGTCAGAGATAGCCGTGAGTAACTGAGGATCCCAGTTAACCAGACGATTGCCGCGGTAAATGAGTTTTTCGTTATAGAGATCGATGAAGACCTTCTCAACAACCTTCGAGAGGCCCTCGTCCATGGTGAAGCGTTCACGGGTCCAATCGATGGATGAGCCTAGGCGGCGAATCTGCTGTGTGATTATGTCACCGGATTCGTCCTTCCATTCCCACACCTTTTTGACAAATTCTTCGCGACCAATTTCCTGGCGTGATGTACCAGCGGCATTGAGTTGACGTTCTACAACCATCTGAGTCGCGATGCCTGCATGGTCTGTTCCTACCTGCCACAGAGTTTCTCGCCCTAGCATACGATGATAGCGCGTCAACGCATCCATAATGGCGTTTTGGAAACCGTGCCCCATATGCAATCGACCGGTGACATTGGGCGGTGGAATGACGATGCAGTAGGGGTCGCCATCTCCTTGTGGCGCGAAATAACCGCGCTCTTCCCAAGTCTTATACCAATCGGCTTCGAGTTGCTGGGGCTGGTAGGTCTTATCCATGATTACTTAAGTCTGCTGTGTTCGAAATTGAAGGGCGCAAGTATACCGCAAGGAAGCGGTGAATGCGTGGTTAGGACGAGAGATGCGCTGGTCTGGGCTAGAGTTTGATCATTTCGGGACGGGTGCCAGCCTGATGATAATAACGAAAGCGAGCGCGTGCCTGTTCCAGCAACTCGGGATCCTGAATGATGATCTCATTTACACGCGAGATAGACTCGAAATCATCAACTGCGTCATCACTCAGATTGATGACGACATCGGTCGCATCCGCGGGCAGTTTGTTGACGGCGACGCTCACTCTAGTTGATGCCGCATGGTCGCCGGTGATTATTTCATGGGGGATAAAACTCGTCGGAGAAAAGGACCAGAGTAAGGAGTCGAGTTGGCTGGCCGCCGTGTCATCGCCCGTAAGGATGCAGACACGATGCCCGAGTGAGTATGCCTTTTCAGCCAATCTGCAGGCGAAGAGCCGACGATCCTGTTCGCTCTCCTGCTGCAAATTGTAGAAGTTGATTTGGGTCATCGATCGATCGAATCCCTAAGCCGCCTGGCGTCGTAGATATTCCACGAGCAGCGAGACAGGGCGGCCGGTGGCACCTTTGTTCGCTCCTGTATTCCAGGCGCTGCCGGCAATATCTAGGTGCGCCCACTTATACTTTTTGGTGAAGCGCGACAGGAAGCAAGCTGCGGTAATCGTGCCTGCACGGGGTCCGCCTATATTTGCTATGTCGGCAAAGTTGCTGTCGAGCAGACTCTGATATTCATCGTGTAACGGGAGCTGCCAAATAGGGTCTATGCTGGCATCACCGCAGTCGAGGAGCTCAGCCGCAAGCTTGTCGTTGTTGCTTAGCATGGCGCTCACATGGGAACCGAAAGTGGCTACCGCGGCACCTGTCAGCGTGGCGATATCAATGACGCTAGCAGGTTTGAAACGTTCAGCATAGGTGAGGGCATCACAGAGTACGAGTCGACCTTCGGCATCAGTATTGAGAATCTCGATGGTTTGTCCTGACATGCTGGTGACTACGTCGCCTGGCTTTGTTGCCTTGCCGCTCGGCATGTTTTCGGCGGCCGCGATAATCGCGACGACATCGATAGGCAGCGCCATTTCAACAACCGCCGCCATAGTCCCAATGACACTCGCTGCACCGCACATATCGAATTTCATTTCATCCATCATGGCTCCTGGCTTTAGGCTGATGCCGCCGGTATCAAAAGTAATGCCCTTGCCGACAAGGCAATGGGGCGCCGCTTTTGTTTTGGAGGCCTTCGCGCCTTTGTACTCCATGACGATGAGCTGAGCTTCCTGCGAGGAACCCGCAGCGACGGAAAGCAGTGAACCCATACCCAATCGTTGCATCTGCTTTTCGGAGAGTATCTTCACGCTCAGATTGCGCTTGCCTTTGGCGAGGTTGATAGCCTGCTGTGACAGATAGCTAGGCGTGCAGATGTTGCCCGGCAGATTGCCAAGTTCTTTCGCGATATTGACGCCACGACCGGTCGCTGTTCCTTTCGCGAGTGCCTTGTTTAGTCGAGCCCTCGAGCTACCCTTGGGCGCGGAAAGACTGACCGACTTGAGACTTGGCTTTTTCGCCTTCGAGCTCTTAGTAGTTTGGTAGCTATAGCTCGCATCCTCTAATTCGAGGGCGAGTCGCTCGGCTAGCGATTCGTAATTTAGGCCTTGCAAGCTAAGGCTGGCGATCTCGAAGTGAGCATCGGTGGCATTACTCTTGATGAGATTGCTGGCGGCTGCGCCGAGTAGCTTTTTGAGTTCCTTAGCATTGAGCTTTGGCTTATCGCCGCTGCCGACAAGCAGAACGCGCTTAGCGTTTATCCCCTCAATACCCTGCAGCAACATCGTCGAGCCCAGCTTGCCGTCGAAATCCCCATTGTCGAGCAGTTTGGAGAGTCGTTTATTGCTCGCGACGTCCAACTCTTTGGCCTCAGCGCTGAGCTTATTCTTGGTGGCGACACAAATAACAAGGCAGTCACTTCTGAGAGAGGCGGGTTTGACGGCTTTGATGCTAATCTTCATGAGTAATCCTTAAAAAAAAGTATGCCCGTTGATGAGTATTGGGAGCTAAAAAGTAAGGTCGATAATCCTACGGAGTTTCAGAGGCTTATTCAATTCTTCTAAGCTAAAAGCATAAAATTTAGGGGTTTCGGGTGCGTGGTATATCAGAAATCTCATTATTGACGCGGAACTCAATGTCCCCTAAAAGGTCTTATTGGTTAATCAAAATAATAAGCTCTCCATCGAGGAAGAGACATGCCAAGGATCAAGGTAAGCACCCCAGAAAACCCCCGTTTCCGTATGGAGCGGAAAGTCGGTATCAGCGACCTTAACTATGCCCGTCATTTAGACAGCTTGGCGATGGTGGGTATATTGCACGAGGCGAGATTGCAGATGCTCGCGGACTTGGGCTTTACCGAGGGTAATATCTTCGGCTTGGGCATGGTGGTGACAGATTTCGCCATTGAGTATCGAGCCGAATCTTTCGCCAATGATGTGCTTGTCATCGATGTGTCGGTGGGCGAGTTCAATCGCTACGGCTGTGATATCGGTTTCACCGTGCACAACAGCGGTCTTGACCAAGTCATCTGTAAGGCGAAGATAGGGGTCGTCTTCATGGATTTCGACAAGCATCAGCTAGCGGATGTCCCCGAAGCGTTTAAAGTGCGCACGACGCCGCCAAAGGTGCAGGTGGCTTGAGCTTGCTGCTGCCTAAACTCATCAAAATCGATTAGACTGCGTACTCGGATTTCTTAATACGCGGAGCAGACTCGATTGATCATCTTTCGCTATCTCAGTCGACAGCTCTTGCAGGCGATGGGGGCGATAACGAGCATTCTGCTCGTCGTCGCGCTCACAGGTCGGTTTATCCAGTATCTGGGTCAGGCAGTCGCAGGTGAACTGGCTACCGATGCTTTGCTATTGCTTATCTTGTATCGCCTCCCCGATTTCCTGTTAGTGATTGTTCCCCTCGCATTTTTCCTAGCGATTCTCCTCGTTTATGGGCGCATGTATGCTGAGAACGAAATGGTCGTGTTGATCGCGAGTGGATATAGCGAGGGCTCACTAGTGAAGTCTAGCCTTGGCTTTGCGACGATCGTGGTGGCGGTGGTCGCAGCTCTGTCTCTTGTGCTGGCGCCGAGTGGCGTCAGGAAAACGGAAGAGTTATTGGAGGCCCAGAAAGAACTCACGGAGGTCGATCTAATCGTCGCAGGGCAATTTCAGCGCTTCGGCGATGGTGCACGAGTCACCCATGCGCTAAGCGTTAATGAGGAGGGTGACGGTCAGCGAGTTTTAGGTGGAGTTTTTGTCGCGACGGGCGGCGATGAGTCTCCGAGCATCTTAGTGGCGGAGCGGGCACTGCCCGTTGTGGAAGCTGATGGCTCGCGTTTCATGCGTCTCGAGAATGTCATGCAATATGAAGGTGTGCCAGGTAAGGGAGATTATGCGATTAGTCGTTCTCTTGTGCAGGCTATACGGCTGCCCGATGCGCGCGAGGGTGAGAGGATTCTGGAAGAGAAGACATTGGCGACTAGAGACTTATGGAGGAGTGAAGAGCCTGCGCGAATAGCAGAATTGCAATGGCGCATTGCGACGCTATTGCTCATCCCTATCCTCACGCTCATCGCCGTTCCCCTGAGCCGAGTTGAGCCGAGGCATGGGCGCTTTTCAAGGCTCGTTCCCGCCGCGCTCCTCTATGCGGTTTATTTCGTGCTGTTGCAATACTGCCGCGAGGCTATCTCCAGTGGGGGGATGTCTCCCGTGTTGGGCATGTGGTGGGTGCATGGGTTGTTCCTATTGCTCGCGCTGTACGTGAACGGAGTGCGCCTGCCTGCGCGGCGCGGGCGAGCAGGGGTGTCTAGTCTGTGTTGAGTTCACTGCCCATAATCGATCGTTACATCCGCGAGCGTGTGCTGCTCGCCATGCTCGTTGTGATCTCACTCGTGTTAAGCATCGATATCGTGTTCGCCCTCGTTGATGAGCTGGGAGATACGGAGAATGCCTACAACGCATGGGAAGCGATGCGCTATGTAGCAATGACGCTGCCGTCGCGAATATTTCAGCTCCTGCCGTTCACCGCGCTTGGCGGAAGCCTTATCGGACTCGGTGTCATGGCCTCACACAACGAGTTGATCATCATCCAGTCTGCCGGTGTCAGCACGTGGCGGCTGGTTTGGGCGGTATTAAAACCTGCCATTTTCGTCATGATCGCGGGGCTCATTCTCGGTGAGTATATTGCGCCACCGCTGCAGCAGGCCGCGCAAAGTTCGAAGGCCATACTTAGCAGTGGCGTCGAGAATATCGATGCGGGTAGCGGCAGTTGGCGTAAGCTAGGTAATGAATATATCCACGTGAATGCGATCGCGCCCGGTGGTGAAACATTGTTTGGCGTTTCTCGTTATAAGCTTTCCTCGCTCTCAGATAGCACAGCGCTGGAGAGTGCGAGTTTCGCCCAGAGCGCGAGCTATGTGGCGCAGGAAGAAGGTGGCTATTGGCTGTTGAAGAATGTCGTGGAGAGTCGTTTCGAGCCAGCGTTCGTTCGTACCAGTGAGAGCGACAGTGAAGAGTGGCATGTGGACCTCTCTCCCCAGATGTTGGCGGTATTGTTAGTTGCCCCGGATCGTCAGTCGATAAGCGGTCTCTACAGTTTTGCACAATTCTTCGAGAATCAGGGCATGAATGCTGATCGCTACCACATGAATTTTTGGGGTAAGTTATTGCAGCCGCTCGCAACGCTGTCGCTGGTGTTACTCGCAGTGTCTTTCGTATTCGGGCCACTGCGTGAGGCGACCATGGGCTACCGAGTTTTTGTCGCGATTGGAGTAGGGCTTGTTTTCACCATCGTTCAACAGCTCTTGGAGCCAGCGAGTCTTTTGCTCGGACTTTCTCCTCTCTTGGCCGTGCTGATCCCTATAGTGATTTGCGCAGGCCTCGGCATTTATTCCATGCTGCGAGTCCGTTAGGCGGAAGTATTTTTCTCGAAGGGCTTATAGCCTTTCGGCATGACGATGACCTTGGTTTTTGAGAGCTTGTCGTGCACAGCATCTTTATTCTTGTCGATGTATAACCATAAGTAGCCAAGTCCGCCAACGAAAAAGCTTGGCCACGCGGCGAAGAAGCGTATCAATCCCTGCTGCCAGGTCATGGCGCTGCCGTCGAGACTGACTGCTTTGATGCGCCAGGAAATCATGCCCAAAGTCTGACCGCCTCGGGTCCAGAACCAAAGATAGAAGCCTGAACTACTAGCAACCATGAGAATGAATATGATCGCACTGACGACGCTGTCGGTTTGGACCGTGCCATCGACCAATTGGTTGCTGTCGGTGCCGAAAACCCCCAGCACGGCATAGCCGATGAACATCCACATGGCGAACACCAAGAATCCGTCATAGAGCAATGCGGCCAAGCGGCGTAGGATGCCAGCTCTCGGGAGATCATTCTCATTGAAGGGTGTTTGGTTTGTGTTGCTTGTCGTAGTCACTGTGCTGCGGTCTCGTGGAGTGGAAAGGTTGGTGATTCACACCTTCATTGGCGGTGATGATAGCACGGCGCGATTAACAGGGGCGGGCGACTTTGTTAGACTCGCCTAGCCTAAGTCCTAGTTGGCGGTGTATATCGTCGACTTTTGGCTCCTTTTAAGAGAGATCATTATGAGTTCCAAGCTCGAAACGCGACGTATTCAGTTGTTAGATACAACCTTGCGCGATGGTGAACAGACGCAAGGGGTTTCCTTCTCAGGCAGTGAGAAGGTCAGTATTGCGCGCGCGCTTCTTCAATCACTCAATGTCGATCGAATCGAGGTTGCATCTGCTTGTGTCTCAGAAGGTGAGAAGCAGGCTGTCGCTCAGATCACTTCATGGGCCGCAGAGCATGGTCTCGTTGATCGCGTCGAAGTACTCGGTTTCGTCGACCGAAAGCGCAGTGTCGATTGGATAGTGAGCGCGGGTGGCAAGGTGATTAATCTCCTGGCAAAGGGTAGTGAAAAACACTGCCGTGAACAGCTGGGCAAAACGCTGGAGCAGCACGTCGAAGACATCGAAGATACGGTCGCGTATGCGCTCGAAAAAGGTCTGCGCGTGAATATGTACCTCGAAGACTGGTCGAATGGTTATGCAGATAGCCCTGACTATGTTTTTGGGCTGGTGCAGGCGACTCAGCATCTTGGTATAGGTCATTATTTGCTGCCTGACACGCTGGGTCTTCTGTCGCCTGACGAGGTGCGTGAATCGCTAGGCGATATGATTGCGCGCTTCCCCGATCAGACTTTCGATTTCCATCCTCACAATGATTATGGCCTCGCTACTGCGAACGCATTGGCAGCAGTGGAGGCGGGGGTAGACACGATTCACTGTACTCTGAATTGCTTAGGTGAGCGTGCTGGTAATGCTTCGCTCGCCGAGGTGGCGGTCGCCCTGCGCGATAAATTGGGAATGACCTTGGGTATAGACGAGACGCGCATCACTACGCTGAGCCACATGGTCGAAAACTTTTCAGGCAAATGGATTGGAGCAAACACCCCGATCGTGGGAGCTGATGTCTTCACGCAAACGGCGGGCATTCATGCCGATGGCGATCTCAAGGGCGACCTCTATGTTACGAAGCTTGGCCCTGAGCGCTTCGGTCGCAAGCGTGTGTACGCACTGGGCAAGATGAGTGGCAAGGCTTCGCTCATTAATAATCTCGATGAACTTGGTATAAGTCTGAGCAAGGATGATCAGGCGAGAGTTCTTGAGCGGGTCGTAAAGCTCGGCGATTCCAAGCAAATAATTACTTCCGAAGATCTCCCATTCATCATCGCGGATGTCTTGCAGAGCGGTGACTTTGAACATATTTCGCTGCTGAACTGCTACATAAACAGTGGGCTGGATGTAGAGAGTACGGCGAGCATCCGCGTCCGTATCGGTGATGAAGAGGCGCAGGGCTCCGGTTCGGGCAATGGTGGATTCGCTGCATTCTTCGATGCGATTGAAAAAATTGTCGGCGCTACAGGTTTTGTGATGCCGGCACTGATTGATTATGAAGTACATATTCCACGAGGCGGAAAAATCAACGCATTAACCGAATGTATTATCACTTGGGAGTGGAACGAGCAGGATTTCAAGACCCGCGGTGTGGATGCAAATCAGGTGCTGGCCGCGGTGAAGGCAACGCTTCGCATGATTAATCTGCGCATGCATGCGGATGCTTTCGAAAACGTCTAATTTTCAGTCGTTGTGAAGGGCATTTGCCCTTCACAACATTCTTCAATTACACCTTAGGGCATTTAGCCAGCTCGGCGGCGACGAGGTCGCCGAACGCCTGTGTGCTAATCATGTTAATGCCGGCACCCGGCTTCGACAGGTCGGGCGTTGAATTACCTTGAGCGAAGACTTCTTGCATCGCATGCCAGACATTCTTTGCCTCTGCTTCCATGCCGAAGCTCATTTCGAGCATCATCGCGACAGAACCGATCATTGAGTAGGGGTTCGCGATTCCTTGGCCTGCAATGTCTGGAGCCGAACCGTGTGAGGGCTCGTAATAAGCTTTTTCGGGACCGATACAGGCCGATGGCATGAGGCCCAGTGAGCCCAGGATGCCGCCAGCCTGGTCGCTTAGTATGTCGCCAAACATATTCTCCATGACCATGACATCGAACTGGCCAGGATTGAGGCACAGATAGGTTGCTGCGGCATCTACCAAGATGTTGATGACTTTGACTTCTGGGTAGTCTTTGCCGACTTCATCGATTATTTCGTTCCACAGTACGCTCGATTTTAATACGTTAGACTTGTGGATGTTGTGCAACACCTTCTTGCGCTTCTGTGCCGTGTCGAATGCCACCCGCGCTATGTTCGCGATTTGATCTTCGTCATATTCGAGATTTTCTACGACGTAACGTTTGCCTTCTGCGTTGACACCCATTTCTTTCTTGCCGAAATAGAGGCCGCCCACTAGCTCGCGAATGATGATGATATCGATGCCGTTGTCACCGATGATTTCGGGTTTGAGCGGTGAAAAATGAGCAAGGCTCTGTGGCAGAAAGACTGGGCGGAAGTTTGCAAATGTGTTGAACCGGCGGCGCAAGGGCAGCAGGGCGCCGCGTTCGGGTTGCATGTCCACTGGAATTTTTTTCGACTCTTCGTGATTGAGCCCAATAGGCCCTTTTAAAATCGCGGCAGCTTCGTCACAGAGAGCTTTGGTTTCTTCTGGGAAAGAATCGCCGTGGCTGAAATACGCACTCGCGCCGAAGGCTCCATGGACGAGCTCGAACTCAATGTCGTTACGCTCGGCAACGAGGTCGAGAATTTTTACCGCTTCGGCCATTATTTCTGGGCCTATGCCGTCGCCATCGAGGAGCGCTATTTTGTATTTAGCCATTGTCTTGAGTCCTTGTGTTCGAGTCCTTGGAAGGAAGTCATGTATTTTGGTTTGCGGACAGGACGAAACATTAACGCCGAAGGCCCGTGAACCGAAAATTTCGGTGGCGTAATTAGCATGAGCTAGTGGTGGTTTTGACGCCTGTAGAAGTCTGGAGAAGCCGGGAATAGGCTGATCGAGAAACTCTGTTGGTACCAGTGGGCGGACTTGAACCGCCACTCCCGCAAAGGAACCGGATTTTGAATCCGGCGTGTCTACCAATTTCACCACACTGGCACAGAGTCGACTTCGACGGCGGGATTATAGCAGTCTGTTCCTTGCGCGCAATGCGGAAGCGGGTTCTTATTGCTAACTTATGTCCATGAGTGGGTGGCGGTAGCACTCGCGAGCACGTAAAATTCGCGCTCTTACCCGCTCGTTTTAACCTCCCGCTAGGATACTCAGCGCCGATGCAGCTATCAGATTTCGATTTTGACCTCCCAGAACGTCTTATCGCCCATTACCCGGCGGAACAGCGTCGGCAAAGTCGCCTCTTATGCCTCGATGTAGACAGCGCTGCTGTAACCCACCGAGGGTTTGCGGATTTGCTCGCTCTGGTCACCGATCAAGATCTTCTCGTATTCAATGACACGCGGGTCATCCCCGCTCGTCTTTATGGTCGTAAGGAGTCCGGCGGACGTGTAGAAATCATGGTTGAACGGATGATGGAGAATAATCGCGTGTTGGCGCAGCTGCGAGCGAGTAAGCCGTCTAAACCGGGAACGCTACTGTTCATAGATGGGGTGGACGAGGTGCCTATCGAGGTAGTCGGGCGGCAGGGTGACTTCTATGTGCTCCAGTTTGCCGATGACGTGGCGCCAGAGGCGATCTTCGTCGAGCACGGTCATATGCCACTGCCGCCTTATATCAAGCGTGAAGATGAAGCCTTCGATCAGGAGCGCTATCAGACGGTTTATGCGCGAGAAAATGGTGCGGTCGCTGCTCCCACGGCAGGCCTGCATTTTGACGATCAAATGCTCGAAGAGTTAGCGGCGAAAGGCGTCGACACGGCCTATTTAACCCTGCACGTGGGTGCGGGGACATTCCAGCCCGTACGTGTCGATAACATCCAAGAACACCGCATGCACACCGAGCTGATTGATGTCAGCGAGGAAGTCTGTAAAAAGGTCGAGGCCTGTAAGGCGCGAGGGGGCAGGGTGATTGCCGTGGGCACTACGACGGTTCGGAGTCTAGAAACCGCCGCGGCGAGCGGGCAGCTTGTTCCGATGCGCGGCGAGACCGATATCTTTATTTATCCGGGCTACCGATTCAGGGTGGTTGACGCCTTGGTCACGAACTTCCATTTGCCGCAGTCAACACTGCTTATGTTGGTCAGTGCGTTTTGTAGTCGAGAGGTGTTGATGGATGCCTATCAAGAGGCGATCGAGAATAATTATCGATTCTACAGCTACGGTGACGCCATGTTTCTGGCTAAAGGTGTCGGAAATACACCGAGCTAGCTTTGTCGCAACAAGAATGCCTTTTTTGCTATTATTACGGGCTGAGATTATTAAAGCCCAATCAATCCCTTTTAAAATCCATTTCAACCCCTATAGGAATTCAAGATGAAAGCACCAGTACGCGTCGCTGTAACCGGAGCCGCAGGCCAAATTAGTTATTCCCTACTGTTCAGGATCGCCGCGGGCGAGATGTTGGGTAAAGATCAGCCTGTCATCTTGCAGTTGCTCGAGATCACACCAGCGCTTGAGGCGCTTGCCGGTACGGTCATGGAAATTGAAGACTGTGCATTTCCATTAGTGGCCGGAATCGTTCAGACGGACGATGCCAATGTGGCATTTAAAGATGCGGATTACTGTCTGCTCGTCGGCGCTCGTCCTCGCGGACCAGGCATGGAGCGTAAAGACTTGCTCGAAGCGAACGCGGCGATTTTCTCTGCGCAGGGTAAGGCGATCAACGACAACGCGAGCCGCGATGTGAAAGTCTTGGTTGTAGGTAATCCAGCAAACACGAACGCACTTATTGCTTATCGCAATGCGCCAGACCTCAAGCCTGGACAGTTCACAGCGATGACGCGTCTGGACCACAACCGCGCGATGGCACAGCTTGCCAACAAGACGGGCAAGCACAGCACAGATGTGAAGAACATGATCATCTGGGGTAATCACTCGGCGACTCAATACCCCGATATTCATCACTGCACAGTGGCGGGTGAATCTGCCGTTGGTCTTGTTGATCAAGAATGGGTGACGGGTGATTTCATTCCTACCGTGCAGCAACGCGGTGCGGCGATTATCAAGGCGCGCGGTCTTTCGAGTGCGGCCTCGGCGGCGAATGCAGCCATCGAGCACATGCGCGATTGGGCTCTCGGCACCGATGGTCAGATCGTCAGCATGGGCATTCACAGTGATGGCAGTTACGGTGTCGCGGAAGGCTTGATCTACTCTTTCCCAGTGACCTGCGCAGGTGGTGAGTACACGATTGTTCAGGGTCTCGAGGTGAATTCGTTTAGCCAAGACTTGATGGATAAGAGCGAAGCTGAGCTCAGCGAAGAGCGTGACGCGGTAGCCAGCCTGTTGCCCTAAGCGCTCCGCTGCCTAACAAAGCCCGAGCAGGCCTCGGGCTTTGTCCTTTAATCTAGAATCATATGATTGAGAGGCATCTCAGTCTTACTGATGACTTCACGCATAATGAAGCTGGAGTGCACGTCCGTGACGCCTTTGATGCGGGTGATCTTATTCAATAAGAAGTCGTGGTAGCCATCCATATCAGGCACTCTAACCCGTAGTTGATAATCCGCCGATTGACCTGTGACTAGCAGGCACTCAACGACCTCGGGGTATTCGGCGACAGTCTTCTCAAACTCTTCGAAGCGTTCGGGCGTATGCCTGTCCATGTTGATTTGGATGATCGCCGTGAGCTTGAGGTTGAGTTTCTTCGGGTTGAGCAGGGTGACTGTGCGGCCGATGACGCCGGCTTCTTCGAGTTGTTTCACCCGTCGTGCGCAGGGGGAAGGCGAGAGGCCTACTTTATCTGCGAGCTCGAGATTGGTGATGTGTCCATCGCGTTGCAGCTCTGCAAGTATACGACGATCAATCTTATCCATTTTAAGCTCCTAGCTAGTTTATTACTACAAAAGGGCTAAAATCACTAATAAATACTAAATTTATGAGCATAGTAGCTAATTTTTAGGCATATTACTGTAATTCATGAGTAGAGTCACCAGCGAGTTATCCCTACAATACACACTCTCGAGTCTATGAGTGGAACGTTAAACAGACACGAAGCTTGCAAATAGAAATCCCACAAGGAATTAAAGAGATGTTCGATTACAAGAAGTACAAGCCCTTTACCACCGTCGACATTAAGGATCGCACTTGGCCCGACCAAGTCATTTCCAAGGCGCCGCGTTGGTGTAGTGTGGATCTTCGTGATGGCAACCAGGCTCTGATCGAGCCGATGTCGGTCGAACAAAAGAAGAAGTTGTTCGCGTTGTTGGTGGAGGTTGGCTTTAAAGAGATTGAGGTCGGCTTCCCAGCAGCCTCACAGCCAGACTTCGATTTCGTACGCTATCTCATCGAAGAAAACAAAATTCCTGATGATGTCACTATCCAGGTGCTGACGCAGGCGCGCTCAGAATTGATTCAGCGTACGTTTGAAGCGTTGAAGGGTGCGAAACAGGTGATCCTGCACGTCTACAATTCGACTTCGATCGTGCAGCGCGAGAAGGTATTTAAGACAGACAAAGCGGGCATTATCGCTATTGCGAAGGCGGGGGCAGAAGAGGTGCAGCGTTGCGCCAAGCTCGCGCCAGAGACAGAATGGACTTTCCAATATTCGCCCGAGAGCTTCACAGGTACCGAGATCGAATTCTCGGTTGAGGTGTGCGACGCGGTGGCGAGTATTTGGCAGCCAACACCCGAAAAACCGGTTATTTTTAATCTACCCTCCACGGTTGAAGTCGCCACTCCGAATGTCTACGCAGATCAGATCGAATGGTTCTGCCGCAACATCAAGAACCGCGACTCGATTGTCGTCAGCCTGCATACCCATAACGATAGAAGCTGCGCCGTAGGCTCAGCCGAACTTGCTGTAATGGCTGGAGCGCAGCGTGTTGAAGGCACGCTGCTAGGTAATGGTGAGCGAACCGGTAATATGGACATCGTCATCATGGCGATGAACCTCTATAGCGCAGGTGTGGACCCCGAATTAGACCTCCACGACATGGATAAGATTGTTGCGGTCGTACGTGAATGCACACAAATTGATGTGCATCCGCGCCAGCCTTACTCTGGCGATCTCGTCTTCACTGCGTTCTCTGGCAGCCATCAAGATGCCATCAAGAAGTGTCTCGATATGTACGAGGAAGGCGCGCCGTGGGAGATTGCCTATCTGCCGATCGATCCGCGTGACATCGGTCGTACTTATCAAGACGTGATTCGAGTAAATAGCCAGTCGGGCAAAGGTGGTGTCGCCTATGTGCTCGCCAATAAATTTGGTTTCGAACTGCCTCGCTGGTTGCAGATTGAATTCAGCCGAGTTGTACAAGGTGTCACTGAAAAGAGTGGCGGTGAGATTCAAGCGGAGTCAATCTGGAAGCTGTTCAATGAGCACTATCTCAATAGTGAGAAAGTGATTAGCCTCGAAGATTTCAGTATCCAGAAACATCAAGGTCGTGAAAAATTCGATGCGACGCTGGACCTCAATGGTCAACCCATTGAATTGAGTGGTCACGGTGATGGTGTGCTCGATGCATTCATCGAGGGCCTAAAGCGCGCGCTCGATATCGACTTCGAGGTGATGGAATACGGCGAGCATGCCTTAGGGCAAGGTTCAGATGCGGAAGCCGTGACTTATATCCAGCTCAAGGTTGGCATGCAACGCTTCAGCGGCGTGGCGATTAGCAAAGATATTATTTCCTCTTCTCTCAACGCGCTGATGGGCGCGGTGAGCGAGCTGCTCAAAGAGACTGCGGTCAAAGCCGCGTAGCCACTCTTTTCCTCCTTTCTTTCGCAGGGGCCAAACTAATTTTGGCCCGGTTGCGACTAATCTACTGTTGCCGCTATGCTAGCGAGTCATGCTCAATGCGGTCGCCCGTAGTGAGCTGAAATTCTTACAAAAATTACTTAGCAAAACTAGGGACGGCGGCTCGCTTAATGGGCATCAATAACGACGAAGATACGGTATTAGTTGCTGCGGCAGTTGCGGGTTCAAGTGAAGCTTGGGAATCGCTCGTTCGCCGATATGAATCGCGTATCTATAACCAAGCTTTGCGACTCACAGGCAATGCCGCCGACGCCATGGATTTGGTGCAGGAGGTGTTTGTAGGGGTATTCCGTAACTTGCATCGCTTCCGCGGAGAGTCGAAGTTTAGCAGTTGGGTTTTTCGTATTGTCCATAATAAGTCGATCGATATGGCTCGGCGCTGGCGCCCATTAAGAGAGGGTAATCGCTTTGAAGAGCAGAATGAATTAGAGGCCCTTCCCGCGACGAGTGAGAGTGAACCTGATCGGCGTTTCGCTCAAGCTGAGCTGAATCATTCAGTCCAAGCGATGCTGGCGATGTTACCGATTGAGCAGCGGATAGTCGTAGAGATGAAAATTTTCCAGATGCTCACCTTTGAGGAAATCGCAGAGATTCAAGGAATCTCTGATAACACGGCAAAGACGCGCTTTTATGCGGCATTAAATAAGCTTAAAAATTATTCGGAGAACTTCAATGTCCTGTCCACAGACTGAACAGTGGTTAACTTCCTACCTCGGTGATGAGCTTGATCACGAGGCGCGTAGCCAATTCGAGCAGCACATGACCCTCTGCGACGACTGCCGTCGTGAGCTGTCAACAATGAGCAGTGCTCATTCGGCATTGCGGTCGTGGCGGGAAGAGCCACTCCCTGAGTGGGGGTGGTCACGGATGCAGAGTGTTTACGCTCTGCAGGGTGCTAGTTCTGCGACTAAGCCAGCGACACGTCCTCGGGCTTCTGTGACTTGGTGGCAATGGCTCCCGACAGCCGCATCTTTCGCAATGCTCATTTTGCTGCTCGTGGATACACGCGTGATAGTCAATGATGAGGGAGTTACCGTGGCATTCGGCGGTCAAGCGGCCTTATTGGAACGCGAAGAGACTCAACAATTACTCGCACGATTCGAACAAAGACAAGATGAGAATTCTATCGCGCTAATGCAAGCCGCACTGACGCAGGCAAGAGAGAGCAGCGAGTCGACATTTCAGCAGTTGTTCACGTATTTCGAGCAGCAGAGACAGCGAGATATGCAGGATGTCCGGGCGAGTTATGAGCAGTTAGTGAATAGCGATTATGAGACAGTGCGTTCATTACAGCAGCTAGCGAACTTCGTGACTTTTAATGAATCAGGACTATAGGCGGTCCTCATGCTATCAACACTTATGAACAATGGTTTTCAGATTAAGCGCCTGCCACCGCGCGGCGTGTTGAGCGGTCTGCTAGGGTTGCTGTTGAGTGCGAATTTATTCGCCCAGCCCGATTCGACCTTAGTTGAGAGAGCTCAGCAAGAGTTGGCTGTTTTTACTGATATTATTGCAGTGAGTTTAGATCTCGATGAGCCGGCGGGTTTGTTTGGGATAAATGCTGGGTCGATTGAGGCGCGCTATCTTCATGGTCAGGGTGCTTTTCTCGAAGTGCGCAGCCCGTTGGCGGCGCGTCGGCAAAGATTGCAACTCGTTGCTTTCGGTTCGACGATGCGTGGTCTTCATGCTGGACGAAATCCCTTCGAAAATGTCGCACGTCAATCTTCACCCTATCCGGAGGCCACGGTCGAAAATAGACCGTCGGTGGATGTAGCGATCCTTGAAAAGTTGTCTAAACGACTTCAGGGCATAGATTATCAATTGATTGTGGATACAGCATTGCGACAAGCATCGCAATCGGCCGAGGCTCTCCGCTCTCTCGATGGTCTCGATGAGGAAAGCTATACGAAGTTGAGGAGCGACCTTGCAGAATTGCAGCAAGAACTCCAAGAAATCATCGGTGAACTCGCCGTCGAAAATACTGAGCGAATGGAGTCGCTTCGACAGAAGGCGGTGCAGGAGGCTGAGGATTTGCACGAGAAATTAGAGCAGGCTCAGGCAGAGTATGAAAAACGGTGGCTGAGTGATCGAGAAGAATTCGAAGAATCGTTATACCTCGCGGCGTGTGAGTCGGCCGCTGGACTCACGCAACTGTCCGACGACGACAGCATCGCGATTGCGCTTATAGGTCTCGGTGATGAGGGTGCTAGGGCTCGTCCAGATCGTATTCATATACTACCCGTAGGCGCGCTCAAGCGCTGTGCAGAGGGGCAGATCGATGTATCGGTGGTGCAGGCGGAGTCGGCCGTTTATAGCTATTGAAACAATTGCTTCGTGGACTTGGTCTTAATGGCTAAAACTATTACTATCAGGTAAAGCGCTCGCCTAGTTTGACGCCTAGCGGGCAGAGGGGCGCTGACAAAATAAAGAATAAGAAAAGCCACAGAGACAAGCATTGAATTGCTGTCAGGATTAGCCGAGGAGAACAGGATGGAATGCCCGAAGTGTAATTCAGCGATGCATGAGCTGGAAATTGAGACTCTGCAGGGAAAGGTTGTCATTGATAAATGTGAACGCTGTGAAGGGCTCTGGTTCGATAATGGCGAAGCCGAGCAGCTTAAGAAAGACTGGATGGCTGACTTCGCTGATAGCGGTGATCCTGAAATAGGTAAGACTTACAATACGGTGCGTGATATTCAGTGTCCTCGTTGCGGCAAGGAAATGAAGAAAATCAATGATTCGAAGCAATCGCATATCGAATATGAGGCCTGTGAAGAGCATGGGGTTTTCATGGACGCTGGTGAGTTCACTGACTACAAGCACGAGACATTGTTGGATTACTTCAGAGCGCTGATAGCCTCAGTACGACGACGATTCTAAGCTTAGTCATACCTCGGTGAGGGAAATAGCCCTACCGGCGGCAACACAAGAATGCCATCTTGGATGCTCCCAGATGGCATTTTTTGTGGCCGAGGGTTCGAAGCGGGGAAATTTCCCGAGGGCCGTCCACTGTGCTTGGTCCGTGTGGAAATCCGAGCCGCAGGAATGATAAAGCGCATACTCATCGGCGAGTTCGAGGAGGCGTTTTTTAGCAGTGGGGTCTAAATTCCCGTAGCTCACCTCCATCGCCTCGCCTCCAGCCTCACGGAAATCGTGCAGCAGTCTGCCGAGCTTGCTCCGAGTTAGGGGGTAGCGACTAGGATGCGCTAATACGGCGATCCCACCCGCCGCCAGGATCGCGTTAATTGCTTGCTCAAGCGAGCACCAGTTTGCTGCAACATAGGCCTTGCCGCGACGACCTAGGTGGGTCTTGAATGCTTTTTGAAGGCTCTTGCAGTGGCCCTTCAGCACGAGGAAATCTGCAATATGGCTGCGCGTCACGGAGATGGCAGGCAATTCAGCTAGGTAATCCTCTAGCCCAATTATATTGATACCCTTCAATTTATCCGCGATGGCGGCGGCGCGGGCGCGTCGCTCCTGCTGTTGTCTGAGGAGCAGCACCTGTAGAGCCTGCTGCCTTGGGTCTTCCAGCAGTCCAACTACGTGGATCTCTAACCCATTCCAATCGCAAGACAGCTCCACGCCAGCGATAAGTCTCATTGAGTTCGTTGATTCGGCATCAGTCTCGCCTTGCGGGAGTCTGTCCCAGAGTTCTTCCACGCCATCGATGCAGTCGTGGTCGGTGAGGGCGAGGTGGCTAATCCCTTTTTCGGAGGCGGTTCTCACGAGATAATTGGGGGGGTGGGCACCATCTGAAAAATGGCTGTGACAGTGTAGATCTACATACATGAGGGTGGGTCTGGTCGACTTTGGCGTAGTTTAGCCTTCATCCATGGGTTTGTCGCGACGATTGTGGCCGGATTTTCTATTCTTGACTAATTCAGTAGGGTATTCGATAATTCCCGTCAGTTCTGAAGAAGCGAGGAACCGCCATGCGGTTAACTACAAAAGGTCGATATGCTGTGACGGCGATGCTCGACCTCGCATTACACAAAGATCAAGGCCCTGTCAGCCTGAGTGATATCTCTTCTAGGCAGGAGATTTCGCTGTCCTACCTCGAGCAGTTGTTCTCCAAGTTGAGACGCAGTTCGCTGGTGAGTAGTGTACGTGGCCCCGGCGGTGGCTATGAGTTGAATCGGGCTTCTGACGATATTTACATCGCCCAGATTATTGATGCGGTAGACGAGTCGCTCGATACGACTAAATGTCAGGGCGCGGGTGATTGCCAGGGTGGTGAGACTTGCCTGACCCACTATTTATGGTCTGATTTGAGCAAACAGATTCACGTCTTCCTCGAGGGAATTAGCTTAGCTGACCTCGTGGCAAGGAACGAAGTAAAAAACATTTCTCAGAACCAAGATGAGCGGCAGATCGCCGTGACAGATATTTCTGAGGCGCTGGCCATTTAATTTAAAGCCAGCGGGTATGACTGACAAAGCGGAGTAAATCATGCAATTTCCGATCTATTTGGACTATTCGTCGACCACCCCCGTGGACCCAAGAGTCGCGGCGAAGATGGCCGAATGTCTGACGCTCGAGGGTAACTTCGGCAACCCAGCCTCGCGCTCGCATAAAATTGGTTGGAAAGCTGAAGAGGCGGTAGAGCATGCGCGGAAGCAAGTTGCTGACCTCATAAACTGTGATCCTCGAGAAATCGTATGGACATCTGGCGCGACAGAGTCGGATAACCTGGCCATAAAAGGGGCGGCGCACTTCTATAGTAAGAAGGGCAAGCACATCATCACCTCGAAAATTGAACACAAAGCGGTTTTGGACAGTTGCCGCCAGCTCGAGCGGGAAGGTTTCGAGGTGACTTATCTCGACCCCGATAAGAATGGAATTATCAGTCCGGCTGCGGTTGCGGCGGCGATTCGACCCGATACAATTCTTGTCTCTCTTATGCATGTGAATAATGAGATCGGTGTGATTAATGACATCGAGGCGATTTCAAAAATAACTCGCGAGCATAAGGTTATTTTTCATGTTGATGCGGCGCAGAGTACTGGCAAGGTCGAAATCGACTTAGAGAAGATGCAGGTCGATCTCATGTCGCTCACCGCGCATAAGACTTACGGGCCTAAGGGAATCGGTGCATTGTTTGTGCGACGCAAACCGAGGGTGCGAATTGAGCCTCAGATGCATGGTGGGGGACATGAGCGTGGTATGCGCTCGGGTACGCTCGCCACCCATCAGATCGTCGGTATGGGGGAGGCGTATCACCTCGCCATGACCGAAATGGCAGAGGACAACGCGCGCGTACTCAAGCTCCGCAACCGTCTCCTCGACGGTCTCAAGGACATGGAAGAGGTCTATGTTAATGGAGATCTCGACCATCGTGTCGCGGGCAATCTTAATATCAGTTTTAATTTCGTCGAGGGCGAATCCTTGATGATGGCGCTACGGAATCTTGCAGTTTCTTCAGGCTCTGCGTGTACGTCGGCGAGCCTAGAGCCCTCTTATGTGCTGCGTGCTATAGGCCTGAATGACGAGTTGGCTCACAGTTCCTTAAGAATGACGATCGGACGTTTCACCACGGAAGAAGAAATTGATTACACGATCGAAAAGGTGAGAGAGGCGGTTGAGAAGTTACGTGAGCTTTCCCCGCTTTGGGATATGTTCAAAGATGGCGTCGACATCAGCAAAGTTCAGTGGGCAGCGCACTAATTAATTTATAACGAGGAGTCAGTTATGGCTTATTCAGACAAGGTAATCGACCACTATGAGAATCCGCGCAATGTCGGGAAGATGGACGATTCAGATCTCAATGTCGGTACTGGCATGGTGGGTGCGCCCGCCTGCGGCGATGTAATGAGACTCCAAATAAAAGTAAACGATGCCGGTATTATAGAGGACGCGAAATTCAAGACTTACGGCTGTGGTTCTGCGATCGCATCTAGTTCGCTTCTTACAGAATGGGTGAAAGGACGTTCTCTTGAAGAGGCGACGGCCATTAAAAATTCAGATATAGCTGAAGAGCTTGGACTGCCGCCGGTGAAGATTCACTGCTCAGTGCTTGCGGAAGATGCAATCAAGGCAGCAATCGCCGACGTCCAGTCGAAGCGTGGGGCATAGGTTTATCGATGGCGATATCAATCACACCTGCTGCGGCACGGCATGTCGCTGAACAAATGGCGAGTCGTGGTCACGGCATCGGGATTCGTGTCGGTGTGAAGACTACCGGCTGCTCAGGTATGGGTTATGTGCTCGAATTCGTGGACAAGCTCGAGGTGGGCGATCAGGTGTTTGAACAAGACGGCGTCAAGATTGTCGTTGACCCTAAAAGCCTGCTCTATATTGATGGCACGGAGATGGATTTCGTCAAGCAAGGCGTCAATGAAGGGTTCGAGTTTAACAACCCAAATGCGAAGGGTGAGTGTGGCTGTGGTGAGAGCTTCAGCGTATAGAGCTTGCCAGTACTGTCACTGATTAGGCATGAATGCGACAATGTTCTGCACTTGCTAGATAGGTAAAGGAACATGCGCAGCACTCAGGATTTTTTCTCCCTTTTTTCACTACCCCACGACTTCGATATCGAGTTGAAGACGCTGAACGCACGTTTCCGCGAACTGCAGGTGGAAAGCCATCCGGATCGTGTCGCCGCAGAAGATGAGGCGACCAAGCTTGCCGCCGTGCAGCGCAGTAGTTTGCTTAACGATGCTTATGCCACATTAAAATCTCCCCTCGGGAGGGCGGCGCATTTGCTCGCTCTCGCAGGAGTCTCCGTCGATGAGGTTTCGCAAGCTGATCTCGATAGGGAAGTACTGTTCGAGCAGATGCAGTTGCGGGAAGCGGTTGCCGAGGCGCCAGAAGGTGATGACGGTTTAGCGGTATTGGAGCCGCTCAAGAAGGAGATTGCTGCGCGTATCCATCAACGTGAGCAGAATTTCGTACAGAGTTTGACGGCGGAGGATCTCGGAGTTGCGAAGCGAGTTTTCCACGAGCTGCAATTTCTGCATAAATTATTTCAAGAGATTGAGACGAGCGAGGAGCAGAGGTTAGCTTACTAACTCGATAAATTATGGCGTTATTACAAATCCAGGAACCGGGTGGAAAGCCTGCGCGACCGAAGCATAGGCTGGCAGTCGGAATAGACCTAGGGACGACAAACTCTTTGGTGTCCGCGCGTTGCGGCTTGAAGGTGGAGTCTCTGCCAGATGAGACAGGAGAGTGCCTACTCCCCTCGATTGTCCACTATGCCGACGGGGGGCAGGTTTATGTGGGCAAGCGGGCGAAAGCTATGGCGTTGGTTGATCCCGCGAACACGATCGTGTCGGCCAAGAGGATGCTCGGCAAGAGTCTGAGTGAGTTACGCACCCTCGATCACTATATGCCCTACGAATTTGATGCGACGCGTGACGATACCGCGCCCTCAATAATGACCCGCGCAGGCAGCAAGGATCCTATCTCAGTATCAGCGGAGATACTTAAGGTCTTGAAGGCGCGAGCAGAAGAGACCTTGAATGGGCGCTTAGAAGGGGCGGTTATCACAGTCCCCGCCTATTTCAATGATGCACAACGTCAGCAAACTAAGGACGCTGCAGAGGAAGCGGGGCTCAATGTCCTGCGCTTGCTCAATGAGCCTACGGCGGCCGCGGTAGCCTACGGCCTCGATACTGCTGACCAAGGGAATATCGTGGTGTTTGACCTTGGAGGTGGCACCTTCGACGTGTCGGTTTTGAGTCTCACACGGGGAGTCTTCGAAGTGCTCGCCACAGGTGGAGACACTAATCTCGGTGGAGACGATTTCGATCGCTTATTTGCTGAATGGCTAAAGCATCAAGCCGGTGCAGATGGGTTAAGCGAAGGCGAAATCATGCAGTGTGCGAATGAGATCAAGCATCGTCTCAGTGAAGAGGAGGCGGTCGAGTTCACTTTGGCCTCACAGGCCATGACAGTCACTCGAGAACAGTTTGCGGCGCTGACGAGTGAACCGCTCGAGCGCGCGATGCGAATCTGTCGTCGTTCGCTGCGCGATGCGAAGCTCACTAACGAAGAGATTGATAATATTGTTCTGGTCGGCGGGTCGACTCGAATGCCCGCGGTGCGAGTCGCTGTCGCTGAATTTTTCGGGCGAGAACCTTTAACGAGCATTGACCCAGACAAGGTTGTTGCGGTGGGTGCGGGCATTCAAGCAGATGTCCTCATCGGCAATAAGTCTGAGAATGATTTCCTGCTATTGGATGTCACACCGCTGTCCCTGGGCATCGAGACAATGGGCGAATTGGTGGAGAAGATAATCCCCCGTAACACGACTATTCCGGTCTCTCGTGCGCAGGAATTTACGACCTTCAAGGATGGGCAAACGGCGATGGCACTGCATGTGATGCAGGGTGAGCGAGAGTCGGTCGCTGATTGTCGCTCATTGGCGCGCTTCACACTGCGCGGTATCCCCGCGATGGTAGCGGGAGCTGCGAAGATACGCGTGACTTTTCAGGTTGATGCCGACGGCTTATTGAGTGTGAGTGCGGAAGAAACCCTCACCGGAGCCAAGGCCGAGATTCAGGTAAAGCCAAGTTATGGCCTCGAGGCGGACACTATAAAAAGTATGTTGCAGGAGTCTCAAGAGCATGCGCGCGAAGACATGGAGTTGCGTTCGCTGCGAGAGGCGAAGGTCGACGCCATACAGCTGATCGATGCGATTGCAGGGGCAGTCGTGGCCGACCCTGAATTGCTTGAGGAAGGTGAGGAGGCGAGGATTAACGAGGCTGTTGCGAAATTGATCGCTGTTTTAGACGAGGGGTCGAGTGCTCAGCTGACGAAGCTCACTCAATCCTTAAACGAAGTGAGTGGTGATTTCGCGGCCCGTCGCATGGATGCGCATATTGGGCGAGCATTACAGGGCGAACGCATAGACGGTGTGTAACACCGAGCTTCGCTTAAAAACCGAGTAAAGGAGAGGCTGAATGCCTAAACTGACATTTTTACCACACGAAACGATCTGTCCCGAGGGTGCTGTCATCGAAGCTGAGAGCAATGAGACGATTTTGGACGTGGCGTTGGCGAATCATATAGAGATCGAACATGCTTGTGAAAAATCCTGTGCCTGCACAACTTGCCATGTCATCGTTCGTGAAGGCTTCGATTCCTTAGAAGAGGCGGAGGAGAACGAAGAAGATTACCTCGATAAGGCATGGGGGCTGGAGCCGGAGTCGCGACTCAGCTGCCAGGCTAAGGTGGGGGAGTCTGACTTGGTGATCGAGATTCCTAGATACACGATAAACATGGTGTCTGAATCTAAATAAGAGGATCGGGAAATGGGCTTACGCTGGACTGATGTGAGTGAGATTGCGATGGCGCTATGCGATGAGCATCCCGAAGTGGACCCGCAATACGTGCGCTTCACCGACCTCCATCGTTGGGTTTGCGAGCTTGAGGGCTTCGAGGATGACCCGGAACGTAGCGGGGAGAAGGTGCTGGAGGCGATTCAGGCGGCCTGGATAGAAGAGTCTGACGACTAGCGAATCGCATAATAAGCGTACAAGAATTAAGCAAAAGCGCGTATAATACGCCCTCTTTAAAAAACACGAGGGTGGCGAAGCCTGCCCGAAACAGCAAAATTTGGAGTCACAATGGCGATTGAACGCACACTGTCTATCATTAAACCCGATGCCGTCGCGAAGAACGTGATCGGTGAAATTTACAGCCGATTCGAGAAGGCTGGTCTCAAGATCGTTGCCGCGAAAATGCTGCAATTGGATGATGAGCTCGCTGGCGGTTTCTATGCAGAGCACCGTGAGCGCGGGTTCTTCGCCGATTTGATCGCTTTTATGACATCAGGCCCCGTTATGGTTCAGGTGCTCGAAGGTGAAGGCGCCGTACTGAAGAATCGTGAATTGATGGGCGCAACTAACCCCGCAGAGGCTGATGCTGGAACGATTCGTGCGGATTTCGCTGTGTCTATCGACGCGAATGCCGTACACGGTTCCGATTCAGTTGAGTCTGCTCAACGCGAAGTTAGCTATTTCTTCAAAGACGAAGAAATCTGTTCATAACACGCCCTTGTCCGCGAAGCCCAGTGTAGTTGGTTTGGCGGGCATCGCTCGGTAGGCCCTCTTAATGGGTGCTGCCAGGAGACTGATTCGTCATGACGCTGGCAAAAAGCTCGAACCTACCTAACCTCGCTGGAATGACTCACGCCCAGCTGCGTGAGTTTTTCCTAGCGATGGACGAAAAGCCTTTCCGTGCCACCCAGGTCCTCAAATGGATTCATCAGCGTGGCGTCACCAATTTTCAGGCAATGACCGATATCAGCAAGCCGCTTCGAGATAAGCTCGATGCGCAGGCCGAAATCCGTCTGCCGACTATCGTACAAAATTTCGAGTCCGAAGATGGTTCTCATAAGTGGATCATCGAGGTTGCCAGTGGCAGTCGAGTCGAGATGGTATTCATCCCCGAATCGGGACGCGGAACTCTCTGCATTTCTTCTCAAGCCGGTTGCACTTTGGACTGCTCATTTTGCGCCACAGGTAAGCAAGGTTTTAATAGCAACCTCACTGTTGCCGAAATCATTGGCCAGCTGTGGTGGGCGAACAAGAATCTGGGTGGATTCGATGACGTGCTCGAGCGACCTGTTAGCAATGTGGTGATGATGGGTATGGGTGAGCCGCTGTTAAATTTCGAACCGGTCATGAATGCGCTGAACCTGATGATGGACGACTGCGCGTATGGGCTCTCCAAACGCAAGGTCACGATCAGTACTTCGGGAGTAGTGCCTGCTATCGATAAGCTTAAGGATTACACGGATGCGTCGATCGCAATTTCGTTGCATGCGCCGAACGATGCCTTGCGCAGCGAGATTGTTCCGATCAATAAAAAATATCCCATCGCGATGCTGTTGAACTCGGTGAAGGGATATATGGCGAGTCTCAATGACAAGCGGGTGCCAGTCATCGAGTACACGCTGATTGCTGGCGTGAACGATCACCGCCAACACGCGCGTGAACTTGCGCAATTGCTCAGGGATTTTCCATGCAAGATAAATATTATCCCGTTCAATCCTTTTTCATTGAGTGATTATCGCCGACCGAGCAATACGTCGATTACCAATTTTCGACAAATTCTCCAGCAAGCAGGCTACACAGTCACAGTACGAACAACCCGTGCCGACGATATTGGAGCGGCTTGTGGCCAGCTCGTCGGTAACGTTGATGATCAGACTAAACGCAGCAGTCGTCACCTCGCTAGAAAGGGCGTTGATGTTATTGCCGCCTCTTCCGATGTGCAGGTCCAGGCCGATTCAGTTTAGTCATGAGCCGGCGAAGGGGTAGAGGCTCACTGCGAGACAAAATTATTCTACTCAGCGGTTTGGCTTGCTTGCTGAATGATTGCATGAGTGTGAGTACGGATGAGTTCGCAGCTCAGCACTCTGAGCAGCAAGCCATCATTAATTATTCTAGGCTGGCGCTGGCCTATTTGGAGGCGGGAGAGTTGCTGTCCGCACGGCGGCACGCGAAGAGTGCCTTAGCCCTAGATAAGCATGCGTCGACAAGCTTGGGAGTGATGGCACTTATCGCTCAGCAAGAGGGAGATGTTAGGCTCGCGAATAGCTATTTTGAGCAGGCTTTACGATCCGCGCCGCATGATTCTCAAGTTCGAAACAATTTCTCGGTCTTTTTATTTGAGAATCAACGCTATGATGAAGCCTATGAAGAGCTGTTTCAGGTGGCGTCGGATACTGACTATGCTAACCGTGCTCGAGCTTACGAAAATTTAGGAATGGTTGCTCTGAGGCTCAACAGAGATGTCGACGCGGCGAAGGCGTTTGAGAGAGCCTTGCGATTAGACGACTCCTTGGAATTTTCGGCGCTAGAATTGGTCCTATTGAGTATAGAGAGAGGCGCCTGGTCGAAAGCGAAGGAATACTTCTGGCATTACTTAAATGCTCGGAGTCTGTCGGGGACAGCCGACACAATGGAGCACAGTACTCGGGCCCTCGAAGCGGGCAGGGTCTTGGCATTGAGGTCTGGTGACGAGAGGTCTGTGAGAGTGTGGCAGCGAGCACGAGATGAGCAGGCGATCGAGGAAGGCCTTATAATCAAGCCCTAATAAAGAGGTTGTACCTAATTGATAGAATCATCCCCCATCGATAGAAGAATGGAAGAGGCAGTGAGTGATTCCTTGAGTGATGAGGCGCTGGTCGCATCGACCGAGTCGGTCGACTCGCCTGGTTTTAGGTTGCGAGCAGAGCGCCTCAAGCGAGGCTTGGACGAATATGAAGTCGCCGATAAGCTGCACATTACTCGACATTACCTGCGTGCGATCGAGGAAGATGCCTATGACCGATTGCCGGGCGAGGTATTCGCGCGTGGCTATGTCCGCAATTATTGCCTCCTAGTTGAGATGCCTATCGAGCCTATCATGACGATGTTCGAAGATAGGATGGATCATGCGCGACGAGAAAAGGCAGCGCAGGGAGCACCGAAGCGAACTTTGACTCGTGCGGATCGCAATCAGCGCTGGCTCGGTCTGTCTCTGTTTGTTTTCGTCGGCCTGTTCGCACTACTTTGGTATCTTAATAGCTAATTCTATTAGCGCGGTATTTAACTCCAAATTCGGAAAAACTCGGATTCATTAGATGAGCTTTCAAACAAAAATACCCCGGCGTAAGTCGCGTCAAATTTGGGTGGGCGATATCGCCATCGGTGGAGATGCACCGATCAGCGTCCAAAGTATGACGAATACCGAGACCTGCGATGTCGATGCGACCTTGGGACAGATTCAGCGTCTCGTCACGGCGGGTGTAGACATAGTTCGTGTGTCAGTCCCCTCATTAGATGCTGCAGAAGCATTCAAAGTCATTCGCTCGAAGGTGAGTGTCCCGCTAGTCGCGGATATCCATTTTGACCACCGCATCGCACTGCAAGTGCTTGAGTCTGGCGTCGACTGTCTGCGGATAAATCCAGGCAATATCGGCAGCGAGCAACGCATCCGCGCCGTGGTCGATAGCGCCAAGGACAAGGGGATACCGTTACGCATCGGTGTCAACGCGGGTTCCTTAGGCAAGGCTCTGCTGCGGAAATACAAAGAGCCCACTGCAGAAGCGATGGTCGAATCCGCTTTAACGCAAATCGATATCCTCGATAAGCTCGATTTTCAGAATTTTAAGATCAGTCTCAAAGCGTCCGAGATTTTTATGACTCTCGCCGCCTATCGTTCGCTCGCGACGCAGATCGAACAGCCGCTGCATTTGGGAATTACCGAGGCAGGTGGTCTCCGCTCAGGCACGGTGAAATCGGCCATTGGTTTGGGGGCGCTGTTGATGGATGGTATCGGTGACACGATCCGCATCTCCCTTGCGGCAGACCCGGTTGAAGAGGTGAAAGTTGGATTCGATATTCTTAAGAGCCTCGGACTGCGCCATAAGGGAGTGAACTTGGTAGCTTGCCCAAGCTGCTCGCGTCAGAATTTCGATGTTATCTCCGTAGTAAACGAATTGGAATCGAGGCTAGAAGATATTATTACGCCTATCGATGTCGCGGTGATTGGTTGCATCGTGAACGGTCCAGGTGAGGCGAAGGTGGCAGATATCGGGTTGACGGGAGCGAGTCCCAATAACCTCGCCTATGTCGAAGGCGTGCCTGCGCAGAAGATTCAAAACGCGACCCTAGTCGATGAGTTGGAGGCAATGGTTCGAGCGCGTGTTGCCTTAAAGAAAGATCTCATTGTATCTAGCTAACATTATGTTTTTGATAAGTATTTAGAAGTAAATTTATTTTTATAAGGTTCCGATTCTCAACATGGCTAAACTCCAAGCAATTCGTGGCATGAACGACATCCTTCCTGCGCAGACGCCCACTTGGCAGGCTCTAGAAAGCGCCTTTCATCGTGTCGTCCATCGCTTCGGTTATCAGGAAATTCGGTTTCCCGTCTTGGAACAAACCCAACTGTTTAAGCGTTCGATCGGCGAGGTGACAGACATCGTCGAGAAAGAGATGTACAGCTTTGATGACCGCAATGGGGATAATCTAAGTCTGCGCCCGGAGGGCACGGCGGGCTGTGTACGAGCGGCCGATCAACATGGGCTTCTATACAACCAACAGCAAAGACTTTGGTACCAGGGACCCATGTTCCGCCATGAGCGCCCACAGAAAGGACGTTATCGCCAGTTCCAACAATTCGGTGTCGAAGCCTTCGGCATGGCAGGTCCTGATATCGACGCCGAGCTCATCCAGTTGTCGGCGGATCTCTGGCGGGAGCTCGGCATAGGCTCGGCACTGACCTTGCAGATCAACAATATCGGAGCCTCTGCGGAGCGACGTGCCTATGGCGCGGCACTCACTAGCTTTCTGGAGGCTCACAGCGATCGACTCGATGCAGACGCGCGCAATCGCCTTTACAGCAATCCTTTAAGAATATTAGACAGCAAGAATCCCGATATGCAGGACTTACTCGTTGCAGCGCCGGCACTCGCGGATTATGTGAGTGACGAGAGCGTTCAGCACTTCGATGAGCTGAAATCCTTGCTCGATAGCGCCGGCATTGCCTATGAAGTTAATCCGCGGCTCGTGAGGGGCTTGGATTACTACAATAACTGTGTCTTCGAGTGGGTGACCGATGCCCTAGGGGCGCAGGGGACAGTGTGTGGAGGGGGGCGCTACGACGGCCTCGTCGAGCAGCTCGGCGGTAAAGCTACCGTGGCGGCCGGCTTCGCTATGGGCTCAGAGCGCTTGGTATTGATGTTGGAGACTCTAGGTAAAGAGCCGCAGGCGCCACGACCTGCCGTCTACATAGTAGTGCCTACGGGTTTTGCGAAGGATGCGCTCGCACTCGCTACCGCGCTACGTGCAGAATTGCCTGAGCAGATAATTCTCAGTCACTGTGGTGGCGGCAAACCGGCTAGCCAGCTAAAGAAAGCATTCACCCTAGGAGCTCGTTACGCTGCGGTCATAGAGTCTGATCTTCTGGAACAGGGGAAGATTAAGCTGCGGGGGCTGACAGATGAAGAAGGGTTCGAAGAGCAGGTCCCCGTAGATGATCTCCCACGACGCCTAGCCGAGCTGATTTAACCCAATTCCAAAGATTGGGGAATCAATTAGTTACTCAGGGTATTTCGAGTTAGAATAGCCAGTTAAACACGCCGAGCCACCACAGAGCATCAGGGTTAGCCTCTGAGGGCTGTGAAGAGACTGGATTTGTGCTCGGCAAACAAAATGAGATGCTGTGCGAAGCACTAATGAAAAGGAGTAAGTCGTGGCACTAAACGCGGCGGAAGAAGAAAGCCTAGAATCCTTAAAGGCTTGGTGGGAAGAGAATGGCAAGCAGCTGATCGCGGCGATTGTCATTGTCGGTGTAAGTTTTGGTGGCTGGAACTTCTGGGAATCGCGTCAGATGGCAACTCAGGGGGCGGCCTCAGATCTCTATGAAGAGATACTTGCACTTACCCTCGTTGAGCCGGGTGAAGAAATCACGGCTGCGGAAGCGGACAACATTATCGCACTCAGCGAACAGCTGCGAACTGACTATGGGACTACGACCTATGCATCCTACGGGGCGTTATTTGCGGCAGCGCGACAGGTCGATGCGGATGATCTCGCGGCGGCAGAGGCCTCCTTGCAGTGGATTATCGACAACCAAGGGAGTGGCCTCTTTTCTAAGCCTGACACGGGACTCTTGCTGACGGCGAATCTTCGTCTCGGTCGAGTAATTCTCGCACGCGGTGATGCCGAGCGGGCGCTCGCCTTAGTGAACGCTATCGACCCACAAGCTTATGAAGCGGGTTATTCTGAACTCCGAGGCGATATCTATCTCGCACTTGGTCGCAGTGCCGATGCTCGCGATGCTTATTTGGCAGCGCAGCAAGCGGGATCATTGAGTGATGCCTTGCGCATGAAGCTCGATAATCTTGCTACGGTCGAGAACTAATCCTTATCTACCGCCTCTAATTCTCCGAGAGCCGAAAGTGTTGCTATGACAGAACTAGATTTAGAACTAGACAGTGCAGCGCTGAATAAGCGCACGGTTGTTCGTGCTGCCATGCTGGTTTTGTTGACGGCAACTCTGAGCGCTTGCGCAGGATTCGGCGCGAGCAAAATGAACCCCGCCAACTGGTTTGGTGACGACGAAGTCAATCCTCCGACGCCCCTGCAAAATATCGCTCAAGAAGTGGAGCTGCGACGCGCGTGGAGCGCGAGCGTAGGCAATGGGCAGGGTAAGATTTTTAATCTGATTACCCCAGTGTTGGATGGCGATAAGTTATTCGCCGCGAGTGAAGACGGCACTGTGAGTGCATTCACGGCAGTTGACGGCGAGCTACTCTGGCGTGAACGCCTCGATGACGCGATTACGGGAGGTGTCGGAGCCGGACGAGGTCTCGTTCTAGTTGGCACTGAGGCAGCGGAAGTTGTCGCGCTCGATCAAGACTCCGGCGAATTGCTGTGGGCGATGCCTGTTTCGAGTGAAGTGCTGTCGGCGCCTAAAACGAACGGCGACATCGTCGTGACACAGACTGTCGATGAAAAATTAATTGCGCTTGAGGCTAGTGATGGTACTCAGCGATGGACATACGAAACAACGTTGCCTGCGTTGACCTTGCGTGGAAGCAGCAGTCCTGTGATAACAAACAATGGTAAGGTGATAGCAGGTTTCAGCAACGGCACCTTGGTCGCTGTAGAAGCGGACGATGGTGTGTGGAGCTGGGAGGAACGTGTCGCCGTGCCAGAAGGCCAATACGACATCGACCGCGTAATTGACATCGACGGGCAGTTGTTGCTCGATGGCTCACGAGTGCTGGCTTCTTCTTATCAAGGCAATTTGATGGCCTTGGATATCAATACTGGGCGCATTGTCTGGGGGCGAGAAGCATCGAGTTACCATGGATTGGAACGTGGTTTCGGTAATCTCTATTTTGTCGACGACGAAGGTGTTGTGACTGCCATACGCGATAATAGCGACGATGTTGTGTGGGAAAATACTGACCTCAAATATCGTCAAGTTTCGGCGCCTCGCGCGATAGGCAACTACCTCGCCGTGGCTGACTTCGAAGGCTATGTCCATTTGATTTCGCAGATCGACGGTCATATTGCGGGACGTATAAAAGCGGATGGCGATGGCGTTCGGGCGTCGATGCTTAGCGCGAATAGCTTACTTTACGTCTACGGTAATAGTGGCAAGCTAATCGCCTACCGCCTGAACTAAATAGCGCGTCTCTAGGACTCTCATGAAACCTGTAATCGCACTCGTTGGTCGTCCAAACGTCGGCAAGTCTACGCTTTTCAATCGGCTGACCAAATCTCGTGAGGCGATTGTCGCGAACTTCCCTGGATTAACCCGAGACCGTAAATACGGTGAAGGTGAAATTGAGGGGCAGTCGTTTATCGCCATCGACACCGGCGGTATCAGTGGGGACGAGGAGGGTATTGATCAGGAGATGGCATCGCAGTCTCTGCAGGCGATTGCTGAAGCGAATATCTGTCTTTTTCTGGTCGATGCGAAGGACGGTTTATTACCCGATGACCATCGGATCTTGGATTATCTGCGCAAACGTGAAAAGCACACCTATTTAGTCGCGAACAAGATTGACGGTCTCGATCCAGATATCGCGCTTGCCGATTTCTATAGCCTAGGTTTCTCTGAGATCTTTCCAATCACAGCCACTCAGGGGCGAGGTGTTAAAGCTTTACTCTTGGGCGTGCTCGAAGAGTTCGCGGCGATCGCCGCTGAATCGGCTTCGGATGACGCCTTCGATCTCGACGATGAACAAGTCACGGGTATAAAAATCGCAATTGCAGGTCGCCCCAACGTAGGAAAGTCGACTCTGGTTAATCGCATGTTAGGCGAAGACAGGGTGGTTGTTTACGATCAGCCCGGTACGACGCGCGACAGTATCTATATTCCGTTCGAGCGTCGTGGCAAACGTTACACGCTGATTGATACGGCAGGCATCCGCAAGAGAGGAAAGACGACCGAGACGGTTGAAAAATTTTCTGTGGTGAAATCCCTGCAGTCGATACAGGATGCGAATGTTGTTGTTCTCGTGGTCGATGCTCGCACGGGCATTGTCGAGCAAGATCTCCATTTGCTGGGCTACGTGATTGATACAGGCCGAGCGCTGGTGATCGCATTGAATAAATGGGATGGGATGGATCAAGAGGCCAAGGAGAAGATTAAGTCGGATATCCAGCGTCGATTCACCTTCGTTAATTTCGCGAAAATCCATTTTATTTCGGCTCTGTTTGGCACTGGGGTAGGGGATCTCTACAAATCGATTCACCGCGCCTATGACTCTGCGCGTAAAACGCTGACGACGAATGTGTTGACGCAAATTCTGCAAGATGCGGTGACTGATCATCCGCCGCCAATCATCAATGGCCGTCGTATCAAGCTGCGTTATGCGCACGCGGGGGGGCAGAATCCGCCTATTATTGTGATTCACGGCAAGCAGACCGATAAGGTGCCGGATAATTACACACGCTACCTCGAGAAAACATTCCGGAAAGTGTTGAAGCTCGAAGGTACGCCAGTGAAAATCGAATTGCGAAGCGGTGATAATCCTTTCGTGAAGTCTGAAGAAAATCTCAACGCACAGCAGATCGCTCGTAAACGTCGTCTTCAGAAAAATCGCGAGCTCAGCAAAAAATCTTCCTCGTCTAAGCGACATATTACTTAGCACCTCATTCCGTTCCGGGAGACACACAAAATGCTGTCACTCAACGAAATCCAAGCCGCTGCACGGCGACTCGAAGGCGTCGCCATTCGCACGCCATTACATACGAATGCCGAACTCGACCGCAGGGTAGGTGCGACCTGTTTCCTCAAGTGTGAAAACCTTCAGCATATCGGCGCGTTCAAATTTCGCGGCGCCTATAATCGTCTTGTCCAGCTCAATGAGGATGAACGCGCTCGTGGGGTTGTTGCTTTTTCCTCGGGCAATCATGCGCAGGGCATCGCTTACGCAGCCGCGTTGCTTAATATGCAAGCGACGATAGTCATGCCTAGCGATGCCCCGGCAGTAAAGCGCAAGGGTGCAGAGGCGCTGGGCGCGACCATTCGCGACTATGATCGGTATTGGGAGTCGCGCGAACAGATTGCAGCCGACATAGCCGCTGAAACAGGTGGGGTGCTGGTGCCGGCCTTTGATGATTTCGCGGTGATGGCGGGGCAAGGGACTTGCGGCATCGAGATCATCGGACAGTTGCAGCAACTTGGCAAAGCTCCCGATGCGGTATTGAGTCCTGTAGGCGGCGGCGGGCTGATGGCGGGTGTTGCTACGGCTGTGAAGGGCTTGCGAGAAAATTGCGCCGTCATCGGCGTGGAGCCAGAAGGGTATGATGACCATGTGTTATCCCGCGCGGCGGGGAAGCGAGTGCAGCTTACACCGAAGGAAGCGACTATCTGCGACAGTCTCATGGCAAGCATCCCAGGTGAGCTTACGTGGGAAACCAATTCTAGATTGGTCGATTCATTCTTAAGTGTAAGTGAAGACGAAGTCGCGCAGGCAGTGAGTTTTGCCTTTCGCTACTTAAAACTCGTTGTTGAGCCGGGCGGGGCGGTAGGATTGGCCGCGTTATTGAGCAAGAAGTTTGTTCCCGAGCCAGAGGCGACTGTTGCGATCGTTCTCTCTGGTGGCAACATAGATCCCGAGGTGCATGCCGCGTTGCTGTCGAGGTTCCCAACGCCTTGATGCATTGCTATCTTAGCTGTCACATCATTTCTGGTGGCGCAATAATGGCGCTGACAGTGCAGCGGAAATAGAATTGCTATGAGCAAGATTGACGGAGAAAAATAATGCCACTGATAAACACTAAGCCCTTGCTGCAGGCGGTATCTGCTGCAGCTTTAGCCATTGCACCCACTCTTTTTTCGAATCCGTTGTTCGCGCAAGAGAGCTGTCGAGACACGCTCGACTGTGAGTCTGCGTGGATAGGGATCAGCGATCAGAAGCGCGCAAGCGTGTTTGAATTTGCAGAAGACTATAAGCGTTTTATCGCAAAGGCGCGCACTGAACTAAGCTTTGTTTCGGAGGCGATTATTTTCGCGGAAGCGAATGGTTTTGAGGTCTTTACTTCAGGCACTAAAGTGCGTCCGGGCGCGAAGCTTTACGAAGTGAATCGGGATCGTACGATTACGCTTATGGTGATTGGTGAAAATCCGATACAGAGTGGCTTCCACGTTGTCGGTGCACACATTGACTCTCCGCGGCTCGAACTCAAGGGTAGACCGCTCTATGAGAACAGTGAGTTCGCGCTGTTCCAGACGAACTATCACGGCGGCATTAAATTCCACCAGTGGACGAACTTGCCTTTGGCTTTAATGGGGCGAGTGGATAAAAAAGATGGCAGCACTGTCACCATCGAGATCGGGCTCGCTCCGGAAGATCCGATCTTCATGATTCCCGAATTGTCTCCTCATGTTGATCGATCAAGGAGTTCGAAGACTGTTAGTGAGTTCCTTGGACCTGAGGATATGGATCCGGTTATAGGTCATATCCCAGTCGAAGGTGGTGACGTTGGCGAATTAGTTCTCGAATTTTTAGCCTCGGAATACGGCATCAGCAAGGCTGATTTAGTCTCGGCAGAGCTCTCGCTGGTGCCCGCGGGCGCGCCCCGTGACATGGGATTCGATCGTGGCTTGATTGCTGCTTATGGGCAGGATGATCGCCTAGCCGGCTACGCCACATTGAAGGCGATCGCCGAGATCGAGCATCCGGAAATGACAACGATGGCGTATCTCGTCGACAACGAAGAGGTGGGCAATCGGAATAATACCGGTGCACATTCTGATTATTTCGCCGACTTGCTATCACGCTTGCTGTTTAGAGAACTCGGCGATGACTATCGTGAGCCACTGTTCAGACAGGCATTGCGAGCTACGAAATTTGTTTCGATAGATGTTAACCCCGGCGTCAATCCACAGAACCCGAATGCTTGGGAGCTTGGGAATGCACCTAAGCTTGGCTACGGTGTGAACATCAAACTCTACGGTCAGGGAAATTCGGCAAACAGTGAGTTTGTGGCCTGGACCCGAGCTCTGTTAGACGACAATCAAGTGCCATGGCAAACCTCCACCTATAAAGTCGGTAGCGCGGGCGGGGGGACAATCGGCGGTGAATTCTCGGCGCAGAATATCGAGGTTATCGATTTTGGTGTGCCCTTGCTCTCCATTCATACACCGTATGCTGTGAGCTCAAAGCTCGACATTTACAGTCTCTATGAAGCGGTGCGTGGATTTTATGACTACCGAGAGTGAGTAGAGCCGCGCTCCTAATTAAGCGATAGCAGGTTCTTGGTAAGCCCCATTCTCGATCGCTGGGTCCATCTCGGCTTGGAACTCTTCAATCTGGCTGGCAGCAGCGCTCGTGCTTTCGAATCGTGCGACATGGAATAGAGCTTCGCCCTCATTGACCAAAGGCAAATTGGTTTTGCCGATTATTATCCCGCCGAAGGGTGCTATCGCCTTGTGCTCGGAATCGCCGAATGGGTCAGAGATGATGCCGAGTACTTCGTTGCGCGACACTCGTGCACCGAGGGGCTTTATCATCCGCAAAATGCCGCTATGCGGAGCTCGGATCCAGGCCGAGTCTGTCGCCTCTACCGGGACTGGGTCGCTCTTGCGGGCGCGCTTCTTCGGTAACATGCCTATTTCTCTCATGACAGAATCGATGCCGCGGACGCCAGCGCGTATGGCTACTTCGTTGAAGCGCAGAGCTTCACCGGCTTCATACACGATGACGCTCACTCCTAGGTGTTCGGCTTCCTGTCGCAGCGAACCTTCAACGATTTGGGTGTTGAGAATCACCGGAGGTATGAACGCGCTCGCCATGCGCTTAGTTTCGTCGTCATCGAGGACAGCGCGTATATGGGGAAAGTTTTCGCGATGGACTGCACCGGTATGGAGGTCGATGCCGTGCGTACACCGCGAGACAATTTCTTTCAGGAAGAGGTTGGCGATGCGGCTGGCCAGAGAGCCTGATTCTGAACCTGGGAAGGAGCGATTCAAATCGCGTCGGTCTGGTAAGTAGCGACTCTGATTAATGAAGCCAAAGATGTTAACCACTGGAATAGCGATCAGTGTGCCGCGGAGTCTTCCAATGCCGCGCTGATGCATGATTCTGCGGATGATTTCCACGCCATTAATTTCGTCGCCGTGGATGGCGGCTGAAATGAAAAGAGTCGGCCCTGGCTTCTTGCCATGAATGACCTGGACTGGCATCTCTAGTTGGGTATGTGTGTAGAGGCTAGGGACTGGCAATTCGATGGAAACGCGTTCGCCCGGGAGGATGGTCTGCCCTAGAATAGTGATTGCAGTCTGCTTAGATTGCGTATTACTTGCCACTCTTTTTATCTCAAAATGCCTCGCAAGGCGTAAGCTACTAAAATTTAACCCTTGCCCCGAGTCCTGGTCTTGCCGCGCTTGGCGTTCTTTTCCATGAACTGAATAATGAGGCCGGCGACGTCCTTGCCCGTCGCTTTTTCAATCCCTTCGAGACCTGGCGATGAGTTAACTTCCATCACCAACGGTCCATGCGCAGAGCGCAGAATATCGACGCCACACACATTGAGGCCCATAGTAGTCGCGGCTCGAACAGCCGTGGTTCGCTCTTCGGGTGTGATTCGTATGAGTGATGCACTGCCGCCGCGATGAATGTTGGAACGGAACTCGCCTTCTTTAGCCTGTCGCTTCATCGAGGCGACAACCTTGCCGTCCACTACGAGACAGCGAATATCGGCGCCACCGGCTTCTTTGATGTATTCCTGCACGAGCACCGATACTTTGAGTCCGAGGAACGACTCGATCACGCTTTCGGCGGCCTTGCGGGTTTCGGCGAGTACGACGCCGATGCCTTGCGTACCTTCTAGTAACTTGATGACTAGCGGAGCGCCGCCCACCATCTTGATCAAATCCTGAATATCATCTGGCTTGTTTGCGAAGCCGGTGATGGGCAGTCCAACACCTTTACGCGAGAGCAATTGCAAGGAGCGCAGTTTGTCACGTGAACGTGAGATAGCGACTGATTCATTGAGTGGGTAAACCCCCATCATCTCGAACTGGCGCAGTACCGCTGTGCCATAGAAGGTCACTGAGGCGCCGATTCTCGGGATTATCGCGTCGAAGTCTTCGAGGATTTCACCGCGGTAGTGAATGGTTGGGCGGTGTGATGTGATATTCATGTAGCAGCGCAAGGCATCCAACACGCGCACTTCGTGACCACGTTCTTCTGCCGCATCGATAAGGCGGCGAGTTGAGTAAAGATTACGATTGCGCGAGAGCACGGCGATTTTCATAACGAGATATCCTTGCCTTCGGCAGTAATTTTGATGTCAGCCAGCTCCTCACCCTGAGTGAAAGAGAGCGATGGATCAACGGCTAGCCCGCCGCCCACGATGGAGGTTCGCCCTAGGAGCATTCTGAATGCCATATTCTCTCTATTAGTGAGGCTGAATTCTGCATCCCAAGTCTTGCCCATGAATTCAACTAGCGTCCTGATAAAGAGACGTTCTTCTTCATGCCCGCCGGAGTCACGGACAATGCGGCGATCAACGATTGGGGCTTTACAGGTCACAGAGCTGCTAATGTCATCCTGATAGGGGTGTACCTGGAAGACAGCATATTCCTGACCATCGATTAACTGGGTCTCAATGCTGAAGGTGTGAATCGCAGAGGAGCGCGCACCTGTGTCAATCTTCGCTTTAATGGCGGGGATGCCCAATTCTGGGAGCGCCAGCCATTCGCGCCAGCCTATGATGGTTTTATCATTATTATCAGTCATCTGTATTACTTATCTGACGTTTGTTCTGCACACAAGCGATGCGCCATTGAGTAAAGCGCAGCTTATTTCAGTAGTGTTCAGCGTTCGGGATAAAAATGTCCCCTAACGCGTTGATATTGGTGCTGTTGCCCGAGGCGCGCGACTATAGCATAAGTGGTGCTGTGGCGTGCTTATTTATTCGTCCAAAGGTGCAGCGTAACTTGACCTGAGCAGCCTGTCGAGTCGGTGCGTATAGCGCGTTCAAATCAATTAATCATGGAAGCGGGGCGTAAATCTTGGTAGTTTTGCGGCAGTTAGGTATTTGTAAAAACAAGGTGAAAACTATGCGATCTTTAAGTACGTATTCAATAACGCGCGGACTGTTTCGTGGTCTGGTCGCAGGGGTGGTGTCGCTCAGCGTCGCCGCCGCCGCGAACGCACAAAACCCAGAAGAGTGGTTCACACTCGGTGGTGATTTCGCGCATACGCGTTACACGCCAGCGGATGAGATTACGGCCGAAAATTTCACCGACTTAGAAGTCGCGTGGGAATGGGATGGAGCGAGCTTCCGTGCAATGAGTGGGCGATCTACGCCTTCACTCATCGACGGCAAGCTCTTTACTGTTGCGGGTAATAAGCGCCACGTCATCGCTATCGATCCGAAGACCGGTGAAACGCTCTGGTCTTATCGTGAACCCGATACACCCCGTGCCGAATATTCCATGCGTGCTGACTACGGTAAGGGTGTTGGCTATGCCCGCATCGATGGTCGTGGTGTTGTCTATATAGTCTCTCCTGGATTCTTCCTGACCGCACTCGATGCGAACACGGGAGTTCCGCTGGAAGGCTTCGGCAAGAAAGTGCCAATCGAAGGTTTCCCAGAAACAGGTGTCGTCGATCTGCTCGCCGACCTAGGGCATGAGTACGACCCTTATGAGGGCCTGCCGCTAGAAACTGGCTATATTACTTCTTCGTCACCACCGATTGTCGTGAACGACACAGTTGTAGTGGGCAACTCCGCCGAGCAGGGTTACCACCAGTCACGTATCGAAAACGTGCCGGGCGACATCCTCGGATATGACGCGCGCACTGGTGCATTCAAGTGGAAGTTTAATGTCATCCCTAAGCCGGGTGAGTTTGGTCACGAGACTTGGGAAAATGATGCATGGGAATGGACTGGCGATGTGTCTTCTTGGGCGCCCCTGTCAGCCGACCCCGCTAATGACCTCGTTTATATTCCAACGAATAGCGCGACTATCGATTATTACGGCGGTTTCCGCCCGGGCGACAATCTCTATGGCGCCGCGTTGATCGCTCTCGATGCGAGCACGGGTGAGCGTAAATGGCACTTCCAGATGGTGAAGCATGAAATCTGGAACTTCGATAACCCCACAGCACCGGTGCTACTCGATCTCGACATGCCGGGTCGTGGCAAGGTGCCTGCAATCGCGCAAGTCACCAAGCAAGCTTGGGTCTATGCGTTTAATCGCATCACGGGTGAGCCGCTTTGGCCAATCGTAGACAAGCCTGTGCCTCCTTCAATTGTGCCGGGTGAGGTGTTGTCACCTACACAACCGCACGTGACCAAACCGGCACCTTTCGATATGCAAGGTATTACTGAGGACGATTTGGCCGATTTTACGCCGGAGATTCGTCGTCAGGCGATCGAAGCGATGAAGGATTACCAAATGGGTCCTCTGTTTAATCCGCCGATCCATGCGGGTAATTCCACTGGGAAATATGCTGCAATGAACTGCCCAGGGGGCTCTGGTGGCGCTAACATCAACGCACCAGCAGTCGCCGACCCAGAGACGGGTAAGCTCTATATCTCATCGCACAAGGCGTGTTTCGCACTCCGCCTCATTACCGGCGAAGAAGCGGATTTGTTGTATCCCAACACGACAGGATCAACTTTGTCCGAATGGGCCAACGCAGGGCCGGGTGCCACAGCGAGACCTCCTCGTCACCCAGCAGGCATTCCAATCTGGAAGCCACCGTATAGCCGAATCACGGCGATTGACATGAACACGGGCGATCATTCTTGGATGATCCCAACGGGTGAAACGCCTAACCGCATTAAGAACAATCCTGCCCTTAAAGGTGTGGATATCGGCAATACTGGCACCGGAGCATTGGTCCCGATGGTTGTGACTAAGAATATGCTGGTCTATTCCGATCAGGCCAGTGATGGCACGCCGATGCTTTATTCGATCGATAAAGATACAGGTGAGATTATGGCGCAGATAGAAGCGCCGGCTCGCAGCGGTTACGGCATGAGCTCATGGGTGCACGATGGTCATCAATATATCATCCTGCAAACAGGCTCAAAGCTCACTGCCATGGCGTTGCCAGAGGCACGTGTTGAGAGTGGCGGCGGTCACTAGCCTTAAAAGCAAAAGCGAATAAGCATAAAAAATGCCGAATGATGCGAGTCATTCGGCATTTTTTTTCGTATGTCTTTAGTACGTACTCTCGTATGTCTTCCGTGCTACGGGGGCGTTACGGGAGTTGTGGTCCTGCAGCGACGAGGGCCTTGCCCGCTTCGTTGTCAGTGAACTTCTCGAAATTGTCGACGAATAGCGTGGCGAGTTCCTTCGCTTTCGCATCCCACTGATCGGCACTTTCATAAGTCAGTCGAGGATCGAGAAGTTCGGATTCTACGCCTGCGACCTGCGTTGGTATTTGCAGATTGAAATAGGGGAGTGTCTCCGTCTCAGATTCATCGATAGAGCCATCGAGGATCGCATTGATGATCGCGCGAGTCGCGGCGATTGAGATACGCTTGCCTGTGCCGTTCCAGCCCGTATTCACGAGGTAGGCAGTCGACCCAGTCGCTTCCATACGCTTAACCAGTTCCTGCGCGTACTTGGTTGGGTGCAAGGAAAGGAATGCGGCACCAAAGCAGCTAGAGAAGGTTGGCGTAGGCTCAGTAATGCCACGCTCAGTGCCAGCTAGCTTCGCAGTGAAACCTGATAGGAAGTGATACTTAGTCTGGTCAGCATCTAATTTAGAAACTGGTGGCAGTACGCCGAAAGCGTCTGCGGTGAGGAAGATGACCTTCTTCGCGTGCCCGCCTTTAGAGACCGGTTTAACGATATTGTCGATGTGATAGATTGGATAAGAAACGCGAGTATTCTCAGTCTTAGAACCATCGGCGTAGTCGATGTGGCCTTCCGCATCTACCGCGACATTTTCGAGTAGTGCGTCTCGGCGAATCGCTTTGTAAATATCGGGTTCATTCTCGGCGCTGAGGTTGATTGTCTTCGCGTAGCAGCCTCCCTCGAAGTTAAATACGCCGTCATCATCCCAGCCATGCTCATCGTCACCGATGAGTGCGCGGTCAGGGTCTGTCGATAAAGTCGTCTTACCTGTGCCAGAAAGTCCAAAGAAGATCGCCGTGTCACCATCCTTGCCAATATTTGCAGAACAGTGCATCGATGCCATCCCGCGGAGTGGGAGCAGGTAGTTCATCATAGAGAACATGCCTTTCTTCATCTCGCCGCCGTACCATGTGCCGCCGATGAGTTGCATTTTCTCCGTGAGATTGAAGGCGACGAAGTTTTCAGAGTTGAGGCCTTGCGCCTGCCAATTGGGGTTTGTCGCCTTGGCGGCATTAAGGACGACGAAATCGGGCTCGAAGTCTTTGAGCTGCTCGTCGGACGGACGGATAAACATGTTCTTCACGAAATGCGCCTGCCATGCCACTTCCATGACGAAGCGAACCTTGAGGCTGCTGTTCTCGTTTGCGCCACAGATCGTGTCCATGACGTAGAGTTTCTTGCCGCTGAGGCGCTCTGTTGCGAGGCCTTTCAGGCTCTCCCATGTCGTTTGATCGATTGGCTTGTTGTCATTCTTGCCCTGGTCAGCCCACCAGACCGTGTCACGGCTCACATCGTCGCGGACGATGTACTTGTCCTTAGGAGAGCGGCCAGTGAAGATTCCAGTGTCGACAGCGATAGCGCCGCTTTCAGTGACGACGCCGCGTTCATAACCAGTGAGAGACGGGTCGCTCTCATGCTCGTAGAGCAGGTCGTATGAGGGGTTGTGATAGATTTCGGCTGCGTCGTGGATGCCGTATTGGGTGAGGTCGAGGGTGGCGCTGTCTGTATTGGTCATTTTAGGGCCCGTGCTTAGGTTTCTAAGCGTCGTCATTGTACGGATTTATCGGTTTTTTTCCAGATGATAGTGATTTCTTTTGTGATTTTTTTGCACTGGAATAGGGCCAAAATCTGGCCCAATTGACGGGAGTATACGCCGATCTGAAGCTTATGGGCGGATTGTTTTAGGCTCTATGCCACCTGCAGGGTTATTGGCATTAATTGCGATAACCTGGACGTGCTCATCTGCTTGGATTTGGGGAGGTAAAGCGGTAAAGTGTCGGCTTATTTTACTGTATTAAGCTGTACAAAATTGGTCGGGAAAGCATTATGAAGAAGATTGTGTCGCGGCGAGAGTTATTGGGCCTCATTGCTAAAACGGGCGCCAGCGGCGCAGTTTTAGGGGCTGGAAACGCGCTCGGTATTGTGCCTAATACCTATGTCGATATTCCTCAGATTCCACAGGCGAATCCTTCCGATCGACCTAGCGTCGTCATTCTCGGCGCCGGCATTTCCGGGTTAACCGCGGCTTATGAAATGAAAAAAGCCGGCTATCACGTAGTTGTGCTCGAGGCGGCTGGACGCGCAGGGGGACGTAGCCTCACCGTCCGCCATGGCGATTTGATTGACGAAGTCGGCAATCCTCAAATCTGTGAGTTCGATGACGAGCCCCACATGTATTTCAACTGTGGCCCCGCTCGTATCCCGAGTTCCCATCGCAATGTGCTGCATTACTGCAAAGAATTGGGCGTCGAACTCGAGGTATTCATCAACGAGAACAAAGAGACTTATATTCAAGACGACGCGATGCTCGATGGTAAACCTATTAAGAATCGCGAGTTCACGACCAACGCCCGCGGCTTCATGGCTGAGATCATGGCTAAAAACTTCACCAACGCCGAATTAGACGAACCATTCGATGAATGGGAGACAGAAGCGTTGATGCGTGTGATACGCAATATGGGGGATCTCTCCGAAGATATGATTTACAAAGGAAGTACACGCGGTGGCTATTCCCACGGTGGCTTCCTAGAACATGGTCATGCCTTAGAGACCATCGCACTGCGCGATCTCCTGAAGACTGGCCTATTCAGCATGGCACTCGGCCAAAATGAAGGCGAGACAGGGCCGATTCTGTTCCAGCCCGTCGGCGGCATGGATCAGATCGTCAAGGGCTTCCTGCGCCAACTCCCTGAAGAAGTTTTCTACAATGTCATGGTGACATCGGTCATGCTGCAAGACGGTGGCGTGGAAGTTGTCTACGAGCACAAGGGCATGAAGTACAAGATCGAGGCTGATTATTGCTTCAACAGCATCCCTTCACACCTCATGACGGGTATCGAAAACAATTTCCCCGATGACTATCGAGAGGCGATGCACTATATACGTCGCGGCGAAGCCTATAAGTCCGCCTTCCAGGCGAAAGAGCGCTTCTGGGAAAAAGATGACATCTTCGGTGGCATCTCGTGGACGAATCAGCCTATCGAGCAGATCTGGTATCCCCCACATGGTATGTACAAAGAGAAAGGTGTCATCCTCTCCGCCTATAACTACGGCGGCGGCATGCACTTCACTCAGCTAACTCAGGAAGAGCGCATTGAAACTGCACTCCGACAGGGCGAGAAGGTTCACCCCAATTACCGCAATCTCGTAGAGAAGGGCATCACCATCGCTTGGCACCGAATGAATCACATGCTCGGTTGTTCAGCGCGATGGCAGAAGAGTCGCAGCGGATTCACCCAAGAAGAGGAGCGTCTCTTCCAGACTCTGCGTAAGCCAGCGGGCAATCACTACACCATCGGTGACCAAATCACTAAGCACACAGCTTGGCAGGAAAGCGCGATTCTCTCTGCCCACTGGGCGATCAACGATATGCTAAGCCGCAAAGCGGGTGGCAGCATGCCGGGGCAGCGCGTCTAATTTTTCCGATTCGATTTAGGGTTGTATTTATAATGAAAAAGTTCGCTAAGAGCCGATTTAACTTTCTTTCTCTCGCATTGCTCGCACTTAGCGCGAGTGCCAATGCTCAGCAATATGATCTGCTAGATCTCTCAGCCCAGCCTTTAAATAACGAAGTGTGCGCAACCTGTCACGGTGGCGCCGGAGTGGGCAATGCGTCTGTGGGCGGACCAAGCCTCGCGGGTCTCGAACCTTGGTATTTGCGTAAGCAACTCGAGAACTTTCGCGCGGGTATTCGCGGCACTCAAAAAGAATATATTCCTGGCAACGAGATGCAGGCCTCGGTCGCGAGATTGAGCGACGAGGAAATTTCAGAGTTGGTTGACCATATTTCTAATTGGGAAGCGGTCGCTCCGAAACCTAGGATTGAGGGTGATGCATCGAAGGGGCAGGCGCTATACGCCGCGTGCGCTGCATGTCATGGTGCGTCGGGCGACGGGAACGAGGCCTTGGGTGCACCCGGACTCGCGGGTCGCAATGACTGGTATATGTTCCGTCAGCTTAAGCTGTTCCAATCAGGCTTCCGAGGAAAGCATCCCGAAGATACTGCTGGACAGTTGATGCGTCCTGCGGCACAGGCGCTAGAAAACGACGAAGCGATTAACGACGTGCTTGCCTATATCAATACGTTGTAGAGGATTGGCTAAAATGTCTGATCACGACATAAAAGACGAGGTTGTCGATTCACCTTCGAATGGACAGACAGAAGACACTGCCGAGCATGCCCACCAAGTAGTAGTTAAGAACACCGGCATGAGTCCGCTCGGGAAAGCCGTGGCGGGTGCAGCGTCCCTACTAGCCCTAGTCATTTTGATCCAATTGCTGTTAGGGGGTGAGACAGTTGTCGAGGAAGCTTCACACGAGACCGCTTCATCATCTATGGCGACTCCCGTACAAACTGCGTCTAATGCCAGCGAAGTGGCAATAATCGGCACTGATGCTGATGACGACATGGTTAATGTCGGCGGTATTGAGCGACGAGGCGCAGGACGCTATTTCTTTACCAGCATCAAAGTGCCTGCGGATGCAAAATCACTCTATCTCAGCGGCTCTGGTGCTACTCCCCTAGAGGATGGAAGCTGGGGTGATATGGAGCAGCAGGTCACCGAAATATTCGCGACATTCAAAGAGACCCTGGAGGCACAGGGTTGGTCGATGGGAGACATTATCCAGGTGAGAGCTTTCGCGATTTCTGACGAATATGGCTCTCTCGATTTCGCCGGCTTCAATCGAGGCTACAGTAAATTTTTCGGCACCGAAGAAAATCCCCTCAAACCAGTGCGCACCTTCGTCGAGGTTAAAGACCTTGTCGTGCCTGGTTGGTTAGTCGAGCTCGAAATCAGGGCGGCTCGCGTTAACTAGCCGCCGCGTCGGCAATCGCTGTGCGTATTCGAGACGATGAAGGTCGTGCGAGTTGTCGGCCATTGATGAACAGGGTGGGTGTGCCGCGCACACCTGCTGCATTTCCTCCGCGCTGATCGGCGCGAATTTTCTCCACGGTGCTTTCATCCTGCATGTCGGCGTGCAAACGCTCTAAGTCTATGTCGAGTTCCAGTGCATAACTGTCGAACTCCGCTTCGACTGAGCTCAAGCCCGACCACAGTGCCTGAGTCTGGAATAGTACGTCGTGCATTTCCCAAAAACGATTCTGGCGGGCTGCAGCTTCAGCATAAAGTGAAGCGGTCCACGAATTAGGGTGCGCAGTTGTAATGGGGAAGTGTCGAAAGATGAGGTGTGCCTTGTCGCTGATTTCTGGCCAGAGGCGCATCATAGTTTCATGCTCAGTCGCGCAGGCTGGGCATTGGAAATCGGCGTAAACGACGACGGTCACCGGCGTATCGCGGTCGCCACGGAGGTGATCATTGTCAGCAATTTCTATGGGTGAGTAGGTTGGCGCCTGATTCAGTAATGTATAAATCGTGATCAGTGCGATAACAGGCAGCACGAAGTACACGCCGAACTTAGTGAGTAATCTGCGAGTCCCTTGGTTCTTCTCCGCCGCTTTCTGTTTCGCTTCCCGTCGTTTTCTCTGTTCTTCTCGTTTATTCATGGCAGCCGGCTGCTCTCCATTCTGCTCGTTGCAGTGTGCGATATTGAAAGCGTTACTATAGCCGAGCAAGCGCATGAGTCAATGTAGAGGTCTAAGTAGGGAAGTCGTATAAGACGAGCAGGTAAAACACCTTGCTTACTAAGTGCAGTAGTTGATCTGTGCGGAGTTTGATCCAGCCCTCGCATTTACAGAAATCGATAAACCAGTGGATCGCCGTTTCGACTAGGCCGAGTAATAAGCTGCCTGTGATGAGGAAAACAATGCCGCCGTGGACCAAAGAATGCGCGGTGAGCCAGTACTGCCAAGAGGGTAATTGAGCCGAGTGGGATCCATTTGGTAAAGAGGTGTCCGCGAGGCGCTTCCGAATTTTCCCCTGACTCATGGCGGGGGGTTGAAGAACGAAATCAGCGAGCGCGTGGCCACAAATGAGGGCGAAAAAAGTCTCGAGCCAATGCATTGCTACTTCCGTCTATGAACTTGTTACTCAGTATCATAGGCGTAAATTTGCACGAATAAAGAGCAGAGTCTCTCGGAGTGTTAACTGCATCACATTTTGTGATTTACACTTATTCCGATAGGAAGAAGGCTGGATCTACCCGTGTGTTATTGAGGTTGACACTCCAATGGAGGTGGGGGCCAGTGACCCGGCCCGTTTGGCCGACACGGCCTATCTGGTCGCCAAGCTCGACCTTCGTGCCGGGGGTGACGTCGATCGTGTTCATGTGGCAATACAGACTGATGAGGCCGTGGCCGTGATCGAGGATGATGGTGTTGCCATTGAAAAAATAGTTGCCGGTGCTTCGGATAATCCCCGGGGCGGGTGCGTAAATCGGCGTGCCTTCGTCGGCGGCGATATCCATACCCGAATGTGGGGCTCTCGGTTCGCCATTGAAGAAGCGTCGGTGTCCGAACGAGCTGCTGCGTATGCCGGCGACTGGCGCTGTCATCGTAAGGGTTGGTTCCAGTGTTTCGTCCCAGCTACTAAATGCAGCGTTCATTTCTGCACTCTCGGCACGTATGCGCACCATATCTTCTGTATTGGGGTTCACTTGGCGCTGGTTTTTGATTGTGAGACGCTGCTCGGTATAGGCCTTGTCTTGGATGCTGAAGCCTAAGGATTCTTCATTGCCCGCGGCATCGATCAATGTAAAGGTCTGTAAGCCAGGTTTGGCCGAAAGTGGGATGCCTACGATGGCATACTGTTCGCCTCGGTATTCCCCGAGTAGCACTCGCTCGTTTTGATAGTAGGCTTCCGCTGCCTGGGTTGCCGTTGGCACGACCGCGACGCCGCCAGGAACGAGGAGGGCAGGTGGGAGCGTCTGTAGTTTTGCGTCAGCGGCCAGTGAGCTTGTCGCTACTAGTGAAAAGCCGCAGGAGAGTATGAGAACAGTTGCCGTTGAGGCTGTAGAGAGTCTCCGTCTGATGTTGAGCACAATTCACTCCAGTAAATTTGATAGCGTTAATTCGCTGCGGGGTCTTCTTTCTTCTCTATCGTCTGAATTGTGGAAACGATGAGGCCGTCGGCTAGGCGCGTCGTCAACAGTGAATCGATGTTCGCCTGATCAACCGTTTTCAATAAGTTGCCTGCGTCGTCAAAGCTAAGACTGTATCCCCGCGCTAGCGTATTTAGTGGACTGACAGTACTCAAACTGCGACCCAGTGTTCCGAGTTCGTTCCGTTTCCCACTCAGCACACTTTGCACGGCACGGCTTAAGCGGCTTCGTGTGTCGCTGAGGAGTTGAGAAATCCGCGTCAATTGCTGGGTCGGTGAGAGTCCTTGCAGTCTGTGTTCGAATAAAACGAGTTCATTACTTCTTTGCAGTTGCTGACTATGCCAAGCGCGGCGGATGCGTACTTCTAATTGATCGAGCCGCTGCGCTTGGTCTTGCAACAACCTGTCGGGACGCTTTAAGCCGCGAATCAGCCAGACTAGATGTTTCGCACTGGCTTGTAGCCTCGCTTGCATGAGGTGCCCCAAATGGGCGCCTAGCGAGCTTAAGTACTGTAATTGATCTTCTTGATTTTGGCAGAGTAATTCAGCCGCCGCCGAAGGGGTTGGCGCGCGATGGTCAGCGACGAAGTCGGCGATAGTGAAATCAGTTTCATGGCCGACGGCGCTGCAGATGGGGAGTTTGCTAGCGGCGATGGCACGCGCAACAGACTCTTCATTGAAAGATTGTAAGTCTTCGATCGAGCCGCCGCCGCGGCCGACGATGAGAGCCTCTATGCCTAGTTTGTTCGCTAGTTTGTTCGCGCGAGCGATAGCAGCCACTATCTCCGCGGGGGCTTGGCTACCCTGCACGGCGACCGGCAATAGCGTTATTTTTGTCGACGGTGAGCGCCGCCCTAAGACGCTGATGATGTCCTGCACGGCGGCACCTGTGGCCGAAGTGATGACGCCGATGTGTTGGTAATCATCCCGTAATACGCGTTTTCGTTCCTGATCGAAGAGTCCTTCTTCTTGGAGTTTGACTTTCAAAAGCTCGAAGGCGCGCTGCAGTGCGCCGGCTCCTGCCTCATTCATCGAGTCGACGATTAGCTGATAATCGCCTCGCCCTTCGTAGATGCTCAGTCTTCCTCTTACGGTTACTTGCTGTCCGCTATCGACTCGGAAGCGAACCCTGCGGTTATTGCCGGCAAACATCGCGCAACGAAGTTGCGCGGATTGATCCTTGAGCGTGAAATACCAGTGTCCGGAGCTGGGGCGTGAGAGATTTGAAATTTCGCCTTCGACGACAACGGAAGGGAAGTGTCCTTCCAGTAATGATTTGGCGAGCCTGTTGAGCGCGCTGACTGTGAGTACGTTGCTCTCGGGGACTGGAGAGTGTTGTGAATTGACGGTGTCTGCAGAAGAGTACATTCGGCTAGTGTATCTTATCTAGCTGAGAGCGACAGTCAGCGAGTGAAGCGCAACAAGAAGCGATCAGTGTTGCGTGCCAGCATGGGATCGAACACCGGGCGCCTGCGCCTGTCGCGTGGATTGCTGAGTAGATCCGATTCTGCGGCTAGCGTGAAGCCCGCTTCGTTCGCCAAGCGTATTGCAGTCTCTTTCGGCATGCGATGCAGACGCTCGTTATCTTGCCCGTCATCACCGGCATGGTCGATGACGATCAACGTTCCATCAGCGGCCAGTAGCTCGTGAAATTGACGCAGGAGGGCGAGAGCCCGTTGTTCGTTGCTATTGGAGAAATCGTGAAGAATCTGACCTAGGAACACGGTGTCTAAGGAACCTTTCTCGAGTGGCAAAGTGGAGAAGTTACGTCTCAGGTGGGTGATATTCTGTAAACCCGCGATCTCGATGCGCTCATCCAAGGCATCGGCAAGCGAATACATCTGTTGTATGTCTTGGAAGTCCTCTCCTGGTTCAGGATTCTGTGCGATTACCTCTCCGTCTGGCCCGACAGCAGCGGCGAGTAAGTAGCTGTAATAGCCATCTGCCGCATAAATGTCGAGTACGCGTCCGCCGTCCGGAATCCGCATGAACGCGATGGCATCTTGCGGATGGCGGGATTCATCGCGCATGACATGCGCGATTGCGCGGTTGGGTGACGCGATCGCTTGTGCGACACGTTGCGCTTGGTCGTGTGAGTCGACTTGCTGGCTCAACGCGGCGGAGGTGCCGATGATCAAAAATATTGCCCACTGAACGCGAAGGAATTTGTGAATATTCATAGTGGTGACTCTAGCCATTGGCGCGGCGTGGCGAGCGGCGCCGTTAGCGTCAGCAGGAAGGCCTCGATGGCTCGCAGTTGCGGACGTCTCAGACCCAAGGGTTTTGCTTCGTTGTGGCTCAGCATCGAAGTCGGAGCTTCATTGTAATGAGTCATCACGTCCGCAAGAGATTGAATTTGTCCGCCGTGCATATAAGGAGCAGTCAGCGACACATTGCGAAGGGTGGGTGTCTTGTGTGCGCCGACTAATTCATTTGTGTCGCGGGCGAAGCGCAGCTCAATACACTGATCGCGAGAGGCATCGCTAAATTCCCCTAGGCAATTGAACGGATCTTCGCGTGCGATGCGGATGCCATCGTAACGAGCCATGGGAGGGAGCTCTCCTGGGTTCGCCAGCACTCCTGTATTATGGAACTCATGGTTAGTAAAAAGAGGGCCGTTGTGGCAAGTGACACACATGCCCTTGCCGAGGAAGAGGCGCAGACCTTCTAATTCGCTACTGCTTAAAATGTCACCCTGATCCACTGCGACTGAGTCGCTGTCACGAAGTTGGGCGGCATAGTCATCAAAACGGCTTCGCCCAGGTTGAATCTTGCGCTCGTAGGCGGCGATAGCTTTCCCAATGTTTGCGAATACGCGCGAGAGTTGTTGCTGCTCGTCTCCAGATAGCGCTTGCCAGGCTTGTTGTTCACTGGCATCGCCGAGCGGGCTCGCCGCCTCGGGAATGTCGAAGTCAGGGAGTGCGCCGAACAAGGCAAGATAGCGTCGCTGATACTCTGGGTCGGCAATGATTAGTCGAGCCAATTCGCTGCGAGTGACGGCATGTTCGTGTTTAGCCTCCAGTGGCGCGAGTGCCTGGGCCCATTGGCTGTCTTTCCTGCCATCCCAATAGAACCAAGGGCTGTGAGACAGTCCTACTAGGCTCGGAGTGTGTCGATCCCCTGTTCCGATGCCGACGCCGAATTGGAGCCCGTCGGTGAACATCAGCTCGGGTTTGTGGCAGCTGGCACAGGCAATGTTGCCGTTCGCTGAGAGGCGAGTGTCGAAATAGAGGCGGTGGCCGAGCTCTGCTGCATCTGGGTTGTCAGCGACGGCATTGCTCGGATCTGCGGGGAGAGGGGGGAGTCGGTCTAATGAGAGCGAGTCGATGAGGCGAAGCTCTTCCGCGCTCCACTCTGAAGCGGTAGGCAGGCTGATGAAGTTCCACGCAATGCCTGTGACAGCAGCGATGGTGGCTACACCGATAAGTGCCTTGAGACGAAAAGAATACATGATGTCGGCCCTGCAGTGACTGAATTACAATTCAAAATCGATGATGATTGTTACCGGTCTACTGTTTTTATTCGTCTTAACGACCGCGGTGAGCTGCCATTTTCCAGGCATATGAAAACGAATGCCTTCTAACAAATATCTGCCCGGGGATATTTCCTCTGTTACCCTCGGCTGCGTCGGCATGCCGTGGTTATGCTCGGGCATGCCGCCGGAAATTCCTAACTCTGCGCCGACAAGCGGGCCGTCGTCATCCTGTAGCGTGACTTCCCAACTGTGAATTTGATTGATCTCTATCGGGCTGAGGTGGCTATACACCGCCAGTTGAATTCCGCGCGCCGAGCCCGAGAGATCTGGTTCTGCAGCGAATGTCGACGGACTGAGGAATGCGGCCCAGAGCAGACACCATAAGGAGAGCTCGCGGTGTTTCGGTATGCGCCCGCGGATTGATAAGTTGGAGTGTAGAAAAACGTTAAGTGCCATGCAGTGGTTTACGCTGTCGATCAATGAGTTGGAGTTCCATACTATACGCGAGACAACAGAGATTGATAAGTTGAGTAACGCCTGAAGCGAAGCGGTCTATAGAATCAGCGAGACAAAAAAAAGCGAGCACTAGGCTCGCTTTTTCGAAGCTTGTTTGCATCAAACAAGCGCAAATGCAGCGAATTAGATCGCGACGATTTGCTCAGCTTGTGGGCCTTTCTGGCCATCAGTCACGATGAATTCAACGCGCTGGCCTTCGGCTAGAGTTTTGTAGCCAGTGCTTTGAATAGCACTGAAATGTGCGAATACATCTGGGCCGCCTTCGCGCTCGATGAATCCAAAACCCTTGTTTTCGTTAAACCACTTCACTGTTCCAGTAATCTTGTCTGACATAGTCAAATCCTGCTGTTCTTACAATTTAAAAATCCCCTTTTGGGGGTCGTGCATGAAATTCGGCGGTACTTATTATCTTACAGGACGTTATCTTTCAGACTGGGGTACAACATGAAGACATCGAAATGGAAAAATAAAGAGTGCTTACTTTCAAGCGGAGGGCATGATACCCATAAACTACTGAATGTCAAACAGAAACTTTCCGCCTTTTCCAGGTTGGCACGGTCAAGACCAGAGCGTGGGGATGCGCTCAATGAACCAATAGGTAGCTACGCCGCCTAATAGATAGGCGAGGATAGACAGAGTGGTCGAATCAAACATTGCTCGTTGGACGTGAAGCAATGAAGCGATTCTTGAGCAAAGCTGGAAGAGGATGAGTGAGGACATCACTATCGCGAGTTGGCCGGCTTCGACCCCGAGATTAAAGAAGAGTAGCGCCGCGGGGATGTCGGCTGTATTCAGTCCGAGATCTCCAAGCGCAGTCGCAAAACCGAAGCCATGAATGAGGCCGAATGCGAACGCGACCAACCAAGGGCGGCGAAAGCTCAGCGAGAACCGCCCTCTCTGAGCTTCAATCGCCTCTCGCGCGAGCAGGATAATGGATAAGGCGATCAATATTTCTACCGGTCCGGAAGGCAGTCTCGCGATGCCTAAAACGGCTGCGCCGAGAGTGAGGCTATGGGCGAGCGTAAACGCGGTAATGGCTTTGATATATCGCACGAGAGGGCGATCGCCACCTGCATGGCCGTGGCTGATGCTCAGAAGCAGCATCAGTCCAATCACGAACAAAAGGTGGTCGATGCCTAGCAGAATATGCTCAACCCCCATCTCTATATATTGCGCGGCGAGACGCCCAAGAGCGGAATTTGGTGCACGCACCTCGGCGAGCGGTGTCTCAACGAAAACCCCATCGCCACGGAAATAGCTGGAATGGCTGCTGCCATCCATCCAGTTGACCATCAAGACTACACCGGCCAGTGACCAGGGAAACAGGAGCGAATCATCGCTTCTTAGGCTCGGGCTGCAGCTGAATTCATAGCTCGACCGACTGGGCATAAGCGCCTCGCAGCGTTCCGGCAATGCGCTGCCAATATCGAACAGGGGAGGCACCTGTGTGTCGATAACCGAGAGCTTATAGGAGGCTTCATCATCTGACTCGGCGCCGGCGCGCTCATCGAGTATGAGCCGGGCAACACCGGTGACGTCGATATCATGTGCGTATGTTGTGCTGGCTAAGCACACCAGCAGGGCGCCCAGGACTAGCCAGAGGTTGGTACTTGGGGCGGGGCGTCTAGTCATTGCTCAGCACCGGAGCTGCGGATGATTTTGTAAGTCGCCAGTAGTGCTGCCACTTGCTCCCGCTGTCTTTTTTCTTCCTCTGCGCCAATCCAGTCCATGCGGACCTGCCCGCGTATCGACTCTAATTCGGGAACTCCACTCGCTGTGATCTCAGTGACGCGCAACCAGTGCCGTCCCCGGTTGCTGATAAAGGGCCCCGTCCATCGCTCGTTTCCTGAAGTTATTGATTCAGTCGCTTCAACAACGACCTGAGCGGCGAATTCGGCGCTGAAGATTGCGGCTAAATCGCGTTCGGTGAGCGGGGGAAGGGCTCGGAGCCGTTCAGGCTCTTCGGCTAGCACGGCGTCGAAGGCCCTCTCTTCATCGCGGTTTAGCACGAACTCATCGATATTGTAGCGCTCTGGTTGCACGTACTGCTGCGAATGATTAGCGAAGAAGGTCTTCAGTTCGGTGTCGTTAGGCTGAATGACGTCGGCGCTCATGACATGGAGCATTTTCTGCGCGAGAACCGTGTAGATGCGGGAATCCTTATCTAGCCCCATTGCTATAGCCTCGGCGACTAAGACCTGCTCCTCAATAGTGGCTTGAACAATTTCTTCGCGTCGTTCGGCAGAGACTTCCTCACCGGTGTTGAGTTCTTCTAGGAACAGACGGGCCTCAATATCTGCGTCATCGATGATAATCGTTTTGGCCCCGGAGGGGCCTAGTGCTGCGCTGAGCGTGAAAAGCGCCGCTGCAATTAGCAGGAACAAGGAGAGAGGCTCTTTTAGGAGTGCCCATAAGAGGGGCTTTTGATTTGCTACTTTCATGGGTTTACTAGGTCTAGTGCTATACAAGGCAAAATCGCCTCTATATAATGCTGTTTTTGTAGAGTGTGGTAAATCCTATGTTAAGAATTGCTGAAGAAGCCCTGACATTCGATGACGTCCTTCTGCTGCCTGCTCACTCCAC
>JALQUB010000054.1 GCA_023268635.1 Pseudomonadales bacterium
TTCTGCGCAATAATTGAGATCGGAGAATCTTTAACTAAGGCGAGGTCGAAATTTAGCGACGGCGTGCGTTCAAGTCCGATCATTAAACTGAAACAGGGAAGGTGGCTCGCACTAAGGAGGCTCGGCATGTCAGAAAAGTTAGCGTTGGCGAAGAGCGCTTCAGTCTGCTGGCTAGGTGCCGTACTGATGACGAGATCAAAGTCACCGATTGGATTATGCTCACTCATGGCTTTCCAGTAATCCCCCTCAGCGCTTGTTAGACGGCATAGCTCTGTCACTTCTGTCTGCAGGAGTAGATTTATTATTCCCTGCTCAGCAAGAGTATTTAATGTGTGCTTGCAGAGTGAACTCATCGTTGGTGTTGCAACATAGTGTGGTACGGGCCAGTTTTGCGGATCAAGTTTATTCCCTGGCTCGAAAGTGGCAACCCGAGCTTGCCATTCGACGATGGACCCATTTTCTATACCCTTGTCGACAAATTGCTGAAAGGCAGTCGAGCGAGCGGTGAAGAATTGCGCTCCATGGTCGAATTCGAATGGAGCGCTGCGGCGAGTTGCCATGCGTCCTCCGAAGCCACGCGACTTTTCGGCCAAGGTTATTTCAACGGGAGTGGTTTTAGAGGATGCGCTAATATTTTTGACTAGCTCTGTGACGATAGCGGTGGCGGAAATTCCGGCGCCGATGATTAATATACGTTGCATAGCATATAGCCAGTTGAAGTGAGCAATTATTTTACCTTCTTACGGGAAATAGCCCACTTTGGTTTGTTATCTGGCAAAAAAAAGGCCCGCAATGCGAGCCTTTTTTAGCGAGGCTATAGCCTCATTGGCATATCGACTTAGTAGTCGTATGAAATCTCAACACCGTACATGCGTGGTGCAGTGGTTGTTGAGTTATGGCGGAAGAACTCAGCTTCACCAGTTCGCATGATCTGTAGGTGACCAATGTCGTCAAGAACATTATTCATGAAACCAGTCACGGTCCAGTTGCCTTTACCCGAACGCCAAGTTACGCGTGCATCTAGGCGGCCGTAAGAAGGTGCCATTTCGCGTGGGTCTTCGAATGGTGAATAGTAAACGTCATCTATCCAGCTATAGACACCGAAGAACTCAACATTGTCACCGCCGGCGAGAGGCAAGTTATAGCTAGCCCAGCCAGTGAATTTGCTCTCAGGCACCTGAATCAAACCATTGCCTTTGATATCCTGAGTCAGTGTATCAAATTCAGGATAGAGTGAGCCTGGGATGTTTGAGTTAGACGTATCTGAAATCAGGAATGACTCAGTGTATTCACTTGGAGTGATACTCATGTTGCCGCCAAGAGTCAGATAGTCTGTTGCAAGCCACAGCGCTTCAGCTTCGAAGCCGAGCACTTCCGCACCGCCTGCCGCCAATACCGAGGTAGATGTGCTACCCAAAGTATTTACTTCAGTAGTAAATGTATGAATCGAAGAGTAGTCATACATATACAGTGAAGCATTTAGCTGCAGAGTATCGTTGAGGACTTGTGACTTGTAGCCAATTTCATACGCGATTAACTCTTCCGGATCGTAGGTAGGAGTTTGGCTGAAATACACGAGACTGTATCCACCGGATCGATAGCCCGAAGTCGCAGAGAAGTACATCATGGTTGAATCATTGATGTCCCAATCTAGGTTGATGCGACCGGTAGTCTTAGAGTCAGTCCGTTCGAATGGACGATATACGCTCAGAGCGAAAGGGATACCGCCGTTTGTTGCTTTCTCTGTTGGCACTGTGTAGTTACCATTGGCATCCTGAACCAGACCGCCGTTTGCAATGTTTACTGCAGCGAGTCCGCCATACAATCCAAGGAAGCCGCCAGCAGCAGCACCAGTTTCAGAGTAGCGCCAGAGGTTTTCTTCTGCTTGCAATTCATCTTCTGCATAACGAATACCTAAGGTCAGGGTGAAGCTATCGTTTAACTGGATAGCGGCCTGAGTATAGGCAGCGAACGCGTCACGCTTTGTTTGTGTTGCGTAGAGCAGATCAGATGCAGTCGTTTGTGGTCCGTGAACCACATTGAGATCAGGATTTGATCCGTTGTCGCCGTACCACGCAGACGTTTGGAGGTTATTGCCTCCATTGTTACGCGCACACGAGGCAGCGGGTGACGCAACCTGACAAGAGAGCTTCGCGCTGTTGAGGCTTACCATTGGGCGACCTTTGAATGCGAGAGTCGATGCGCTAATCCCAGCGAGGCTTGGAGCCCCTATATATGCAGCAGCACCGGCGCTGAGCTTAGTGTTATCTTGGTAGGCATTAGTCATACGAGCTTCGCCAATTGAGGAGTAGTAATCTCCTCGCTGATCGATGGTCGCATCGTAGCCAAAGATACCCGACGTAATCGAGATGCGATCATTGATATCGTAGAAAGCCTGCAGCTCGTGAGAGGTATATGTCGCCTCGTGATTAACGTAGAACTGACGATCGTGATACTTTGAAGCGGTGTTATCGTCGTCGGTATTACGCTTATAACTAAGTGTTGTATCACCGTAAAGGTATACGAGTTCTAAGCGATCATTCAAGGCCCAAGACGCTTTAAACTGAGTTGAATTATTTTTAATTCTCTCATAGTTAGTTCCGTCTGAGGCCGCACAGAGATCCGAGCCAGAAATGTCTCCTGGGAATACGCAGTTATTGTAGCGATCCGCTGTGGCTGCGCTCGTGTTATTAAATCCATCGAGAGAAGCAGCAGCATTCTGCATGCCGTCGAAGTCACCAAAATCGATACCGGCGCGGTTGCGTTGTGCTTGCTGTGCCACACCAGTGATTGGGTGATTAAATGTCAGAATTGGCTTACTAGAGTCATACCAATTATTCTGGAAATAATTCGCCTGATCAGTATTTGAGGTATCGATAAAGCGGTAACCAGGAACCAACGCATCCGTGATACGGTTGTTTTGGCCGCCTTCATTTAACACTACAAGGCCCGCACCATTTGCACCACCGAATGAACGGTCAACATCCAATTGGTTGTGGCGTAAATTCATCTCGATATCGTCGGTTGGCGTCCACTTAAACTGGATCGCGCCATTGTCGGTGCCTAAGCCATCAATGTCTGGTGTTGGGCCGCCGATTTCTTCTACTATACCGTCACGATCGCGGAGACTGAAATTAACACGCATCGCCAACCTGTCTTCGATGAGTGGCGTATTAAACATACCGTATGCTTCTGTAGTGCCGAAGTTGCCGACGATAGTTTTTAAAGAGAAGTCTTTCTCAAAGGCTGGCTCGTTATAGAGGATGTTGATCGCGCCCCCAACCGCATTACGGCCGTATAGTGTCCCTTGTGGGCCGCGGAGCACTTCGATTCGGCTAACATCCCAGAATGTCGCTGCAGTTGCAGTAATCAAATCTTCCGAGTAAATGCCGTTGGCATAAGTCGCCACACCTGGATCGCCTCCCAACGCCCGGAAGTTTCTGCCTACACCGCGGACTGTAGAGTCGTAAGGTTGGATGGTTGTAGCTGGAATAAAATTCTGTAAGTCTTCTTGGTTTCGAATACCGAAGTCTTCCAGGTTTTCACCTGTCAGTGCGGTAATTGAAATTGAGGTGTCCTGAATAGATGCTTCCCTGCGTTCTGCGGAAACAACCACCTCTTCAATGCGACGCGTGCCATCTTGTGCGAATACCTGACCCGCGAAGCTGGTTGCCGTGAACAGTGCTGCGGCTCCCAGTAGCTGAGTAGCGATCTTACTTCTATATTGCATAGTTTTCCCCCTCACTATTTTTATTTATTACCTCCGGGTGCTGCAGTGCGTGGATAGTGGGACTCCGGACTGCGACTTCCTATACCGTCTGAGGCTAATTTTAAGCTCGAATTATCTGCGCAGATACTCCGTCTCACGTCAAAACGATAAACGACTAATTAGTTGAGTAGTCCAAATCTAATGGTAATGGAACCGCTGCGGGAAATAAGTGCTAGGTACGAAACCCTTATGCGGATGCATGGGTATCGCGAGGGAGGATGTATAAAACATAATTACGCCTACCATTGTCTACGCTGCTTATTAACTACAGGTTTGTTCCATGGTTTACTTTGGCGCTACTACCGACGAACCGCCGCAAATGCAACGTTACCACCGGTAACTATCTGTAACGATAACACTCAAATAACCGCCGATTGCACTATGTGTTTACTAATTATTAATAAAAACATAGTCAGTATTGACGATTCGGTCACAATAACGCCGAAGGTTGGATTAAGGCAATATTTATTTAGTCTCAAAAACTGCGAGTAATATGAGTTTTTTTGAACTGAACGTTATGAATAAAACGGAATTTTTAGAAATTTTTAAATCAGTACTTGCATAAATAAAAAATTAGGGTTAATAACCTAATTCTAGAAACAATTGGCGATTTATAGGGGCGTAGATTGTTTACCTAAACCCCCGGACGCTGATAGGGATGAATTAAATTAAGTAAAAATAAGATGAAATGCGAGGGGGGAACACGCATGTCACAAGCAGCAAGAGCAGGCGAACAACAGGCATCTACTACGAATGGGGAGGAATGGCGCGATCCATGGGCACTTCCCTTGTCTGAGTTGAATCCGGCGAGAGCCATACTCTTTAAAGAGAATGTGCACGAAGAATATTTCCGTAGACTACGCAAAGAAGATCCAGTGCACTATACCGCAGAGAGTGAATTTGGCTCGTATTGGTCAATCACTAAATACAACGATATTGTTGCCGTGGATTCTAATCACAAGGTTTTCTCATCGGATAAGAATATTGTTGTCGGTGACACCGAAGAAGAATTTACCACGCCGATGTTTATAGCGATGGATCCGCCGATCCACGATATTCAGCGACGAGCGGCACAGCCTGCGGTTGCTCCGACGCAGCTATCGGAGCTTGAGGGTCTTATACGAGAGCGTGTTTGTAGAATCTTGGACGAATTGCCCGTTGGAGAAGAATTCAATTGGGTAGACCGTGTGTCAATTGAGTTAACTACTCAGATGCTAGCAACGCTATTTGACTTCCCTTTTGAAGACCGACATTTGCTTCCTTACTGGTCGGATGTGGGAACAGCCTCTCCAAGCACAGGTAGGGCGGATATATCATTTGAAGACCGCCACGTGATTTTACAAGAGTGCTTAAATTATTTCTCTAAGCTCTGGATAGAGCGTAAGAACCAGCCGCCTAAATTCGATTTCATTTCTTTGCTAGCACATGATCCAGCGACTGAGAATATGATCGACGATCCGATGGAGTTTCTCGGTAACTTGATTCTACTCATCGTAGGCGGTAACGATACGACGCGAAATTCAATGACCGGTGGTGTTATACAGCTCAATCGTTTCCCTGAAGAGTGGGAGAAATTAAAGGCTAACCCTGATCTTGTGACGAACATGGTCTCAGAAATTATTCGATACCAAACGCCATTGGCGCATATGCGTCGAACTGCACTGGAAGACATAGAGTTTCAAGGTAAGCAGATCAAAAAAGGCGATCGAGTGGTCATGTGGTATTTTTCGGGAAATCGTGATGACGAAGTCATCGAAAACCCAGATCAGTTTAAAATTGATAGAGAAAACGCTCGCCGTCACGTTTCGTTCGGATTTGGTATTCACCGCTGTATGGGTAACCGTGTTGCCGAAATGCAATTACGAATCCTATGGGAAGAAGTGCTGAAACGCTTCGACAAAGTTGAGGTAGTGGGTGAGCCCGAGCGCGTGTTGTCTAATTTCGTGCTCGGCTACACTAAGCTTCCAGTGGTGTTACACCCTAAGAAAAAGTAAATCTTAATTAGAAAAATTTCGGCAGCGGACATGCTGCTGAGGTTTTCTTTTATTCCAAGGTTATACATTAGACAGAATAAAGAGGAGGCCCTGTGCCAAAGATTACGTTCATTGAATTTAATGGAACTGCTCACGAAGTCGACGTACCAGCAGGTGGTAGTGTTATGGAAGCGGCGGTAAGCAATAATATTCCGGGTATTGATGCCGATTGCGGTGGTGCTTGTGCTTGTGCGACCTGCCATGTATTTGTTGATGAGCAATGGTTAGAGAAAGTCGGAGAAAGAGGTGATATGGAGCAGTCGATGTTAGATTTCGCCGAAGGTGTGCGGCCCAATTCGCGACTCTCATGCCAAATCCCTTTAACGGATGAACTTGACGGTTTGGTCGTTGAGATGCCTGAAGCCCAGCATTAACTCGTTTTGCATCGAGTTGCTGCCTTATGAAGACGAGCACACGCATTCTTGAACTTGCCCAAGCTCGATTTAACGAGTTTGGGTACGGTAATGTGACTACCGCTTCACTGGCGGCCGAATTAGGAATCTCTGAGGGAAATCTTTGGTATCACTTTAAGGCGAAGAGAGATTTGCTCGAAACACTTTCTGAGCAATTTCTTACGAGCATTACTGAGCGGCTGAAGATTAGGCCCGACAAAAATAGTGACGTCGTCGATGGCTATATCAATTTAATGACGGCGCATAAAAATGAGCTTAGTCGATACAGATTTATTTATCGTGACCAAGCGGACTACGGAGAACATAGCCAAATAATCCTCGATCACATCGCTGAGCTTTATGAGCAGAGTCGACTGCAGTTCAAAGCTTTTTTTTCTGAGATGGTGAGAGTTGGTGTTCTTAATTGGCCTAAATCGCGAATAGATGCACTTACTATTAATACAACTATTCTTATTCGCTTCGGGCTTGAGTATTTGCGTGAGACGCAGCGTTCATTTGACTCAACTGCCGTTTCTCAGATATTTCTTCAGCACTTAACTCTGTTTGAACATGAGCTGACTCCTTCGGCCGCGCGTCGTCTACAACACGCGGCTAGGAGTTTGACGTTAGTTACATAGGTTAGTCCGCAGCACCCGCCAATGATGTCGTATCAGCTCTATTCTGAGCAATTTCGAGATTGGAATTAATATCTCGGAGTGTTCCTTTCGCGACGCCGCGATCCATGGAGGCTAATTTCTTCGCATTTGAGCAATTTTCAATAGCCTTAGAATATTCTTTCTTTAGCACATAGAAAACACAGAGATTGTTTAGATCGGCCGCATTGAATAGATCCTCTTCTGCGCCGTCCAGTTCGGTGAGAGCTGCTGTTAGGTCCATTATCTTTAGTGGTTCGAATCCCGCGTAGCCTTCAAATATCGTTAGTTCATCAGCTATCGCGATATTACCAATGGTAAAAATGGATGCTGTAAAGAAACCTGTCATGATCAGTTTGCGTATACTCATTAGTTGTACTCCAGATTAAGTGAAAGTTAGGGTAATTAAGAGTTGCCAATTTTCTCTCTCTCTCTTTTTAATCCTTGGCTTTATGAAGTTGTGCTATTTATATTGAGCAATAAGCGGGCCAGTTATGTGGTTTGTCCTATCCGACTGTTTTCTCGTGACTTTTTTCCGAAAAATGATTTGACGCAGCTATTTGGGTTGTGGAAAGAGCACTGTTTAGTGGCAAGAAGCACAGTTTTAGAGCACGAAAAACCTGAATATAAGATGTAAGATTGCTCGCTGTAATGCGGTTGAGGATGTATGCCTTAAAAATGTGTTGCAGGTATCGTTAACGAATCTAGTGTCGTAATTAGCGTTACAATTAACGTGAGTGAAGAAATAAACCCCGACTGTTTTTGGAGAGTCTGATGCATGCAACCCTGCCTTTACTTGAGGTGACTGATTTTCCGTCAATTCGACGCGCCGAGCTTGATACGTTGCAAGTTAATCTAGGTTATAAATGCAATCAGCGTTGCCTGCATTGCCATGTTAATGCGAGCCCAGATCGTAAAGAAATGATGAGTAGGGATGTCATAGAATTGATACTCCCGGTTATTAAGTCCCGCCAAATAAAAACTCTCGACCTCACCGGTGGTGCCCCTGAGCTGCATGAGGATTTTCGGTATTTAGTTAGTGAAGCCCGGGCGGCGGGTGTTCACGTGATTGACCGCTGCAATTTGACGATCTTATTTGAGCCTGGGCAGGAAGGGTTGGCAGATTTTCTAGCAGAGCAAGGCGTCGAGGTCGTAGCATCCATGCCTTGTTATTCACTTAAAAATGTTGATCAACAGCGTGGTGAAGGTGTCTTTGATAAGAGTATAGCCGGATTACAAAAGCTGAATTCGCTCGGTTATGGGAAACCTGGAGATCAATTGACACTTAATTTGGTTTATAACCCGCAAGGGCCCAGTCTCCCACCAGGCCAACAAGAGCTTGAAGCTGATTATAAGCGAGAGTTACTCGCTCATTTCGGCATCGTGTTTAACAGTCTTTTTGCGTTAACAAATATGCCGATCAAGCGTTTCGGTTCTACGTTAATATCGAAGGGGCAGTTTCAAGATTATATGCAACTGCTAAAAGATAACTATCAAGATGCAAATCTGGATGGGGTGATGTGCCGATCATTAGTTAGCGTAGATTGGCAGGGCTACTTATACGATTGTGATTTCAATCAGCAGTTAGGCCTAGCGCTACCTTTTTCCTCGTTGGCTGATAAGGCGCATCAGTCAGAGCGACCACATTTGCGTGATCTAATTGATCATGATCTGAAGGGAGAGGCTATTTGTATAGCAGACCATTGCTTCGCTTGCACTGCTGGACAGGGGAGCAGTTGCGGTGGTGCACTGTAGCTTCTTGCTGGGGATTTCAATAAGTGCTTAACGGTACGCTAAAGGTGTTAAGAAAATTCTTGCAGTTAATGGCCGCGTTGATCTTGTTTTACCCGATCGGTAGCCAGGCCCAGATGAATACAACGAGGAGCAACTCTTTCAACCACGCGCAGTGGGACGAATTGCTGGGATTATATGTAGTGCCGATCAACGAGGGTAAGAGCTCAGTTGTCGATTATCAAGGACTAAACAGCCAAAGAAATCAACTTTCCAGCTATTTAGAATCAATAGCCGCGATATCGGAGCAAGAATTTGATCGCTGGACCGATGATGATCAGTTAGCTTTTTTGATCAATGCGTACAATGCTTGGACAGTCGAATTTATATTGACAGCTTGGCCGGATATCGCCTCGATTAAAGAACTAGGCAGCTTCTTTAGTTCTCCATGGGAAAAAGAATTTGTTGAACTATTCGGCCGCCTCTTATCGCTCGATGAGATAGAACATGAACTAATTCGAGGCTCGGGAAATTACAATGACCCGCGAATCCATTTTGCCGTTAATTGCGCAAGCATTGGCTGTCCGGCATTGCGCGCGGAGGCCTATGATGGGGATCTTTTGGATTATCAGCTAGAGCAACAAGCTTCTCTTTTTCTCATGGATCGTAGTCGCAATCGCGTTGAAAACAATTCAATTCAACTATCGCCAATCTTTAAATGGTATCGAGAAGACTTTGAAAAAGGGTGGTTAGGAATAAATCGACTAGAAGATTTTGTAATCTTACATGCCCGAGATCTTGGCTTAAATAATTCGGTTATGAATGGCTTGCGAAATAGAAGCGTCAAATTTAAATTTCTAAAATACGATTGGCGGCTAAATAAGCTGCAACAATAAACATTAATAGCGGCGATACCTCTACCTTTAACGAGTTTGGTTATACGGAGTAATACCATGCACGAAGTAGTACAAGACTATTATGGGAAACAGTTGCAAAGCACAGCGGATCTCAAGACTACGGCTTGCTGTGATGCTAGTGCAATGCCGGCATGGCTAAAACCGTTATTAAAAAATATTAATCCAGAAGTGTTGTCGCGCTATTATGGCTGTGGGCTAGTATGCCCACCATTATTAGAAGGCTGTCGCGTTCTCGATCTTGGTTGTGGGTCTGGTCGTGATGTTTACGCATTGGCGCAGCTTGTTGGTCCGGAAGGCGAGGTCGTTGGTGTTGATATGACTGATGAGCAGTTGGCGGTTGCTGAGACTCATCTAGAATGGCACGCGAACGCTTTTGGTTTCGCTAACGTTAAATTTATAAAAGGATACATCGAAAAGCTCGATGAGCTAGGGCTAGAGCCAGGCTCGTTCGATGTTATTGTCTCTAACTGTGTCATCAATTTATCTCCAGACAAAGCCGCAGTGCTTAAAGGAGTCTACGACTTGCTCAAGCCTGGGGGAGAGTTCTTCTTCTCCGATGTTTATGCAGATCGCCGAGTTCCTGACACGGTTAAGAATGATCCGATTCTCTATGGCGAATGTCTTGGTGGCGCACTGTATTGGAATGATTTTCTGCGACTGGCATCTGGTGCGGGATTTATTGACTCTCGTTTAGTCGAAGATAGACCCTTAGAGATTACCGATGAGATCCTAAAATCGCTCACTGGGAAGTTGCGTTTTTATTCGGCAACTTTTCGTTTGTTTAAGTTGAATAAACTCGAAACTGCTTGTGAAGATTATGGTCAAGCAGTAATTTATAAAGGCACAATTCCTAATTCCCCCGAGCAATTTGTTTTAGACAAGCATCATGCGATTGATGTAGGCAGGGTGTTTCCTGTTTGCGGCAATACCTGGCAAATGCTGAAAGAAACGCGATTCGCGGATCACTTCAGTTTTATTGGCAATTTTGATCAGCACTTTGGACTTTTCGAAGGATGTGGCTCATCAATGCCTTTTGATGTTGAGTCTAATTCCGTGCCATGTTGCTAATTGCATGTAATGAAACTGTGTGACTGGATTAGTCTTTTGGGTTCTACTGATAAATTAACTGGGCTTCTGCGGTGATTGTGTCTTCAAAATCTAGAAGTGTCAGCCCCACAAACTTGCGTTAAGGAATAATAAAAAGCGATGAAATTTTCGGATATCCAAATAAATACAGTTGTCCACCTGGTCACTCTGCTTTCCGTTCTGACGGGGGTTTGGTTTGTGATTTGGGAGCTACAACAGAATCGAGAGTTGGTGCGCTTGGAAATGTTCAGTGAAGGAACAATAGCCAATAGGCAAAGTACTCTGATGCAGGCTGGGGAAAACCCTGCCGTAGCTCTGGCTAAAGCCTGCGAAGGGTCAGAGCAGCTGACGACGGAGGATTTGATCATTCTTGATTTTGTTTTTAATGAGACAATGGAGACCATCAGCAGAATGCGTCTGCTAGAGAACGGTCTCTACCCTGTTGACGCCTGGCAGGGCAATCTGATTCGGTCCAGATTCGATTTCATTTTTTCATTGCCCGCTGGTCGTGCCTGGTGGGAGACGCTCGACACCATTCCTGCAATTAGACAGCCTATCGATGAGTTTCTCGCCACGCTCGGGCCGCCCGACTGTGCAGAACGCTACGCTAA
>JALQUB010000067.1 GCA_023268635.1 Pseudomonadales bacterium
CTGAGTATAGACTATTTATTTCGCCGCTAATTGCATCGCCAAAAATTCTTCGTAATTGCCTTGGTAGTCGTTGAGTTTCTTGTCTTTGATTTCCACGATTCGATCGGCGAGTGACGAGACGAATTCGCGGTCGTGGCTCACGAAGATCAAGGTGCCTTCGTAGTAATCGAGGGCGAGGTTAAGAGCCTCGATCGCTTCCATGTCCATGTGGTTAGTCGGTTCGTCCATGATTAAAACGTTGTGGTCTTGCATGATCATTTTACCGAATAACAGACGATTCTTTTCACCACCTGAACATACCTTTACCTTCTTCTTCGCATCGTCGGCCGGGAAGAGTAGGCGGCCAAGGGTGGCGCGGACGATGAGGTCGTCATGAGTCGGCTTGCGCCATTGCGTCATCCACTCGAAGATCGTCATATCATTGTCGAAGTCAGTGGTACTGTCTTGTGGGCAATAGCCCACGCTGGCATTCTCCGCCCAAGCTATCGTGCCTCCATTGGGAGTAAGTTCGCCGACCAAGCAACGCAGGAAGGTCGACTTACCCGCGCCATTCTCACCGATTACTGCTAATTTTTGGCCAGCTGGGATGATGAGATTGCCACCTTCGAAGAGTGTCTCGCCGTCGAAACCATGCTTCAGATTTTCGATCACTACCGCCTGCCGGTGTAATTTCTTGGCTTGCTCGAAACGAATATAAGGACTGACACGGCTCGAGGGTTTGATGTCTTCGAGCTGAATCTTCTCAATCTGCTTGGCGCGAGAAGTTGCTTGCTTCGCTTTGGATGCGTTCGCCGAGAAGCGGCTCACGAATTGCTGTAGGTCGGCGATTTGTGCTGATTTCTTCGCATTGATTGACTGCAAGCGCTCGCGGGCGGCGGTCGAGGCAATCATGAAATCATCGTAGTTGCCAGGATACACACGGAGTTCGCCGTAATCGATGTCCGCCATGTGTGTGCACACCGAATTCAGGAAGTGGCGGTCATGGGAGATGATGATCATGGTCGAGCGGCGTTGATTGAGGACGTCTTCTAGCCAACGGATCGCATTGATATCGAGGTTATTGGTCGGTTCGTCGAGTAGCAGTATGTCTGGATCCGAGAACAGTGCCTGGGCGAGAAGCACGCGAAGTTTCCAGCCTGGTGCGACCTCAGACATTGGGCCGAAATGTAATGCTTCCTCGATTCCTGCGCCGCTGAGCAATTCCCCAGCGCGGCTCTCGGCGCTATAGCCGTCGAATTCTGCAAACTGGATCTCCAGCTCGGCGACCTTCATGCCATCTTCCTCGGTCATCTCGGGGAGTCCATAGATACGGTCGCGCTCTTGTTTGATCTCCCACAGTTCCTTATGCCCCATGATGACAGTGTCTATGACGCTGTATTCTTCAAATGCGAATTGGTCCTGGTTGAGTTTGCCGACGCGCTCATTTGGCGTGATTGAGACGTTGCCTGAGGTCGGAGCGAGGCTGCCGTCGAGAATTTTCATAAACGTCGACTTACCGCAGCCATTGGCACCGATAAGACCGTAGCGGTTGCCATCGCCGAACTTGACCGAGATGTTCTCGAAGAGAGGTTTGGCGGCGAATTGCATAGTGACGTTGGCGGCAGAGATCACAGGGTAGTCCTTTTTCTACGGCTGAATGCTGCTCTAGCACGCGATCGCCGTGGGTTCTTGATTGGGGATTTACAGAAGGGGCGTACTATAAAGAGTTGCAGCCTCGAGGTCGAGGCTGAGAGGGCGGAAAATTGCGAAACTCGCCAAATTTCCGCCCTTTCTGCGTAGACTGACGTGAATTTTGCTCTGTTAGTGCTCGATCTCGACGCTAGTGGTTGTCACCGGTCCGAAGCCGCGGATTTCGACGACGACTGGGCCGCCTCGTGAGCCATCATAGTGCACTGCGCCTGCCGGGTGCATCATGAATCCACCCGACGGGATGGGAGTTGTCTTGGTCATGTCGTGGCTCGCATCTAGGCCCGCGTTCCAAGTTCCTTCGATTACCGTGACGAATCGGTCTTGGGAATGGTAGTGAGGCCGGCTAGTTCCGCCGGCGGGGAAACGCACACGGATTATATAGAGGCCTTCTTCAGAAGGGTTGCCGTATAACACTTTCTGCTGCACTCGGTCGCTGCTCTCATCCCATTTCATATCGGCGAGTTGGACTATCTCAAAGCCCCCTGCAAGCTTCTCGGCGAAACTATTGGGCAATAATAGCGCCATGCCTGTAATGCCAAGCAACTTAAGCAGGAAGCTCGTCGCGCGCGCCAGCGGCGTTGAGGCTGAAGAATTTTGGGTGCGTCGAAAGTAGGTCATGAATAAGCTCTCCGTGTTAGATTTTTTGTTATAGATGTTGCTTTTCTGTTCCTGTGTTGTCCCTTTGCACTAAGCGGCGTTACAGTTCCTTTGTACTAGGAGGCAGGCGCTAAGGCAAGAGGCACCAGACCGGTTCATCGAGTTCGGTGCATAGGGCCCCACTGCCTACCAGGCCGACATTGACGCGATGCCGACGCCGCGCTTTACTGAAACCCCACAGGGTGAAGCTCGAATAGAGACTTATACTGTGGTGCATGAGCAGGGTGCGCCGAGTCGCGGGATTGTGATTGGCAGATTAAATTTAGATGATACGCGCTTTATAGCGAATACGCTGAACGATCCAGAGACGCTCGCAACTATGGTAGAAAAAGAAATGCTCGGCGCAGTGGGGCAGGTTGTTAGTGAGGACGGTAAGAATACTTTTACGCCAACGCGATGAGCGTCTTAAATTACTTTTGACGTATACCTAGACTGTTAACAACTGACGAGAGGGTGGGGCATGAATACGACGAGCAAAGGTGGTAAACGTTTGCCGAGGGTGGCGATCAATGGTTTTGGTCGTATAGGGCGCACTATCATGCGAATAGCGAAATTGCGCGGCCACTACGATGTTGTGGCGGTGAATGATTTGGCGAGTGCGGAGCAGCTCGCCTACGCGTTTAAATACGATAGCACCCATGGCGTATTTCCGGGTGAGATTAGCGTCGACGGTGATCGCATGGAGATCAATGGAGATCCCTTCGCAGTATTGAGTGAACGAGATCCAGCGAAATTGCCGTGGAAAGAATTAGACGTCGACTACGTCGTTGAGAGCTCCGGAGTGTTCCGTCAGTTAGCCGATCTCGAGAAGCATCTTGATGCTGGTGCTCGCCGCGTTTTGCTCACTGTGCCGGCGAAAGAGACATTGGCCGCGACGCTAGTCACAGGAGTCAATGATCATGTCATCACGCCTGAAAGTCGAATCATCAGTAATGCGAGCTGCACGACAAATTGTGCTGCTCCGCTCGCGAAAGTATTACACGATTCTTTTGGCTTGAAGCGCGGATTGTTAACGACTGTACATGCCTACACGTCCGGACAACGACTGATCGATGCGCCTAATTCGGGAGACCCGAGGCGGTCGCGTAATGCTGCTACCAATATAGTGCCTACATCGACAGGAGCGGCGAAGGCGATTGGCATGGTGATACCCGAGCTCAAGGGTAAATTAGACGGTCTCGCTATGCGTGTGCCGGTGGCCGATGGCAGCGTTGTGGATCTGGTCGCTGAGTTAGAGCGTGATGTGACCGTGGAAGAAATAAATGCGGCGATAAGGGCTGCGGCCGAAGGACCTATGCGAGGGATACTGAGTTACTCAACGGCACCGATCGTGAGCAGCGATATTATAGGAGACTCACATTCCAGTATTTTTGATAGTGAGTTAACCCAAGTCATGGGCGGCAATCTGGTGAAGGTTGTTAGTTGGTACGATAATGAGTGGGGTTATAGCTCGCGTGTCGAAGAATTAATCGGCAGGCTCGCGAAAATGGACGATCTGATTGAGGATGAGCATTGAAGTTTACTAATAAAAAAGTGCTAGTCACCGGCGGTTCGCGCGGTATAGGACTCGCCATCTCTAAAGCATTCGCTGCACGTGGCGCACGCGTCGCGATTGTCTATCGCAGTAACGAGGAGGCGGCGATGAATGCACTCGCCGCACTCGCGGGTGATGGGCATAGCCTACACTGTGCAGATTTAGCAGATGCCGAACAGGTTCGTCTCGCTGTCGAAGATGCACATGCGACTCTGGGCGGATTGGACATCGTCGTAAACAACGCCGGAATCGGGATCTATCACCCCATAGAGTCGACGACTTATGCGGACTGGCAAGACGCCTGGCAGAGGACGCTCGCAACAAATCTTATCGGTCCAGCGAATGTTTGCTTCTGTGCAGCTCAGCACATGATCGGCTCGGGAGGAGGACGC